>NZ_SMKT01000089.1 GCF_004348735.1 Actinomadura sp. KC06
CCCATGACCTCTCCGCGCCCGCCTATCTCGCTCGCGCCCTCCCCGCGACTCCGCCAGCGCCTCCCCGCAGCCCCTCCGCTCCCGACAGCAATCTCCCGCGTCCTCTCCGCGGCCCCGATAGCGCCTTCCCGGGCCCTCTGTGCGTCCGGCGGTGTCTTCACCGTGGCCTCCCGCAGCCCGCTGTCTCCCTGCGGCCTCTCCGCGCGCTGGCGTTTGCCTTGTGCTCTCCGGGGGGCCGTCGAGGGCGCTTTGCTTGCTTCATCCGCGGTGTTTCAGCCTGGGAGCGCGCCTACACGACTCGGGGGTTGTCACGGCTGTTGGCAGCATGTGGACGCTTGGCGGCAGCATGTGGACAGACGGCAGGCCTTTTGGGGCCTGTGGGTTGACTCGATCTCCTGACCGGCGGAGCGTTCGGCTGGACGGGGCGGACACGACCCGCCGGACCGGCCGGCCCGTACCTAGAGCCACAGCGCGCGCCGTACACAGAGCACCGCGGACAGCGGGGTATAGCGAACGCCATGCACGAAGCACGGCTCGGGTAGGCGTGTCCAGTCCTGGGAGCGCAGGGTCATCAGGGACTCGCGCACCGTAAAGGGGAGGTGGCTTCGATGACGATCCACCAGCAAGACTTCCAGGAGCAGCGGAACACCGCGGCGACGCAGATCGAGGTTCCCGCGCAGCGGCTGGGATCGGCAGCCGCCCCGGCGGCTCCGCAGGCCGCTCCGAGGCCGGTGCCCGTTCCGGTGCCGGCGCGGACGGGGCACCGGTTCCTGATCTACAAGCAGGACCCGTCGGTCACCGAGCTGGGCGCGCGGCTGGCCTTCGTCCCGACCGTGGTGCTGAACGGGCCGACGGACGCGCGCGTCCGGACGGAGATGCAGGGCGTCACCCCGGTGGCGCGCAACGTCAACGGCGACTTCGTGTTCGCCGCGGGCAGCCCGCAGTTCGACTGCGCGCACACGTTCGCCGTCGTCCGGCAGGCCATCGCGATGTACGAGCGGCACAACGGCGGCAACCCGATCCCGTTCGCGTGGAACGTCGGCGGCAACACCGACCGCATCTCGGTGTTCCCGCGCGCCGGGGTAGGCGCGAACGCGTTCTACAGCCGGACGGCGAAAGCCCTGAAGTTCCTGTTCTTCACCCCGGAGGGGCAGCCCGAGACGAACGTCGTCCACACCTGCCGGTCGTTCGACATCGTCGCGCACGAGACGGGTCACGCCCTGCTGGACGGGCTCAAGCCGGGCTGGCTGTCGGCGGACGGGCCGCCGCAGACGGGCGGGCTGCACGAGTCGTTCGGCGACCTCACGGCGATCTTCCTGGCGCTGGCGCAGCCGGACCAGGCGGAGGCGCTCGTCGCGCTCACCAAGGCGAACCTGCACGACAAGTCGTTCCTGGCGGACGTCGCCGAGGAGTTCGGCCGGGCGCTCGGCATGCCGTCCGGGCTGCGCAACGCCGACAACGACCTCAAGCTGAGCCAAGTCGGCAACGAGGTGCACGCGATCTCCCAGGTGTTCACCGGCGCGATCTACGACGTGCTGGCGGACGTCTACACGTTCGAGATGGCGCGGCAGCGACGCACCAAGGATCCGTCGCTCGTGCTGATCGAGACGGCGTCCGCGCTGTGCCGGCTGGTGTTCGACGCGATCGTGGCGTCCCCGGCGACCCATGCGCGGTACGTGGACGTGGCGAACAAGATGCTGCAGATCTCGGCGGGCCGCGGCGACCCGGCGATCTACCGGACGTTCATCCGCAACCGGTTCGCCGTCCGGGAGATCACGACGGCGGCGACGCCGCTGACCGACCTGATGAGCGGGCGGATGAAGATGACCGACGCCGACTACACCGGGGACGGGCAGGACGTCACGGAGGTCGAGGCGCTCGACGAGCACTCGGCGAGCCTGCGGGCCGAGCAGGACAGGTCCCGCTGCTGCGGGACGATGCAGATGCCCGAGTACCAGGTCGTCGACGCCGAGAAGCTGGCCAAGCGCGGGTCGCTGGAGGACGATGACATCCTCCGGAACGACCTTGACGAGCTGCGCCGGGCCTTCAGCAAGTAGGCCGGGCCTTGAGCGAGTAGACCGTGCACGGAACGGCGGGGAGGTGCGGCGCGGAATGCGCGTGAAGATCGAGAGCACCGGCGGGTTCGCCGGCCGGGACACGGTCGTCGCGCAGTACGACACCGCCGACCTTCCCGCCGGGCGGGCCGGACGCGTCCAGGAGGCGGTGGGCGCCCTCGCCGCCGCGCAGGCCCGCGGCGGCGAGGGTGAGATCGGCGCCGACCTGCCCGCCTACCGGATCACCGTCCGGGACGAGGAGGAGACCCGCGTGTACGAGGTGCGGGGCGATCCGACGGTGGGCGATTCGTCCGTCCTCGGGACCCTCCTCCAAGGGCCGTCTGCGTAAGACCCCCAGGTCAGAGGGTCTTGCGGTGCTCGAAGGCGGATTCGGCGGCGGCGCGGACGGCGGCCAGGTCCGCGCCGGTCGCGGCCATCGAGGCGGCGGCGACGGCGCCCTCGACCAGCGGCGCGTCCGCGAGCAGCACGTCATCGCGTTCGGCGTCCTCGATGAGCATCCTGGCGGTGAGGACGGAGCTGCCGAGGTCGGCGAGCAGGAGCACGCCGTCGCCGCCGTCCGCCGCGGCGACGGCGCTCTCGACGAGGTCGATGCTCGTGCCGAGCCGTCCTTCCGAGTCGCCGCCGGCGGGTTCCACGACGGCCTTGCCGACGCCCATCGCGCGGGCGACCTCGGCGACGCCCTCCGCGAGCGTCCGGCTGTGGGAGACGATGACGATCCCGACCATCATCCCTCCTCCGTGACGTCGGCCAGAGCGCGCAGGATGAGGGCGGTGGACGACGCGCCGGGGTCCATGTGCCCGACGCTGCGCGGCCCCAGGTAGCTGGCCCGGCCCTTGCGGGCCTGCATCGGGACGGTCGCCTCCGCGCCCTCGGACGCGGCGTCGGCGGCGGCGCGCACGCAGGCCGCGAGGCCGGAGCCGTCCGCCAAAGCCGTCTCGTAGGCGGCGACGGCGGGGGCGAGCGCGTCGATCATCGTCTTGTCGCCCTCCGCCGCCTTCCCGAGGTCCTGGACGGCGTCGAGCGCGGCCCGGAGCGCGGCGCCGAGCGCGGCGGCGTCCACGTCGGCGGCGTCGCCGAGGGCCTTGCCCGCGCGGCGCAGGGCCGTCCCGTAGAGGGGGCCGGACGCGCCACCGGTCTTGGACAGGATGGCCAAGCCCGCGGAGACCAGCACCTTGCCCGGCGGCGCGTCGCCGCCGGGCAGCGCGTCGACGGCGGCGCGGAAGCCGCGGTCGAGGTTGTGGCCGTGGTCGCCGTCGCCGATGGCCGCGTCCAGCCGGGTGAGCCGGTCGACGTCGGCGGAGACCAGGTCGGCGGCGTGCCGGATCCACGAGGCGAGATCCTCCGCGGTCGCGGGCCCTCCCGCGTTCATCGGCCCCACCGCAGGCCGGGCGTCTCGACGGGGGCGTCCCAGAGGCGGGTCAGCTCGGGCGTCAGGCGGCACACGCTGATCATGCACCCGGCCATCTCCAGGCTCGTCACGAACGGCCCGACCAAGCGGCGGACGACGGTCGCGCCGTGCCCCTCCAGCCATTCGGCGGCGGCCGCGTAGGCGACGTACTGCTCGATGAGCGGCGTCCCGCCCATCCCGTTGACCAGCACCAGCACCTCGGACCCGGACAGCGGCATGTCGGCGTCGATCACACTCAGCGCCGCGTCCACGATCTCCGCCGCGGTGCCGATCTTGACGCGTTCGCGGCCCGGCTCGCCGTGGATGCCGATGCCGAGCTCCATCTCGTCCTCGCCGAGCTCGAACGTGGGCGTCCCGGCGGCCGGAACGGTGCAGGACGACAGCGCGACGCCGAACGACCGGCTGCGCTCGTTCACCTCGCGCGCCACCGCGGCCACGGCGGAAAGGTCCGCGCCCTCCTCGGCGAGCGCACCGGCGATCTTCTCGGCGAACAGCGTGGCGCCGGTGCCGCGCCGCCCGGCGGTGAACGTGCTGTCCTCGACGGCGACGTCGTCGTTAACGACGACGGACGTGACCTCGATGTCCTCGTCCTCGGCAAGCTCGGCGGCCAGCTGGAAATTCATGACGTCGCCGGTGTAGTTCTTCACCAGGTGGACGACGCCGGCGCCGCCGTTCACCGCCATCGTCGCCGCGATGATCTGGTCCGGGACCGGGGACGTGAAGACCTCGCCGCAGCAGGCCGCGTCGAGCATCCCGTAGCCGACGAACCCGGCGTGCAGCGGCTCGTGACCGGACCCGCCGCCCGAGACGAGGGCGACCTTTCCGGCGCGCGGCGCGTCCGCCCGCACGACCGTCCCGCCGTCCGGGTCGACCTTCAGCGAGGGATGCGCGGCGGCCAGGCCGCGCAGCGCGTCGGAGACCACGTCCGCCGGGGCGTTGATGAGTTTGCGCATGTCTCAGCTCTACCCCGGTGCGGGCGGACGTCCCAGGCCCAATCACCGATCATCGTCCGTTATAGGTTGCATCCGTGACGAAGGCACCCGCGTTCCTGTACGACTGCGACACCGGCATCGACGACGCGATGACGCTGCTGTACCTGGCCTCGCTCGTCCATGCGGGCGAGGCGACGCTGGTGGGCGTCGGGACGGTCCACGGCAACGTCCATCCGCTGACGGGCGCGCTGAACACGCTGCGCGTTCTGGAGGCCGCCGGAATCAAGGCAGGTGGACAGGACGAGCAGGGGGTGCCGGTCGCGGTGGGGGCGGATCGGCCCATGGCGCAGGACGTCCACTACGCGGTCGACTGGCACGGCACGGACGGCCTGGGCAACACGTACCTGCCCGAACCGGCTGGACGGCCCGTCGCGGAACCGGCCGCCGCGCAGATCGTCCGGCTGGCCCGCGCGCTGCCCGGTGAGCTGACGCTCCTCGCGACCGGCCCGCTGACGAACCTCGGCGCGGCGCTGCTGCTGGACGCGGAGCTGCCGTCGCTGATCCGGGAGGTCGTCGTCATGGGCGGCGCGTTCGATCACCCCGGCAACATCACCACGCACGCCGAGGCGAACATCTGGCACGATCCGGAGGCCGCCGACCTGGTGTTCGCGGCGGACTGGCCGGTCGTGCTGGTGCCGCTGGACGCCACGCACCCGTCCGCCGTCCACGACGACTGGCTGGACCGGCTGGCCGCGCACGACACCCCGGTCGCCCGGTTCGCCGCCCGCGTCCTGGAGTTCTATATCGACGCCTACACGCCGACGCTCCGCCGCCGCGGCGCGGTCATCCACGACGCGCTCGCCGCGATGCTGGCGGTCGACCCGGATCTCGGCGAGTACGCGCATCGTCCGGTCCGGGTGGAGCTGCGGGGCGAGCTGACGCGCGGCACGACCGTGTGGGACGCGCGGTCGCTGCCCGCCGAGGACGTCCGCCGTCCGGTCAAGGTCGCGACCGGCAGCGATGTGGCGGCGTTCCAGGAGCGGCTGCTCGCGTCGCTCCAGTCCTTCCCGGCGTGAGGGATCTCTCCTGATCTGCGGGTGTACCAGTAACCGTTCAGGGTCTTTATTGTTGAAACCGTGACCAATGTTCTGGACGACGGCGAGGTGCAGCGGATCCTCGTCGTGATGGCGCATCCCGACGACGTCGACTTCGGCGCCGCGGGAACGGTGGCGGGCTGGACGGACCGGGGCATCGAGGTGGCGTACCTCATGGTCACGGACGGCGACGCCGGCGGATTCGACGACGGGATCACGCGCGCCGAGATGGCCGCGCTGCGGCGCGAGGAACAGCGCTCGGCGGCCAAGTGCGTCGGGGTGAGCGACATCCGCTGGCTCGGCTACCCGGACGGACGGGTGGAGGCCACGCTGGACCTGCGCCGCGACATCGCCCGCGCGATCAGGCAGGTACGGCCGGACCGGGTGCTGATGCCGAGCCCGGAACGCAACTACGAGCGGATCTATCCGAGCCACCCCGACCACCGGGCGGTCGGCTCGGCCGCGCTCGACGCCGTCTACCCGGACGCGCGCAACCCGTACGCGTTCCCCGAGCTGCTCGCCGACGAGGGCCTCGACGCCTGGACGGCGCGCGAGGTGTGGTTCAGCGGCGGGCCCGTCGTGAACCACTACGTCGACATCACCGAGCAGTTCGACCGGAAGGTGAACGCGCTGCGGGCGCATGCCAGCCAGACCGGGCACATGGGCGACGGCCTGCAGGAGATGCTGCGCGGCTGGCTGTCGGCCAACGCCGCGGCGGCGGGGCTCCCGGACGGCCGGCTGGCCGAGTCGTTCCAGGTCATCGACACCGCCTGAACCCGCGATCCCCAGGTCATCACTTTCCAAATACGTTCCCTCACAGGCCGTAATGGGCCCCAGATCGGGCATGTGCCCCGATGTGACGGAACACGGGGGGTTGACATGCCGCATGGGGCCGATGGAGCGCAGGAGGTCGAGGCCACCGCCACGTCCAGGGCCGCGCCAGAGGTGATCTTCAAGCATCTGTGCGTGGCGGAGGCGTGGGCCGAATGGGGCGGGTTCTGGACGCGCGACGCGCGGCGCGAGTCCGCGGGCGCGGAGCATCCGAACGGGGTCGGGGCCGTCCGGTACGTCCCGACGCGGCGTGAGGAGGTCGTGGCCTGGGATCCGCCGCGGCACTACGGCTACACCGCGCTTGCGAGCTATACGGCGCTGGCCGCCTGCGTCGTCCTCGCCGGGCCTCCGACGCGCCGCTTCCGGGCCGACGTCACGCTGGAGCCGCACCACGCGGGCACGCTGATCCGCTGGCGCGGCGCGTTCCACGGGTTCCCGGGCACCGGCCCGCTCACCAGGGCCATCCTGCGCCGCCGGTTCGGCTCGTACGCCCGCCGGGTGGCGCGGCACTCCGAGCACTGCGAACCCGGCTGCCCGGCCCGCCTGCCAGGCGCCCTGTAACCGGCGTCGCCCGGCGACCGGCGTCGCCCGGTGACGGGCTCCGGCGGTGCCGGGGGCTGAGCGCACCGGCAGTGGAGAAGCCCCGCGTGGCTCGGGGCGAGTCGCACGAATTCGGGGGGATCGATGCGACGTCACATCATCGTGCTCGCCGTCGCGGCGGGCGTCACGGGGGCGGGCTTCACCGCTCATCTGCTCGTCTCGGACGTGCCGCAGCGCAAGGGCGTCGTGGCGGGCGCCACGGAGTCGGTCGGCAGCACGGCGGCCGGACGGGGAGCGGCCGTGGCCAAGGCCCGTCCGTTCGATCGGGCGGGGCTGCGGCGGGCCGTCCGGACCTACCTCGGGACGCGTCCGGGCAAGGCGGGGGTGATGGCGACCGATCTCCGCACGGGCCTGTCCTTCGGGGAGAACGAGAAGGGCGACTTCGTCAGCGCCAGCATCATGAAGGTCGACATCCTGGCGAGCCTCATGCTGCAGCGGCAGCGGCAGCGCGCTGACCGGGGCCTGTCCGCGGGGCTGTCGGACGGCGAGCGCGACCTGGCGAGCCAGATGATCCGGGAGAGCGACAACACGGCTGCGGACGCCCTGTACTCCGACGCCGGACACGGCGCGGGCGTCCGGAAGGCCAACAAGCGTTTCGGGATGACGGACACGAAGCCTTTCCCGACGTCGTGGGGATCGTCCTGGACGAGCCCGTCCGACCAGGTCCGGCTGCTCACGAACCTGGCGTCGGACAAGAGCCCGATCGAGGCGCCCGGCCGCCGGTTCATCTGGGGCCTGATGGGCGCCGTCGTGGACGAGCAGGCGTGGGGGATCAGCGCGGCGGCGCGTCCGGGCGAGAAGGTGGCGCTGAAGAACGGGTGGACGCCGGTCCACGATCAGGGGAACGGCTGGGCGGTGAACAGCATCGGCCGCATCACCGGACGCGACCACGACTTCCTCGTGGCGGTGTGCAGCGGCGACAGCCCGACGATGGAGGCGGGTGTGGCCACCGTCGAGCACGTCTCGGACATGGTGGTCGACGCGATGCGCGACTCACGTCCTTGAGAGATATCGGACTTGCAGGTATCGGGGTCCGGGCCAGGCGGCGGGCCGGCCGCCCAGCGAAGGGACCAGACCGTCAGCCGCGGATCGGCCGGGTGAGCTTCTTGCCCTCGGTGGCGGACACGGCGACGCAGGTGACGTTGCGGTCGCCCGACGTCCACGATTCGAGCGTGGGGTAGTAGTAGGAGGTGGCGAGCGAGGCGCCCGCGGGGTCGCGCCTGATCTTGCTGGTGATGCGCTTGTCGCAGCCCTCCTCGGCCAGCCGGCGCAGCTGGTTCTCGGACGGCAGCATGTCGCCGGGCAGCTTGAAGACGGCCAGCACCTCGCCGTCGTGCGGCCCGCTGCACGGGACGACCTTGACGGTCTCGACCTCGACCGGCTCGGCGGTGGCGGTGGTGGTGGCGCCCGAGTCGTCGTTGATGCAGTCGCCGAGCTTCATCTTCAGCGCGTCCACCTTCTCCGGCTTGGTCACGGCCGTCGTGGGGCGGCCGCCGCCGGGGTCGTCGGACGTGGACGAGCCGGAGTCGGAGCCGCGCAGCAGGAAGCCGGCCACGCCGGCGACGATCCACAGGCACGACAGGATGATCCCGGCGATCGCGAGACCGCGGCCCTTGCCGCCGCGCTCCCCGATCTGCTTGAGGGCGACGATCCCGAAGATGATGCCGAGGACGCCGAAGCAGCCGAGCAGGCCGGTGACGAAGGCGGCGATGGCCGCGCCGTTGGTCTTGCCCTCGTAGGACGGCGGTTCGAAGCCGGGCGGGCCGGGCATGCCGGGCATCCCGCCGGGCGAGCCGGGCGGAGGGGGCGGGTAGGCGCCGGGGCCGCCGGGGCCGCCCGGCGCTGGCGGAGGTTGGTAAGGATCTTGTGGAGCGGGACCGGGATGTCCGGGTCCGGGGGGATAGCTCATGAAGAGGGACTGTCCCACACCCGGTGGCGGGGACGATCATGATGCACCCAAAACGATTATGACAATTTGCTTACACCTGCCCCGAAATTGTTTACGCCACGTCACCGAACGGGCATGCATTGTCGTTTGCCCATGACCAGCCGGGGCCCCACATGGCGGGTGGCGGGTCAGACGAGACGGCGGGCGGCGGCCCAGCGCGACAGCTCGTGCCGGTTGGACAGCTGCAGCTTCCGCAGGACGCTGCTCACGTGCGTCTCGACCGTCTTGACCGAGATGAACAGCTCCTTGGCGATCTCCTTGTAGGCGTAGCCGCGGGCGATCAGCCGCAGGACGTCCCGCTCCCGCTGGGTGATCTGGTCGAGCTCGGGATCGACGGCGGGCACGTCCGTGGCGGCGAACGCGTCCAGGACGAACCCGGCGAGGCGCGGCGAGAACACGGCGTCGCCGTCCGCGACCCGTCCGATCGCGTCGGTCAGCTCCGGCCCGGAGATCGTCTTGGTGACGTAGCCGCGGGCGCCGCCCCGGACGACGCCGATCACGTCCTCCGCCGCGTCCGACACCGACAGCGCCAGGAACTTGGACGTGACGGCGCCGTGCAGCCGGCGCAGCACCTCGATCCCGCCGCCGCCGGGCAGGTGCACGTCCAGCAGCACCACGTCCGGCCGCGCCGCCCGGATCACCGAGACGGCCTCGTCCACGTCGCCGGCTTCCCCGACGATCTCGACGCCGCCGCCGAGTTCCGCCTTGACGCCGGTACGGAACATCTGGTGGTCGTCCACCAGCACGACCTTCTTCAACGCCTCGCTCACGCCCAGCTCCCTTGAGGAACGATCCGCGCCCCGCGGTCCGCTCCATTCACGACTTCTTGATCTCCAAGCGCACCTCGGTGCCCTCGCCCGGCGCGGTGCGGACGGTGGCCTTGCCGCCGTTGCGCTCCATACGTCCGATGATGGACCCTCGGACGCCCATCCGGTCGTCCGGAACCTGGTCGAGGTCGAATCCCTTGCCGCGGTCCCGGACGAAGATGGCGACCTTGTCGCCCTCGACCTCCGCGTACACCGACACCGACGACGCCTCGGCGTACTTCGCGGCGTTCACCATCGCCTCCCGCGCGGCCTGCAGGGTGGCGCCGAGCCGCTCGTCCAGCGCCGTGTCGCCGACGCAGACGATCTCGATCGGCACGCCGTGGTCGTCCTCCACCTCCCCCGCGACCTCCCTGATCGCGGCGGCGAACGTCTGGTGGGGGTCGGCGCGCGGCTGGTAGAGCCAGGTCCGCAGCGTCCGCTCCTGGGACCGGGCGAGGCGCTGCACCTCCCGCGTGTCGTGCGCGTTCCGCTGGATGAGGGTCAGCGTGTGCAGCACCGAGTCGTGGACGTGCGCGGCCAGCTCGGCGCGCTCCTGGGAGCGGATGCGCTCGTGCCGCTCGGCGTCCAGGTCCTGGAACAGCCGCACCACCCACGGCGTCACGATCACCGCGACCCCGGTGAGGATGATCAGCATGGCGATGACGACGGAGCGGGCCTGGGCGGCCTCGACCTTCTGCGCGACGAACCCGCCGATGCCGCCGACGACCAGCAGGAGGCCGAGGACGCTGCGGAGCCAGCGCTGCCGCAGCGGGAGCGTCCACCGCTGCCGCTGGTCGCGGTCGGCCTGCTGCCAGAGGATCGCCGCGCCGACGCCGCCGACGACGAACGGCCACAGCGCCCACTGGACGACCCCGGCCGCGCCCCACGGAAGCGCGGCCAGACCCATCGCGACCGCCGCGTAGGCAAGCAGCTGCCCCCAGTCGCGGCCGCGCCGCCGGGTCGCCGCCGTCTCGGACGCCTCGGGCGTCTCGGCCGCGGGAACCAGGATCCAGAACGCGATGTACGCGGCGACGCCGATCCCGCTCGCCACCGTCAGCAGCACGAACGCGGCCCGGACGATCAGCACCTCGACGCCGAGGTGCACGGCCAGGCCGCGGCAGACTCCGGCGATGAGCCTGCCGTCCGCGGCGCGCTGCAGCCGTCCCGAGGCGTCCGGCGTCACCGGCGCCGCGACCGCGGCCGTGGCCGTGGCACCAGCGGCGGACGTCGCGCCGGGCTGCCCTGCCGTCTCCCCGCTCACCGCCGCCCTTTCCAAGGTTCTCCCACGTCAACGATCGTCACACGCCGGGCCGCGAACCGCATCAGGGGCGCACCCCGGCTTTCTCTCAGGGTCGGTTCAGGGACGTCCCCGATACCGTCCGCGGGACGCCGCGCGCCAGGATGGTGGCCATGGGCAGCGAGCAGGAAAGCGGCCGCCACGAGGGCGGACGGCAGAACGTCCAGGGATATCAGCGGCTGGCGCGGGACGGCGGGCGGCGCGTGCTGGCCGGCGTGTGCACCGGGCTGGGCCGCTACACCGGCATCGACCCGGTCGTCTTCCGGGTGGGGTTCGCGATCCTGGTCCTCGCGCACGGGCAAGGAGTCTTCCTCTACGTCGCGGCCGCGCTGCTGATGCCCGCGAGCCCGGGCGCGTCGGCGTTCGCGGAGTCGATGTTCAAGCGGTGGTTCGACGCCGCGGCCGTGCTGTCGATCCTCGGCGCGCTGCTGGCCGCCGGCGTCGTGTTCAGCCTTTTCGGCGCCCAGGTGACCGACACGATCGCGCTGCTGGTCGTGTTCGGGCTGGCGCTGCTGGTGGCGCATTCGCGGGGCGTGGACCTGGTGTCGGTGGCACGGTCCGTCCCGGAACGGCTGGCCGGGCATCCGCCGGAGCCTTCCGCGCAGTGGACGCGATCGGAGACCGTCGTCGGCGGCGGCGTGTCCCTGTCCAAGGACGCGCCGTCCGCCGCGCCGGGCACCGGCAGCCTGCCCGAAGGCATGATCGACCTGGCCGCGTACTCGGCGGCGCAAACCGGCACCCTTCCGGACGACCACTGGGACGACCGCCCGGACGACCGCCTGGACGACCGCCGCGACGACCACCGGGGCGAGCGGCCCAACGACTCCCGCCGCTCCCCGGCAGCCGCGATCACGCTGCTGGCCGCCATGGCCGCCGGGGCCGCGATGATCCCGGTCGCGCAGGGCTACCCGTACCCGGACTCCTCGCTGATCGTCATGGCGCCCGCGCTCGCGGTCGTCGGGATCGGCCTCGTCGTCGGCGGCTGGTTCCGGACGCGGGGCCTCGCGGCGGCCGGCACCGTGCTGACGCTGGCCATGCTGACCACCACGGTCGCGGGCGAGGCGCCGCGCAACGCCGAGTACGGCGAGGTCGAATGGCGTCCCACGGACGTCGCGCAGACGAACCAGGTGTACAAGATCGGCGTCGGCCACGGCGACCTCGACCTCACCTCGCTGCGCCTGGCGGCGGGGCAGCGCGTCACGATCGACGCCGAGGTCGCGCTCGGCGGGCTGGCGGTCCGCGTGCCGCGAACCGCCCGGGTCCAGGTGGACGCGCGGATCGCGCTCGGTGACCTGCGCATCGACAACCGGACGACCGGCGGGCCGCGGGCCAGGGTCGTCCGGACGCTGGAGCCGGACGGCGAACCGGTCGATCCGCCGGTGATCGTCCTCCGGATACGGGGGAAGGTCGGCGATGTGAGCGTGAACCGTGGCTGAAAGCGGGGGGACCGGCATGCGCAAGTCGTCCAGGCGGAGCCGGTTCGACCCGGCCGGGCCCGTCACCGGCCTGTTCTTCATGGCGCTCGCGGGCCTGTTCCTCGCGGACGGCCTGGCGGACGAGAACGTCCTGTCCGCGACGACGCTGCTGCCCGTGGTGCTGATCGGCCTCGGCCTGGTCGGGACGGTCCGCGTGCTGACCCGATCACGCCGCCGCGACCTGCGCTGACACCGCCCGATCCGGCACCGCCGCCGCTCCCGGGGGCTCGCGCCGACGCCCGCCGGGAACGGGAAGTAACCTGGCCCCGACGGCAGGTGATCGGAACGAGGTCGGATGTCAGGTCAGACCGGCGCGCCGGAGGCGAGCGACACCGATGTGCTGCCCGGCTCCCGGTCCGCGCTGGACCCGGGACGCGCCATCAAGCCGGGACGGCACGGCCTCTCCCCCGAGACCGTCGCCGGCATCCAGCGCGAGCGGCTGATCGACGCGTTCGTCCACGTGGTGTCCGAGCACGGCTTCGCCCACACCACGATCAGCCGGGTCACCGAGGGCGCCGGCGTCACGAAGAAGACGTTCTACGCCCACTTCGCCGACCTGGACGAGTGCTTCCTCGCCGCCTACCGGCGCGGCATGGACATCCTCCTCGGCCGCATGACGGAGGCGTACGAGGCGGCGCCGTCCTGGCCGGACGGGATCCACGCGGCGCTGCGCACCATGCTCACCGCGCTCGCCCGGGAGCCGCGGTTCGCGCGGGCGTCGCTGGTCGAGGCGAACGCGGCGGGCCCGCAGGTCAGGCAGGCGCGCATCGACACCCTCAACCGGTTCCGCGCGTTCTTCTCCGGGCCGCTGCCGGCGCCGATCCCGGTCGCGGTGGCGGACGCGATCGTCGGCGGCATCTACAGCGCGATCCACGTCCAGATGGAGACGGGCGAGGCGGACGAGCTGCCGTCGCTGCTGCCGTCCCTGACCTATTTCGCGCTGATGCCCCTGATCGGCCGAGAGGCCGCGTCCCCTTACCTGACCGACGAACGCTGACGCCGATCCCGATCAGGCTGATGAACGTCCTGACGGAGCCGCCGTCGCCTGGACGGGCGGCCTGACGGACTGCGCATCACCTGTGGCAGCCGGGCTCGACGAGGCCGACGGGGTCGGCGCGCCGGCGTGGAGGCTTACCGCGAACGCGGGGCCGGGGTTCGTCAGGGTGTGCGGGCCGCCGTGGACCCTGACCCGGTTGGCCCTCAGCGGCCGCTCGGTGACACCGCGCTCCGCGATCGTCACCTCCGCCAGCTCGCCCGCGATCAGCGTGCTGACCTGCCCGTGCACGGTTCCGCCGTGGCCGGGCGGCCAGGTGGTGAGCCACACCTGGTGGTCCAGCGCGACGTGCACGGGGCCTGAGGCGTCGAATCCGACGAGCCGCCACCACTCCGCCGGACGTCCGGCGAGGTCGCTGACGCGGGTGGCGAGCTGCCCGACCGTCGGCGGGCGGACGGTGATCGCGCGGTCGTGCGGGTCGTCCTGGCCGTGCATCGTGATGTCGGGAGCCACCGAGAGGTCCACGGAAAGGTCCTTAGTATTCGTGTGTCAGCTGGAAAGGAAGGCGAAAGGGGCTTCAGCGACAACACGAAGGACACAGCGCGCTGGCCACGCGGCCCAGGGCCACGGGGCTGTCAGAGAGGGTGCGCGCGGACATGCGTATAAGGAGACACTCGGTAACCAAAGCTTGTCAAGCCGATCACCGAGTGTCCATCGGGTATCCGCCCGGCGCGCGGATCATGCGTCCGGAACAGGGGACCGAAACCGGGACGAAACGAACGGAGCGTTCATGGACCGTCGAAGCGTGCTGCGCGGTGGCCTCGCCGCGACCGGCGGGGCGACGCTCGCCCTGCTCAGCGGCGGATCGGCGCGGGCGACGAGGACGCCCGCGACGGCGGCGCTCCTGCGCGGCGGCCGCCCGCGGCTCACCCACGGCGTGCAGAGCGGCGACGTGACGGCCCGCGAGGGCGTGGTGTGGGCGCGCTCCGACCGTCCCGCCCGGATGCTGGTGGAGGTGAGCCGCCGCCCCGACTTCCGCCATGCCCGGACGGTGCACGGCCCCGTCCTGACGCCCGACACGGATCTCACCGGCAAGGCGCTCCTGCGCGGTCTCCCGGCCGGCGCGGAACTGCATTACCGCGTCCGGCTGGCCGACCTCGACCGACGCGTTACGTCCGAGCCGGTGACGGGCCGTTTCCGCACCGCGCCGCACGACCGCGGCCGGAACGTCCGCTTCGTCTGGTCGGGCGACCTCGCGGGCCAGGGCTGGGGCATCAACCCCGACCTCGGCGGCTTCCGGATCTTCAGGGCGATGAGCGCCGTCGATCCCGACTTCTTCCTGTGCAGCGGCGACCTCGTCTACTCCGACGGCCCGCTCGCCGAGACGGTGAAGCTGCCGGACGGCCGGACCTGGCGCAACCTCGTGACACCGGAGAAGTCGGCCGTCGCGCAGACCCTTCCCGAATATCGCGGCCAGTTCCGCTACAACCTGCTGGACGCCAACCTCCGGGCCTTCAACGCCCACGTCCCGATGATCTACCAGTGGGACGACCACGAAACCGTGAACAACTGGTATCCGGGCGAGATCCTCGACCTTCCCCAGTACACCGAGAAGCGCGTGGACGTCCTGGCCGCCCGCGCCCGCCGCGCCGCCTTCGAGTACACGCCGATGAGGTCGTCCCGCACGGGCCGCATCTACCGCAAGATCTCCTACGGGCCGCTGCTGGACGTCTTCGTCCTCGATATGCGCACCTACAAGTCGCCGAACGACGCCAACGACTCCCCGACCCAGCAGAACGCCCTTCTCGGCGCGGAGCAATCGGCCTGGCTGAAGCGCGAGCTGCGCCGCTCGAAGGCGACCTGGAAGGTGATGGCGGCCGACCTGCCGATCGGCCTGATCGTCCCCGACGGCTCCGCCGCCCAGGAAGGGATCGCGCAGGGCGACGGCGGCGCGCCGCTGGGCCGCGAACGGGAGATCGCCGATCTGCTCTCCTATGCGCGGCGGCACCGCGTCCGGAACCTGGTCTGGCTGACGGCCGACGTCCATTACACGGCGGCCCATTTCTACGACCCGTCCAAGGCCGGGTTCAGCGACTTCGATCCCTTCTGGGAATTCGTCTCCGGCCCGCTCAACGCCGGCGCCTTCGGTCCCAACAAGCTCGAAGGGACGTTCGGCGCGCAGCTCAAGTTCGCCCAGCCGGCGCCGCAGGCGAACACCTCGCCCGCCGACGGCTACCAGTTCTTCGGGGACGTGGAAATCGACGCGCACACCGGGACGCTGACCGTCCATCTGCGGGACCTGGACGGCAAAGCCCTCTACAGCCAGGCCCTGACGCCCCGCCGCTGAGGGGCGTTCGTGGGACCATCGTCGGCGTGAAGCGCGTCCACGCCCCGACGGCCCTCTGCCTCGCCCTGGCGGGCGGCCTCGTCCTGACGGCCTGCTCGGACGGCGCCGCGGACCGCAGGGCCGACTGCGCGAAGATCTCGTCCGCGCTCGCGAAGACCCCGGACCCGACCGCCGAGCAGGTCCTCGGCGCGCTCCGCGAGGTCCGCCCGGACCTGAAGGACGACGGCCTCGCCGAGCAGGTCGACACCGTCATCGCCTCGGGCGGCAAGGACCGGATGTCCGACGAGGAGACCTTCCGGTTCGCCAAGGCCACCGAGGAGATCCGCGACATCTGCCGGCAGGAGCGCGCCGCCCTCAGCGGCTGAGGATCAGGTACGCGACCCAGGTGAGGACGAGGGTCACGGCCAGCGACCCGAGACATCCCAGCCGGGACGAGAAAAAGAACATAGAGCGCCTCTACCCCCGAACACCCGGGTTTCGCACACTCCCGGGACGGGGGAAGCCGCCGGGTTTCCGGATGTCTTACCTGGTGGGGAGGCAGATGCCGCGCTTGGGTGTGTTTTGCGGCGAAAACCGGAGAAGGAGAGGGTCAGGCCATTACGGTCGGTACGGAGTCCCTTACGTAAAGGGACGGCGGAGACAACGCTCCAGGAGGAGCACGTGACCCCCCAAAACAGAACAGACAGCGCAGAAGCCGCGCTTATGGACGAAGTGGACGTCAATCCGGGCGTCCACCAGCCCACCGAAGCGGACGAGGAGCAGGTCCTCGGCGAGCTGTACGGCGAGCCCGACGACGGGTACTTCCGCGGCGAGGAAGCCGAGGACGCCGGATGAGCGCCGCGAAGATGATCGCCGAGGCGCGCAAGTCGATCGGGATGTCGGGCCGCCCGAACAAGATCACCAAGGAGTACGCGGAGCGGCACGGGGACGAGTTCCTCAGAGCCGCGTGGTGCGACATGGCCGTCACCTACTGGGCGCGGCACAGCGGGAACGCGTCCGCCGTCCTGCCCGGCGGCGACCGCGCCTACACGGTCTGGCACGCGCAGGACTTCCAAAAGGCCGGACGCTGGCACAGCGGGACGACCGCGAGCGTCAACCAGGCCAAGCCCGGCGACATCGTCTTCTTCGACTGGGGCGCCACCAACTCCATCGGCGCGATCGACCACGTCGGCGTCGTCGAGAAGGTCCTCGGCGGCGGACGCCTGCAGACCATCGAGGCCAACACCGGCGACGCGTGCAAGCGCCGCGTAAGAAGCTCCAGTGTCATCGCCGGCTACGGACGACCCGCGTACGGCGGGGGCAACTGGACGGAGGACATGGTGAAGAAACTCCCGGAACTGAGCAAGGGCGACTCGGGTGAGCACGTGCAGAGCCTGCAGGGGCTGCTGATGGCGCGCAGCCACCCGGAGATCACCATGACGGGCCGGTTCGACGACGCGACCGAGGCCGCCGTGAAGGCGGTCCAGCGGTGGGGCGGCGTCGACGCCGACGGCGTCGTCGGCCCGAAGACCTGGCCGGTTCTGCTGCGCGTGCACTAGCAGACCTGCCGGTTCTGCTGCGCGTGCACCAGCCGCCATGCGTCGGCCACAGATCGGTAAATAGGCAGGGCCGGGGGCTAGTACGGGATTCAACCCCGGCATAGGTTCGTAGGGTCGCCTTCCACGGAGGTGGCCTCGATGACGTGGCCGGATCCACGCGCACCGCCCAGGGACGTCTCGCTCCGAGTCCACCCCGCGAGCGTCCCTGGGAGGAACGCATGCCACGTATCCGTGTCGAGGTCGACGGTGCGACGTACGAGGACGACGTCGAACCGCGCCTCCTGCTCGTCCACTATCTGCGCGAACGGCTGGGGAAGGTCGGAACCCCGGTCGGCTGCGACACCAGCAACTGCGGAGCCTGCACCGTCCTGATGGACGGCATGAGCGTGAAGAGCTGCTCCGTGCTCGCCGTCCAGGCGGACGGCGCCGACGTGACGACCGTCGAGGGCCTCGGCATCGACGGGACCGAGCATCCGATGCAGCGGGCCTTCCATGAGGAGCACGCGCTCCAGTGCGGCTACTGCACCCCCGGCATGATCATGGCGTCGCTCGACCTGCTGCGGGAGAACGCCGACCCGTCGGAGACGGAGGTCCGGGAGGGCCTCGAGGGCAACCTGTGCCGGTGCACCGGCTACCAGAACATCGTCAAGGCAGTCCGGCGCGCGGCGAAGGAGATGCGGGAACCCGCGGGCCAGGAGGTGACGCCGTGACGATCCAGGAGGGTGGCACCAGGGCGGAGATCGGCTCCCCGCGGAAACGGTCGGAGGACGCCCGGCTCATCAGGGGCCGGACGCAGTGGACGGACAACATGACCCCGCAGGGGACGCTGCACGTGGCGTTCCTGCGCAGCCCGCACGCGCACGCGCGGATCGTCCGCGTCGACACCTCGCAGGCGAAGGGGCGTCCCGGAGTGGTCGCCGCGTTGAGCGGCGCGGATTTCGCCGGCGAGCAGGGTTCGCTGCCGTGCGCGTGGGTCGTCACCGACGACATGAACCATCCGGACCATCCGCCGATGGCGGTGAGCGAGGTGCGGTACGCGGGCGAGCCGGTGGCGTGCGTGGTGGCGCGGGACAAGCACGCGGCCTTCGACGCCCTGGACGAGATCGACATCGACTACGAGCCGCTGTCCGCGGTCCTGAACATGGACGCGGCCCTTGCGGAAGGGTCCGACCTCGTCCATGAGGACCTGGGGACGAACAAGTCCTACACGTGGGTGTTCGAGAACGGGGATCTCGACGCCGCGATGAGGGACGCCCCTGTCGTCATCGAACGCGAGTACGTGCAGCAGAGGCTCATCCCGTCGGCGATGGAGCCGCGGTCGGTGCTGTGCGTCCCGGACGGGGACGACTTCACGCTGTACTCGGCGACGCAGATCCCGCACATTCTGCGGCTGATGCTGGCCACCGTCACCGGGATCGCCGAGCATCGCATACGGGTCGTGGCACCGGACGTCGGCGGCGGGTTCGGCTCCAAGCTGCAGGTGTACGGCGAGGAGGTCCTCGCGCTGCTGCTGGCCCGCAGGCTCGGCCGTCCGGTGAAATGGACGGAGTCGCGCAGCGAAGGCAACATGACCGTCCACCACGGTCGCGACCAGATACAGCGGCTGACGCTCGCCGCAGAGCGCGACGGACGGATCCGCGGTTTCAAGGCGGACATCCTGGCCGACATGGGCGCGTACCTGATGCTCGTCACACCGGGCATCCCGATTCTCGGCGCGTTCATGTACAACGGCATCTACAAGATGGACGCGTACTCGTTCACCTGCACGGGCGTCTTCACGACGAAGACGCCGACAGACGCGTACCGAGGCGCTGGCCGTCCAGAGGCCACCTACGCCATCGAGCGCATGATGGACGAACTCGCCACCGAACTTGGCGTCGACCCCATCGAGATACGGCGCCGTAACTGGATCGCGCACGAGGAGTTCCCGTACGAGACGATCGCGGGACTGACGTACGACTCCGGTAACTACGAGGCGGCGACGGACAAGGCGCTGGAGCTGTTCGAGTACGACAAGCTGCGCGCGGAGCAGGCCGACCGGCGTGAACGGCGGGATCCGGTGCAGCTGGGCATCGGCGTGTCGACGTTCACGGAGATGTGCGGCCTGGCACCGTCCCGCGTGCTGGGTTCGTTGAGTTACGGCGCGGGCGGCTGGGAGCACGCATCCGTGCGCGTACTGGCGTCCGGCAAGGTCGAGGTGATCACCGGCTCGTCGCCGCATGGGCAGGGCCACGAGACGGCCTGGGCGCAGATCGCCGCCGACAGGCTCGGTGTCCCGTTCGAGGACGTGAAGGTGCTGCACGGCGACACGGCCATCTCGCCCAAGGGCATGGATACGTACGGGTCGCGTTCGCTGGCCGTCGGCGGCGTCGCGCTGTTCTCCGCATGCGACAAGGTGGTGGAGAAGGCCCGGAAGGTCGCCGCGCATCTGCTGGAGGCCGCCGAGCAGGACCTGGAGTTCACCGGCGGGCGGTTCAGCGTCCGGGGCGTCCAGGAGGAGGGCAGGACGCTGCAGGAGATCGCGACGGCCACGTTCGCCGCGCACGACCTCCCGGACGGCATCGAGCCGTCGCTGGACGCCGACGCCACGTTCGACCCGGAGAACTTCTCCTTCCCGCACGGCACGCACCTGTGCGCCGCGGAGGTCGACACCGAGACCGGGATGGTGAAGCTCCGCAAGTACGTCGCCGTGGACGACGTGGGAAAGGTCGTCAACCCGCTCATCGTGGAGGGCCAGGTGCACGGCGGGCTCGCGCAGGGCATCGCGCAGGCCCTGTACGAGGAGGCCGTCTACGACGCGGACGGCAACCTGACCACGACCACGCTGGCCGACTACCTCGTCCCGTCGGCCGCGGACCTGCCGACGTTCACGACCGACCGGACGGAGACGCCCGCGACGTCCAACCCGATGGGCGTGAAGGGCGTCGGGGAGGCGGGCACGATCGCGTCCACCCCGGCGGTCGTCAACGCGATCGTGGACGCGCTGCGCCCGTACGGCGTGAACGACGTCCCGATGCCGTGCACGCCGGAGCGCGTCTGGCGCGCATTGCGCGCGGAGGCGAAACCGGAGACGGCGGAGCCCGGCGCTGGCGGCGGCCTCGGCTCGGCATCGGGTTCCGGCACGGGCTCGGCAGGAGGTGCACTGTGATTCCGGCGGCTTTCGACTACGCACGGCCCGCCTCGGTGGAGGACGCCGTCCGGGTGCTGTCCGACGCGGGCGAGGACGCGAAGGTCCTCGCCGGCGGGCAGAGCCTGATGCCGCTGCTGCGGCTCCGGCTCGCCATCCCGGACGCGCTCGTCGACGTCGGCCGGATCGGCGCGCTCCGCGAGATCCGCGACGAGGGCGACTCGCTGGTCATCGGCGCGATGGCCACGCACCACCAGGTCATCCGCGACCCGCTGGTGCGCGAGCACGTCCCGCTGATCGCGCAGGCGGCGGAGACGGTCGCCGACCCGGCCGTCCGGCACCGCGGCACGTTCGGCGGGTCGCTCGCGCACGCCGACCCGGCGGGCGACCTCCCGGCCGTCGCGCTGGCGCTGGACGCGGTGTTCCTCGTCCGGTCCGTGCGCGGCGAGCGGGAGATCCCGGCGTCGGAGTTCTTCGTCGACTGGATGACGTCGGCGATGGAGCCGGACGAGCTGCTCGTCGGCGTGCGGGTGCCGAAGCTGGGTTCCGGCTGGGGCGTGCACTACGAGAAGTTCCATCGGACGGCGCAGGCGTGGGCCATCGTCGGCGTCGCGTGCGCGGTGCGCCGCAATGGCGGCGCCGTCGAGGAGGCACGTGTCGCGCTGACCAACATGGGCCCCGCGCCGGTGCGGGCCGGCGGGGTGGAGAACGCCGTCAGGGGGCGTCCCGTATCGGAGGACTCGTTCAGGGCCGCGGCCGAGCACGCGACCGAGGGCACCGAGCCGCCCGGTGACCTGCACGGGTCGTCGGAGTACCGGTCGCATCTGGCGACCGTGCTGACCTCGCGGGCCCTGGCCGCCGCGGCCGTTTGATTGTTCGTCGTGTCGCCGGGTACCCGGTTCCGGGTACCCGGCACCCGACTGGCGACCGAGCAGTCGACCGCCGTAGGGTCACGGTAGTTCTCCGGACGATAAGGACAACGATCATGGAACTCGACCACGATTTCACCGTCCCCGTACCGGTGGATCAGGCCTGGTCGGTGCTGCTGGACGTGGAGCGCGTCGCGACCTGCATGCCGGGCGCCACGCTCGACTCCGTCGAGGGCGACGAGTACAAGGGGCGGATGAAGGTGAAGGTCGGCGCGATGACCGTCACCTATCGCGGATCCGCGCGGATCGTCTCCGCCGACGAGTCGTCCCGCACGGTGACCCTGGAGGCGTCCGCGAAGGAGGCCCGCGGCTCGGGGACGGCGTCGGCGACCGTCCAGGCGAAGCTGCACGAGGAGGACGGCACGACGTGCGTGACCGTCCACACGAAGCTGAACGTGACGGGACGGCCCGCGCAGTTCGGCCGCAACATCCTGTCCGAGGTCGGCTCCAAGATCATCAACCGGTTCGCCAAGGCGCTGGCGGCCGAGCTGGAGACGTCCGGCGAGGCCGCGCCGGAAGCCGCCGCGGAGGCGGGAGCGAAGGCCGGGGGGACGTCCGCGACGAAGCCTGAATCCGCGCCCGAACCCGCACCTGAGCCCGCGCCTGAGGCCGCCGACAAGCCGGGGCCCGCGACCGCCGAGGTCGTCACGCCCTTGCCGGACGTCGCGCCGGAGCGTCCCGCCGAGGCCGAGGCGCCGCAGCGTCCGGCGCGCCCGGAGAGGCCGCTGCGGGTGGCGCGGGAGGACGATGCGATCGACCTGCTGGAGGTCGCGGGCCCGTCCGTCGCCAAGCGGGCCGCCCCCGCGATCGGCGGGCTGGTCGCGCTGGTGCTGGGCGTCCGGTTCATGCTGCGCCGCCGCCGCAAGAAGCGCTGACGCCGCCAAGCACGGACGCCGAGAAGCGCTGACGTCCGGGGCGGGGTCAAGCGCCGGTCAACGATGCGCCGCCGTACGGCGGCGTCGGTGGAACGTGCCGCCGTCCATGCCGTCGGCTTGTCCCGTGGACACCATCGAGCTCCGGCGGATCGCGCTGATCGAGAACGACAACTGGTGGTACCGGGAGCGCCGCGAGATCCTGTCCGCGGAGTTGCTGCGGTTCAGCGTGCCGGGGACGGCCGTCGACATCGGCGCGGCGGCGGGCACGGCCTCGCGGGTGCTCGCCGAGCACGGCTGGGACGCCACCGCGATCGACCTGAACCCGTCGGCCGTGGCGCTGGCCCGCGCGCACGGCGTGGAGGCGTACGAGGGCGACGCGCGCTACCTGCCGCTCCCGCCGTGCCGGTACGACCTGGCGCTGGCCCTGGACGTCCTGGAGCACATCGAGGACGACGCGCGCGCGGCGGCGGAGATCACCCGGGTGCTGCGGCCCGGCGGGACGGCGCTGGTGTCCGTCCCGTCCGACATGGCGCTGTGGTCGGCGCAGGACGTGGCGCTCGGCCGGGTCCGCCGCTACACGCGCCGGGCGCTCGTGGAGCTGATCGAGGGCGCGGGGCTGGTGCTGGAGCGGGTGTGGAGCAGGGGCGTGCTGCTGCGTCCGTTCCTGCGCAGGCTCAGGCACCGGACGGCGCGCCGCGAGGATCTGGCCCCGCTGCACCCGATCGTCAACGAGGCGCTGCGGGCGGCGGCCGTCCTCGAACGGCGGCTGCCGGTCTGCGGGCGGCCGGGGACCAAGCTGTTCGTGCGGGCGCGCCGTCCCGGCTGATCCCTGTCAGGGTCCCGTCGCCGGGTCGGCGCCCGGGCCGGGGGGCGTCCAGTCCTCGGGGTCGGCGACCCAGCCGGCGAGCAGGACGAGCCCGGTCGGCCGGTGCCAGGCCAGGAACCCGAACGGCCGGTCGAACGTCACGTTCAGGACCTTCGCCTCCGCCATCGGGGCGCCCGCAGGCACCGCGCTCATCGCCGTGACCGCCGCCGCCTTGAACCCCTCCGCGCTGAACGTGGCGGTGGCGTCCTGGGCCGCCTGGCCGACCGCCAGCGGGGTCCGGCTGATGCCGGGCAGGTGGCCGCGGCCGTCCGCGGTCGAGACGGTCGCCAGCCCGAACACCCCGGCGCGGGCCAGCAGGTCGTGCTCGGCGGCGACGTCGAAGCGTACGGTGGTCGCGGTGAGGGTCGTCTGGGGCTCGAACGCCAGGGCCGTGTCCACCCGCAGGCCGGGCGCCTTCTCGGCGAGGGTCCGCTTGAGCAGCGTCTCACCGCGGCGGAGCCGGTGCTGCCCGTCGGTGGCCGCCATCGCCTCGGCGAGCACGCCGCCGGGGTGACGGCCGGGCTCCCCCATGCAGAGGATCACGTCGACGTCGTCCTCGCCGTGGACGGTCAGCAGCGTGACCGGGCCCGCCGGGGTCTCCTCCGCAAGGGTGAGCCGGTTGAAGTCGGGGCTGGAGTGCGTCAGGCCCGCCACCGCCTTGGCGCGCCCCGCCCACGGGCCGTCCGCGGGCTTGAGCGGAACGTCCTGGAACGGCTCCTTCCAGCGCGTGTCGACGGTCAGCGCGGTGGCGAGCACGAGCGCCGTCTCCCGCCGGACCTGCACCGGCATCTCCGTCAGCCGGCCGCTCGTGTTCCGCCGGACCCACTCGTCCAGCCTGGCCTGGTCGTCGGAGGTCTCGCCGGTCAGCTCGCCGCGCGCATCGGCGGGGACGACCTTGTGCCACCACGGCTCCACGGGAAGCTCCGCGCGCGCCCACACGCCGAACGCGCCCGTCGCCGCGGTCGCGCTGGCGAGCATGCCCAGCGCGACGCGCGCGTGCCGGTCGGCGCCCGCGGCGTCGACGCCGATGGCCCGCTGGAGCTCCGCGCGGCCCGGCTCGCGCGACGCGGCGGCCAGGAACGCCAGCAGCGGCCACACCCCGGCGCCGGACAGGACCGTGGTCGAGCCGTCGCATGCTTCCCTGGCCCACCGTGCGGTCAGTGCGTTGGACGCGGGGACGAGTTCACCGCTCATGCGCTCTCTCCCTCTGCCATCGGCGGGCGAGGTGTTGATCTTAGTGAGAAAGCGGTGGTTTGTCCCATGCCGCAGGCCGCGGCGCGGGCGGCCGGGTCAGCCGCCTTCGACGGCGTCGCCGAAGACGCGGTCGACGGCTCTGGCCGCCGCCTGGCCGTCGTCGTGCGGGCAGTACTTCACGAAGAAGCGGTCATAGGCGTCCGCGTGACGTTCTTCGGAATCGGACTCGGAGTCGGACGCCTTCGCGACCGCTTCGGCGACCTCCGCCGACGTCGTCGCGATCGGGCCGGGCGCCTCCGCTTCCAGGTCGAGGGAGAAACCGCGCAGATGGTCGCGGTAGCGGGCCAGGTCGTAGGCGTAGAGGACGATCGGCCTGCCCAGGACCGCGTAGTCGACCATGGCGGACGAGTAGTCCGTGACGAGCACGTCGGAGGCCATGTACAGCTCGGCGATGTCCGGGTAACGGGACACGTCGATGAGGAAATCGTCCATCTCGGGACAGTTCCGGTCGGTGACGAGGTGGTGCGTCCGCAGGAGGAGGACGTGGTCGTCGCCGAGGGCCTGGCGCATGGTCTCCACGTCCAGTTCCAGGGAGAAACCGAGCCAGCCGGGGCCGTGGTGGCGGTCGTCCCGCCAGGTGGGCGCGTAGAGGACGACCTTCTTACCGTCCGGAATTCCCAGGCGCTTGCGTATGCGGCTCCCGATGCTCTCCCATTCGGGTGCGCTGAGGATGTCGTTGCGCGGGTATCCGGCCTCTAGGACGTCCCCGTCGTATCTGAAGGCGCGGCGCATGACCTGTGTGGCGAACGGGCTCGGGGACAGCAGCAGATCCCACCGCGCCACCTCCTGCTCCATCCAGTCGAGCCGTTCGACTCGCTGGTACGGCATGTCCCGGAGGTCGTGGGCCAGGCGCTTCAACGGCGTACCGTGCCACGTCTGGACGTAGGTCTGGCCCTCGCGCTTGACGTACCAGGGCGGCAATCCGTGGTTCGTGACGATGTAGCGGGCGCGCGCAAGAACGCGGTAGTGCTCACGGCTTCCCGCCTGGACGATCCTGGCCTTTCCGTCGAGCGTGAACTGGCCGTCCAGGGAAACCCACACGCATTCCAGATTGGACTTGCGGCGGGCCAGTTCCTCGTAGATGGCTCGCGGGTTGCAGTTGTACTGCGTGCTGCTGTAGCTGTCGAACACGGCGACGTCCGCCAGTGGGCTCCGCAGGTAGACGGGGTAGTCGCGCTGCTGGAGGAGCAGTTGGGCGTGCCCGCTGCGTTCGTCGTCCTCCAGGGCCGGACGGCTGCGGAGCTGTATGGCGTCAATCTGGTAAACGCCGACCTCGAATTCGTGCGTGCCCTGGTTCTGCCACCCAGGCAGGCCCGGGATCGCCTCACGTTCGGCGACGACGGCCACCTCACCGGAACGCACGCGCGCCAGTAGTTCCCATGTTCCGCTGCTCAACGGGAGGTCCGTCCCGAACACGGCCATCGTCGCGGGCGTGAAGGCGGCGGTGAACTGATCCTGCTCCCACGTGACGGGAATGCGGTGCTCGTCGCGCGAACGGCGGCGTCGCAGGACGAAGTGATCCGGGCGGTCGTCCGGGTCTGCGAATTCGCCGGTCAGAGTGAGGAGCCCGTTCTCGTCCCATTCGGCTTCTGTCACGACGGGCCGGACGCTCCGCTCGACACCGCGCAGATTCCCGAACGCGGTGCGCGTCAACGCGAACTCCCGCGCGCGCTTGGCGCCGGTCGGGAGGACGTATCGGACGGGGTCGACGTCGCTCGCGACGGTGAGCCGCATGGGGCCGCCCTCGCCGGTCAGCCGGATGTCCCAGTCGATGGCGTCCAGCAGGTGCGCGAAACCGTGTCCAGGGTCGCCGCCCTCTGGGACGGAGATCAGGCGCTGCATGGGCAACTTCGCTTTGAAGTCGAACCCGGTGCCCGCCGCCATGCGCAGCACGGACGACGGGCGCAGCGTCACCTCACCTCGGACCTCCGCGCCACCGTGCCGCCGCGCGGCGACCAAGGCCGCCCCTGCGCCGAGGGCCCGCCGCGTCCATCCGGTCAGTTCGAGCATGTCGCCGTCACGGCGGATCCCCGTGAGGACGGCTTTAGAACGCTTGACGTGGACGACGAACACATCGTCGTCGCCCGCGGCCGGTTGGACGGCCACGTGTTCGTCCACGTGCCGCGCTGTTGTCCACCGCACGGCCGGGGCCACCGCCGTCAGCCGCTGCACTGCCTTGCGTCCCGCCGTGGACACCTCGACGAACAATTCGTAGGTGGCGGTGCGCCATTCGTCGCCGTCCAGGAGGTAGTCGGGCTCCACCCGTGCGGAGAAACCGGACCAGTCGTAGGAGACGACCGAGCGGTCGGCCTTGACGGTGGCCTCCGGGCAGCGGATCCGCTCCACCTGGAGCCGGATCTCCTTGCCGGACCTGACGTCGCGCATCCAGACGCGGATGCGGGAGTTCGTCTCCGACGACACGTCGAAGATGTCGAAGTGGGCGTGGCCTTCGACGATGAGGGTGTCGGCGTCCCACTCGACGCGGTCCACGTCCGCGTGCAGGCGGAGCTCGTCGGTGACGTCGTACAGGTCATCGGGTATGGCGCGTTCCACATCGCCGTAGAAGGGATACCGGGCGTACCAGCGCTGCTTCCGGCGGCCCCGCTGCACCAGCGGAATGTTGTTCAGGCCGTTCTCCTCCTGGCGGACCACTTCCAGGAGTTCGGGCAGCATCCGCTCGCGGAGCAGGTGCGTTTCCAGGCGCCTGATCGACGGCAGCCCGTCGGCGGCGGAACGGTCGGCCGAGGTGACGAACTCAGCGCCCAGCTCGACCAGACGCTCACGCTCCTGCCAGGTGGCCCCGGGCAGGGCGAGGATCAGCGCACGGACGTCCAGGTCCAGTGCGTACCTGTCGTGGACGGCCAGAAGGTCCGGCGCGTGCTCGGCCACAAGTTTCCGGACGTTCGCCAGTACGGCCATCCGTTCGGTGACGGCCGCCGGGTCATGACGCAGCCGTGTCGCCGTTACCGAACGAACTCGCCAGAGGTACACGGTCGTGTCGAGCACGTCCACGGCCTTGGCCAGGATCTGTGCTTGCAGGGCGGTGAACACGTCCCGTGTCGATGGGAGCTTGAAACCATGCGCGTCCCAGAAGGCGCGCCGGTACACCTTGTTGAACACCGTCCTGTCCTGGAGGAGGGCGGAGTGGTGGGTGACGTGCGTCGTCCTCACCGTCTCGGCGTAGGGCGCGGTGTGTATCGGGGACTCGCGCACCTGTGCGCCGTCCAGGCGCATGACGTTTCCGCCGACGAGGTCGGACCCGGTCGACTCCAGGGTGCCGACCATGAGTTCGTACGCGTACGGCGGCAGCACGTCGTCACCGTCGAGGAAGGCGAGGTACGGGGTTCTCGCCTCCTCGACAGCGGCTTCTATGGCCGATCCACCGCCGGACGGCTGCAGAAGGGTGAATCGGTCGTCGCGGTCTGCGAAGTCCTTGGCGATGGCGGTCGCGCCGCCGTCCCCCGGCTTTTCGTCCAGTAGGAGCACCTCAAGGTCGTGCAACGTCTGCCCGGCGAGCGACTCCAGGCATTCCGCGAGATGGGCTCCGTCGTTGCGGAAAGGGACGACGACACTGATCCGAGGTGACACGAGCAGCTCCGTGATGGGGTTTTCAGTGGGCGGGCTATGCCGGACGCTGGAGGACCCGGTCGAGCACGCGGGAGGCGGCGTGGCCGTCGTCGTGCGGGCAGTACCGGGCCGCGAACGCGGCACGCAGATTGCGGTACCCGGCGTCGAGCGCCGCCGGCTCGCGCAGGGCGTCCACGACCTCCTGCGAGGTGCTCAGCAGCGGGCCGGGGGCCTCCGCGTCGAAGTCGAAGTAGAAACCGCGCACATGGTCGCGGTAGCGCTCCAGGTCGTAGGTGAAGAACACCATCGGCCGGCCGGTGACGGCGAAATCGAACATGGACGACGAGTAGTCCGTGACGAGCACGTCGCTGATGAGGTACAGCTCGGAGATGTCGGGGTACACGGACGCGTCGATGACGCAGTCGCCAGGCCGCAGCTTGGGCCGGTCGGTGACGAGGTAGTGGGTGCGCAGAAGCAGGACATGGTCGCGGCCCAACGCCTGCCTGAACCGTTCGATGTCGAACTCTAGGCGGAACGCCCGCTTGCCGATCGCGAGGTGGAAGTCGTCCCGCCAGGTCGGCGCGTACAGGACGACCTTCTTCCCGTCCGGGATGCCGAGGCGCCTGCGCACCGCCGACGCGATCTCCTCCCGGTGCGGGCTGTTCAGGACATCGTTGCGCGGATAACCGCTGACGAGGACGTCGCCCTCATAGCCGAAAGCCTGCCGGAACAGTGGAACGGAGAACTCGTTCTGGGCGAGGAGCAGATCCCACTGGGGAACGTCGTACTCCATCCAGTCGACGCCCTCTGTGCGCTTGTATGGCATCTGCTTGACGTCGTATCCGAGCTTCTTCAACGGCGTCCCATGCCAGCACTGCACGTACGTCTGGTCGTCGCGCTTGGTGAACCATTCCTGCTGGGACCAGTTACCGATGACGTAGCGCGCGCGGGCGAGCGCCTCGTAGTACTCCCGCGTGCCGGTCAGAACGGTCCGCGCACCGGCCGGCTTACCGAACTGGCCGTTCTCGGTGACCCACACGAATTCCAGGTCGGTTTCGCGCCGCCGAAGCTCGTCGTAGATGCCGCGCGGGTTGCACGAGTACTGGCGTCCCTTGTAGGCATCGAACAAGGCCAGTTCTCGGACGGGCAAATTCAGGTGGCGCCGGTAGTGTCCGGACCGTATCCGGCTCTGCGCGTAGGCGCCGCGTTCGTCATCGTCCAGGGCGGTCTCGACCTGGAGCTGCAACTGGTCGGTCTTCTGCGTGCGCAACGTGATCCTGTGCAGGCCCGCCTCGAACGGCTCCGGCAGGTCGCGAAGGGTGTGCCGCCTGACGACGACCGGTTGTTCCCGTCCGCCGACGTCCGCGAAGGCGTCCCAACGACCGGAGACGAGCGGACGGGCGAACCCCAGGACCTGCATACGTGCGGGGCAGAATTTGGCGGTGAAACGGTCGCCTTCCCAGCGCAGCGTGACCGTGTGCTCTTCGGACGAGCGTCGCCGCCGGATAATCAACGCGTCCGGCCGTCCGGCCTGGTCGGTGCACGTGCCTTCCAGGCGCAGGGCACCGTCGTCCGACCACGACACCACGTCCACGGCCAGAACCCGTTCGCGGACGACGATTCGCATCGTGCTACGTCGCGTCCTGGCGAGTTCGACCTCTCCGCCAGGGACCGGGAACGCGATACCGGCCGATTTCTCTTCCAGGTACGGCTTGACGCCGCCCGGCAGGGTGATCTCCCAGTCGCCGGGATGCCTGACCAGCCCCGCGACGGGCAATTTGGCACGGAAACCGTGGTCGCCTTCGCCGGAACGGCCGTTGTCGAACGGTTCGACGGGGCCGGTCACCTTGGCGTGCCCGCCCTTCGGCACGGCGACGATCCTCGGCTTGTCGCCGAGGGGGGTGCGGCTCCAGCCGTCCAGCCACAGCTCGGCGCCCTCCAGGCCCGTTTCCAGGCCGCCTGCCGGTCGGCCGCCCTCCAGGTGGCAGCCGACGACGGCCGCGGCCGTGCGCCGCACCTGCAGCACGAACCGGCGCCTGCTCGCGACGCCCTGCACGCGGACGCCGGGCGCGCATTCCCGGTCGGCCGGCCACTGCGGGCCGGTCAGCCGCGGGTTCGAGAACGTCGTCCGCCGCCGCAGCCCCCGGTTGACGATCTCGACGCACGGGATCCAGTCGACGTCCCGCCAGCGCCCGAACATCCGCAGCGACGACGGATCGATGTCCGCGACGAAGCCGGACCAGTCGTAGGACACCGCCGACTGCCGCGACCGCGCGGTCACGTCCGGCCTCCGGACCCGCCTGACCGGGACGCGCATCAGGCCCCGCTTGTTCGCCGCCAGCAGCCACACCCTGATGCGGGAGCCGTCCTCGGTGGACGAGTCCAGGTGCCGGATGTAGGCGTGCCCCTCGATCCGCAGGCGCCCGTCCACCCACTCGGTCCGGTCGATCCACGCCGCCGGCCTGAGCTCGTCGGTCACGTCGTACACGTGCAGCGGGACGCCCCGCTCCTCGTCCTCGAAGAACGGGAACTCCGCGTACCACCGGTGCCGCAGGCCGCGCCGCACCCTCGGCGCGTCCGCCGCCTTCTTCAGCTGGACGTAGCGCAGCACTTCCAGCAACTCCGGCAACATCCGGCGGCACAGCAGATGCAGTTGCAGGCGCGTCATCGCGGGAAGGCGTTTCAGAACGCGCGGGCTGATACCGTCCGCCAGGTCAGCGCCGATGGCGACGAGTTCCGCCTGTTGCGCGTCCGGCGTCCTGGGCAGCGCCTCGAACAGGACGCGAAGCTCGATCGCGACCAGGGCGTGCTCGTCGTAGGCGTTCAGAAGCCGCGGCGCGTACTCGGCCATCCCGTCGCGCAGTACACGCGCGGACGCCAATCGCTGGGTGATGTTGTCCCAGTCGTAGCGTTCCTCTGTGATGGACCCCGGCCGCTTACGCCAGTAGTAGACCGTCTCACTCAGAACGTCCACGGAACGCGCCAACGCATGCGCGCGCGCCGTGACCGGCGGATCCTCGTAGTAGCCCTTGGGGAATTCCAGCCCGGCCCTGTCCCAGAACTCACGCCGGTACACCTTGTTCCACGGCGTCCGGTCGCGCATGAGCCCCGGCTTGGACGACACATGCGTCCTCGAACACGACTCCGCGAAAACCCCGTCGTGCAGGTGCGACTGCCAGTCCCGATCACCGTCCATCCGGTGGACGTTCCCGGAGGCCATGTCGGACCCGGACCGCTCCAGCGACCCGACCAGCCGCTCGTACGCCTCCCGTTCGACGACGTCGTCGGCGTCGGCGAACGCAAGATACTCGCCCTTCGCCTGCCGCACCCCTGCGTTGCGCGCGGGCCCCGGCCCCTCGTTGTCGCGCGTCACCAGCCGGAACCTCGAGTCCCTGGCGCACATCTCCTTCGCGATGACGGCGCCGTTGTCGACGGACCCGTCGTCCACCATGATCACTTCAAGGTCGCGCAGCGTCTGCCCGGCCAGCGACTCCAGGCATTCCCGGATGAACTCCTCGGTGTTGTGGAACGGCACGACGACGCTGAGCTTCGGGGACATGGGGCCTCCTCCTCGCCCCACCGAGCATGGTGACGTTCTGTCGCCGCATGAACGCGCATCGCGATTGCCGGGCCGTCCCCTGACGCAGACTTGACCTCGCATGGCCGCCATTTACCGCCAGATGACCAAATGGCCCGGCGCGCGCCGCCGGGCCCTGCCGCCTCGCGGCACTGCCGCCTCGCGGCGGGCGTCGTTCGGCGCGGCGCGGGCCGTCGGTCAGTGGATCGGGAGGCGGTCGGGGTGCGGGATCGGGGCGGCGGGGTCGGCGACACGGCGCGTGAACGTGCCGTGGAATCCGAACGGAAGGTGATGCGGAAGGTGCAGCGCCGCCACCGGGGCGAGGTCTCGGGCGTTCAGGACGGTGAGCTGCGAACGATGCTCGGCGGCGAGATAGACCACGGACAACAGCCACCCGTCGTCCTCGGCCGCATCCGGTGTGCGCGGGACGAAAATGGGTTCACCCACGTAAGTGTGCGAGCCCATCTCCTGCACCTGCGTATTGCCGATTTCGTTGTCGACCTTCAGGACGCTGTCGTACGCGCCGCTCGGGCCCGTCCGTCCGGCCAGGTACGTGTATCGATGCGGACGGGTTGAGCGCCGCCAGTCGTACTGCGGAAACTCCCCGGGCAACTCGGACAGCGGCGTTTCGACGACACGTCCGCCCGCGGTGATCCGGTACCGCATGAGCCGGCTGGACGGCAGATCCGTGAAACGCGTGCGAAATTCCGAAAGATCACGCCTGAGCGCGCTGAAATCGTCGAAAAGCACCAAGTCGACAACAGTGTCGGCACCGTCCTCAAAGGCGTTCGCGACGTGGACGTGCACGAGCGCGTCATGCTCCACGATGCGTGCCGGGCCTCCATTGCGCGGCACGAGCACGAACCGCGTCCCTTTCTCCGGACGATGCCGAATCGCGTCGAAAACGGGCGCGCCGCTGAGCATCGTCCGCAGGTCGAACCTGTACGGGTCGAGGACGAAGACCATGTGCTCCCTGGTGAGCGCCACGTCATGGTTCCACGGCATGTTCATCATCCGGACCTTGGCGAGCCGCCGCAGCCGTCCGCGCCGATCCACCTTCCAGCAATTCAGGGACGGCAGCGGAGTGAAGTCCTGGCCGAAATTGAACATCTCGCCCGTCGCCGGGTCCCATTTCGGATGGGCGGAGAACGCCTTGAGCATGCCGCGCAGCCGTCCGCCGAAGTCGTGCACGCCGAGAGTTTCCAGCGTGTCCGGGTCGAGGCGGTGCGGCGGGCCGCCCTCCCACAGGGCCAGGAGCCGGTCGGCGTGCAGCGCGACGCCGGTGTTGGCGACGTTCGCGGGCCCGCCGCCTCGCGCGAAGTTGGCCCAGAACCCGCCCGGAAGCGCCGTCCCGACACCGGGATGGCGCGGGCGGCCGGAGACTATGCCGTCCCTGAATTGGGACGTCCGTACGTACCGGTTCCGGAACCGCACGGACCGTCCGTCGAAGGTGAATTGCGAGACCATCCCGTCGCCGTCGAACAGGTGGTGCAGCAGCGTGCGTCCGACCTCCCATTTGCCGGGCCCGATGCGGTAGAGCGTCCCGGTGAGCCCGGACGGAAGCTCACCGTCGATCTGGTCGATGACGTGGTCGTGCTCGTGCATCAGCGGCGCGAAGATCCTCCCCATGTCCGGAGCGGTGACCTGTGACGACCCGGCGATCAGGGACGGAGGGTTGTGCCGCGACATGGACGCCTCCCGCATCTGGCTACACCCGTATCCAGAACGTAAATTCTGGCTACACCCGTGTCAAGATTGGAGGGTGGCTTCCCGTCCCTACGCAGGCGTCACCGCCGACCGCCGCCGCGCCGACCGCCGTGCCGCGCTCCTAGACGCCGCCCTGGACCTCCTGGCGACCCAAGGTCTCCGTGGCACGTCCCTACGTGCGGTGTGCGCGTGCGCCGGGCTCAACACGCGCTACTTCTACGAGAGCTTCACCGACCTGGAAGCCCTGCTCACCGACGTCCACGACCGCATCATCACCGAGACCGCCGACGCCGCCGCCCAGGGAGTCTCGGCCGCCGGCCCTGGTGCCTCCCTGCACGCCGCCGTCCGCTCCGCCGCGACGGCCGTCCTGGACGTGTACCGAGCCGACCCGCGCAAGGCCCGCGCCGTCCTGATCGAAGCGTCCGCCAGCCCCGTCCTGCGCGCCCGCCAGCGCGAGGCCCGTCGCCACTACACCCGCCTCGTCATCGAGTACGCCCGGACCTTCTACGACATCCCGTCCTACGCCGACGCGCAGATGCACTTCACCGCCACCATGCTGGTGGCGGGCTGGTCCGAGAACCTCATCGCCTGGCTGGACGGCGAACTCCAGACCACCGCGTCCGCCCTCGCCCACATGTTCGCCGACGCCACCGAAGCCCTGGCCACCCAGGCCGCCGGTGCCGCCCGCGCTGCAGCGAACCTCCCACACTGACCGTGCAGAAGGCGCTGCACATCGCCGCCGTGGATCTAGGCGGTCACTCCCACTCGATGGTGCCCGGAGGCTTGGACGTGATGTCGACCGTGACGCGGTTGATCTCGCGGACCTCGTTGGTGATGCGGGTCGAGATCCGCTGCAGCAGCTCGTAGGGGAGCTTCGCCCAGTCGGCCGTCATCGCGTCCTCGCTCGTCACGGGACGCAGCACGATCGGGTGGCCGTAGGTGCGGCTGTCCCCCTGGACGCCGACGGAGCGGACGTCCGCCAGCAGGACGACGGGGAACTGCCAGATGTCGCGGTCGAGCCCGGCGTTGGTGAGCTCCTCGCGGGCGATCGCGTCGGCGTCGCGGAGAATGTCGAGGCGGTCGCGGGTGACGGCCCCGACGATGCGGATGCCGAGGCCGGGGCCGGGGAACGGCTGGCGCCAGACGATCTCGGTCGGCAGGCCGAGCTGCTCGCCGAGCGCGCGGACCTCGTCCTTGAACAGCGTCCGCAGCGGCTCGACCAGCTTGAACTGCAGGTCTTCGGGGAGGCCGCCGACGTTGTGGTGCGACTTGATGTTGGCCGCGCCGGTGCCGCCGCCCGATTCGACGACGTCCGGGTAAAGCGTCCCCTGGACAAGGAATTCGACCGGTTCGGGAGTGTCCTCGCCGACGATCTCCCTGGCCGCCTCCTCGAAGACGCGGATGAACTCGCGTCCGATGATCTTGCGCTTGTCCTCGGGGTCGGCGACGCCGTCCAGGGCGGCGAGGAAGCGGTCCTGGGCGTCCACGACGTGCAGGTTCACGCCGGTTGCGGCGACGAAGTCCTTCTCGACCTGCTCGGGCTCGCCCTTGCGCAGCAGGCCGTGGTCGACGAACACGCAGGTCAGCTGGTCGCCGATGGCGCGCTGGACGAGCGCGGCGGCGACCGCCGAGTCGACGCCGCCGGACAGCGCGCAGATCGCCCGCTTGTGCCCGACCTGCTCCCGCACCGCCTCGATCGACTCGTCCGCGATGTTCACCATCGTCCAGTTCGGACGGCAGCCGGCGCCCTCGTAGAGGAACCGCCGCAGCACCTCCATGCCGTGCGCGGTGTGCAGCACCTCCGGGTGGAACTGGACGCCGAAGAGGCCGCGGTCGAGGTCCTCCATGCCGGCGACCGGCGTCACGTCCGTGCTGGCCGTGACGGTGAAGCCGGACGGGGCGCGGCTGACGCAGTCGCGGTGCGACATCCACACCGGCTGCTCGTGCGGCAGCCCCGCGAACAGCATGCCGGGGGACGTGACGGTGACGGTCGCACCGCCGAACTCGGCGACGTCGGAGTTCTCCACCGTCCCGCCGAGCGCCTGCGCCATCACCTGGTGGCCGTAGCAGATCCCGAACATGGGGACGCGCTGCCGCTGCGACAGGTCGAACAGGCCGTCCGGCGCGACCGGGGCGCCCTTCTCGTACACCGACGCCGGGCCGCCCGACAGGATGATCGCCTTCGGGCGCCGCGCGAGCATCTCCGCCGCCGGCATGGTGGACGGCACGATCTCGCTGAACACATGGCACTCGCGGACGCGCCGCGCGATGAGCTGGGCGTACTGCGCGCCGAAGTCGACGACGAGAACGGTGTCAAAGGATTGGTCTGCGGCCACCAAGAACGCCTTTCGCACGGGCCGGAACGACCCCTCCAGTCTACGGGCCCGCTGCCAGCGCCGATGCGCGCGCCCCTGGCGCGACCAACACATGGTGCGATCCGCCGATAACGGTCGGCATCCATTTACCTTCATCACACTCACGGCAGGACTTCACTCTGATACCTGTTGATGACGCCCTGTATTCGCGTGGTTCCCGTCCGCAAGCGTCCTCCCTAGGCCCTAGGAGTGCCGTGAAGCTGCTCGCCGTCATCGCCTTGATCGCCGCCGCCGTCCCGGCACTGCCGTCCGGTCCGCCACCGGGCGCCGTGGGCTCGGTCGCCGGTGCTGCCCGTACGGGCTCTGCACACCTGGGCTCTGCGCACCCGGGCTCTGCGCACCTGGGCCATGCACACCGGGGCGAATGCGCGGACGCCGGCGCACGGCTGCGGCCGGGAGGGCACGGGCGGGAACACAACGATCTGACGCCCGGACAGGCCGCCGCAGTCGAGCAGCAACTCAACCGGATATTGGACCGTCTCGGCCTGGACCTCGGCCCGGCGGACGGCACGGGCGGTCAGTCGACCGGCGCCGGCCTGCGCGCCGCCGAACCGATCAGCGTTCCCGTCTACTTCCATGTGCTGCACGACGGTTCCGAGGGCAACGTCTCCATGGCGGAGGTCAAGCGCCAGATCGACACATTGAACGATTCCTACGGTGGACGGAACGGAGGCGCGAACACCCGTGTCTCCTTCAAGCTCCGTGCCGTCAGCCGTACGGACAACGCCGACTGGTTCAACGATCCGGAACAGTACGAGAAGACGTACAAGCCGAGGCTGCGCAAGGGCGGTAAGTCGACGCTGAATCTCTACAGCGCCCGCATAGGCGGAGACCTGCTCGGCTGGTCGACGTTCCCGTGGAAGTACAAGTCCGAGCCGAAGATGGACGGCGTGACCATTCACCACGGCAGCATGCCGGGCGGCCCGATCGAAAACTTCAACAAGGGCTTCAGCGCTACGCACGAGGTCGGCCACTGGCTCGGGCTCTACCACACGTTCCAGGACGGCTGCGGAGCCAAGGGTGACCGCGTCGCGGACACCCCGGCCGAGCGTGATCCTACGAACGGGTGCCCGTCCGGTAAGGACACGTGCCTCTCCCCTGGGGACGACCCAGTGCACAACTACATGGACTACAGCTACGACACGTGCATGACGTCCTTCACCGCTGGGCAGGGCGCCCGTATCCACAAGGTGTGGAAGGCGTACCGCGCCTAGCGGGCGCGGCCGGCGCTAGCGGCCGAGGATGCGGGCGGCTTCCTCGGCCGGTAGCCGGCGGACGGCCTCCCGTAGCGTGACCCCAGACATGACGCCGACGCGTGGTTCGACCCACGCCACCACCCATTCCGGGTCCTTCTTCGACAGCTCGCGCAAGACCCACCCGAGGGCTTTGCGGATGAAGAACTCGCGTTCACCGATCAGGGCGTCCCCGAACCGGTCGAGCCTTACCAGATCCGGGTTCCCGGTCCGGACGCCTGCGAGCAGAGCCAGGACGGCCGTACGCCGTATCCACATGTAGGGGTCGCCGACCCAGGCGTCCAGTGCCGTGCCCAGGTCCGGGTACCGGAGGACCATTCCGCCGACGACCTTTTCCGCGATCTGGTCCACGTACACCCAGCTCGCCGAATTGCGGACGAGCCGTTCGGCCATCCCGAGGTCGCGCGGTTCCAGCGACGAGACTCGCTTGATAAGGATTTCTATCGCCGCCATGCGCGCCTCATGCACCGGACGGCCGTCGTCGGTCACGTCCCAGAGGGCCGTGGCGAGAGCGACCAGATCGTCCCGCGTGGGCTTGGTCTTCACCGCCGACACCGCCACCTTGCGCAACGCCGGCACGGGCACGCCGATGTGCGTGAAATCGCTCTTCAGGTAGCGCTTCTCATTCTCGGCGCGCACCGGGTCGGCCTGCGCCCGCAACTCCGCCAGGATCCGCGACACCTCGTCCTCGACATCCATGCGGACACGCTACGCCGCGCGCTAGGGCGCCGTATTCAGCGTTACACGTCCTGATTCGTCCAGGTTTGCCAAAGACGAGAGGGTTGTTCGCATCCACTCTTGTTCCAGCAGTAACTCCGCTCCCCGCGCGCGCCTCCAGCTCGCGCCGCCCCCCGAGGAGTTCCATGAAACGCGCCGGAATCGCCACTGTCTTCGGTGTGCTCGCCGCCTTCAGCGCGTCCACGCCCACCGCCGCCCTGGCC
>NZ_SMKT01000008.1 GCF_004348735.1 Actinomadura sp. KC06
TGGTTTTGGCGAAGGGGAAACACCCGGTCCCATCCCGAACCCGGAAGTTAAGCCCTTCAGCGCCGATGGTACTGCACGGGAGACTGTGTGGGAGAGTAGGACACCGCCGGACACATCGTAAAAGGGGGAGGCCCCGCCATTAGTGGCGGGGCCTTTCTCATGTTTCTGCGGCAGGTCAGCCCTCTAGCAGCGCTTTGGCGTAGGTGGACAGCGAACGGTTGTATCGCGGCAGGTGGCGCGACAGCGCCCCGAGGGCGAGCGATGCCGCCTCACGGTCACGTCCCAGATCGGTGAGCGCGAGGGCCAGGAACGCGGTCACGGCGTCATCGAGCTCGTCGGAGACCGCGTCGCCTTCCGCGGTGAGCAGCGCAACACTCTCCTCGGCCCGGCCGAGGTTCCGGAGGGTGCTGGCGAACTGGATCGTCGCCTGACGCCGTCGCGACCCAGTGAGACCGGCGGCGAACGCCTCTCGGTAGTGCGTCGCGGCCTCGGCCTCGTTGCCGATCGAGTCGTGCGCCGATGCCAGCTCGTAGTGGGCGGTGGCGTCGTCGGCCGGACGCTCGCCGGTCAGCTTCTTGACCTTTGTGAGGAATTCTTGGGGCTCGTGATCGTCGAAGGTGGCCCACAGCTCGGCGATCCGCCGCTCCCAGTCCGGCTCGGTGTTGATCATTCGTCCAGGATACGGCGGGTTTGTCGAGGTCCAGCCGTTGTCCGACGGTGCCTGAGCGGCGGGGTGAGGGGCGGGGCACCAGGCATACGTGCGGGCCTCTGCCGAATGACAGGTGTGCACCTCACTGTTGGGGTCATGGTTGGCACGGTCGATGGCTGGATCAGCAGACTCCGTCTCGGATGCGACGCCCTCGAGGTCGGTTGTGCTGACGGACTGGCGTGGTTGTTCGGACTCGAAGATGGTTCCGGGCGTGATGCGCAACAGTTCCGCGGCCGCGCCGGGGATGTCGCCCAAGGTTCTGAATTCGGGGTCGTCGTCCTGCGGGGCGGGGACGCCTGGCATGACGCCGAGGGTGAGGGGCGTACTGGGAGCGTGCTGCGGATAGGGCGGGTCGGATGCCGCCTACCTGCAAGATCGCTGGAAAGTGGGGGGCGCGACGCTTGCGCACTGTGTGATGGGGGAGAATTGGACCGTTCGACATGGGTCGAACCCACGGCCGCGCCGGTGCCAACCCACACATCTTGCCCCGGCGCGGCCGCGGTCCTTTTGGAACGTTCAGATGGTCATGTGCTGGGCCTCGGGTTTCGTCCGATCGGAGGCTGAGTCTGTCGCTGGTGTAGTGCGTCCGGCCAGGGCGAACATGGCCAGGGCGGCGATGGCGCAGGCGCCGGCCGCGACGGGGAGCGTCCCGGAGCCGAACGTGCCGAGCAGCCAGCCGCCGAGGCCCGCGCCCAGAGAGGCGCCGAGGTAGACGGCGCTGCTGACCAGTGCCAGCGCCTGGGGGCCCGCCTGGGTTCCGGCGAAGGCCAGGGCGCGCGCCTGGACCGGCGGCGGCACCGCCCAGGCGGCCGCCGACCACACGACGAGGGGCAGGACGACCAGCGCCACATGCGCCGGACGCAGCGTCCAGGACAACGCCAACCCCGCCATGGCCGCGGTGAAGACGGCGATGGCCAGCGCGAACGTCCGCGCCGGGCCGATGCGGTCGACCAGGGTGCCGCTGAGACGCGCTCCCGCGATACCGGCGACGCCCACCAGCAGCAGGAGCCAACCGAGCCCGGTCGAATCCACGCCTGCCACGTCCGTGAGGAACGGTCCCAGATAGGTCTGGAAGAGCAGGTTGCCTAGGACGGCGATGATGGCGGCTAGCAGCACGAACGCCAGGGCGGGGCGTGCGAGCGGGCGGAGCCGTTCCGCCATCCCGGCGGCGGGCGGGGGAGCGACGTCGGGCAGCGCGATGAGCAGGAAGGCCAGGGCGGCGATGCCGAGGAGGCCGTTCGCCACGAAGGTCGCCTCCCAGCCGAACGCCGCGCCGATCCACGTCCCGGCCGGCACGCCGGCGACGACCGCGCCGGTCAGTCCCGCCATCACGGTGGCCAGGTCGCGTCCCTGGCGTCCGGGCGGGGCGAGCGCGGCGGTGACCGCGAACACCGTCGGGAGGACGACGGCGGCGGCGAGCGCGGCCAGCACCCGCAGCGCCATCAGCGCCGGATACGACGTGGCGAGCGGGACGGCGAGGTTCGCCGCGCAGAAGAGCAGCATCCCGCCGGCGAGCAGGCGGCGCCGCGGCCAGGACGCGGTGGCCACCGCCGCGACGGGCGCGACGACGGCGCAGATGACGGAGAAGACGGTCACGAGCTGTCCGGCGGCGGCCTCGGTGACCGAGAGGCCATGCGCGATCGACGGGAGGACGCCGACGATCACGAAGTCGTCCGTCTGGAGGGTGAAGGCGGTCAGGGCGAGGGCGGCGAGGCGGAGCCCGCCGCCCGAGCGGCGTCGGAAGAGCGGCATGCCCATTAAGGTAACACTCGTTTCCCTATAGGATGGACGTCCCCGGGACGAAGGAGATCCATCCGTGGCCAGGCCGCGCGATCCGCATCGCCGCACCGAGATCCTCGACGCGGTCCTCGACCACCTCGCCGAGCACGGGATGTCCGGGCTGTCGATGCGTCCCATCGCCCAGGCGCTCGGGCAGAGCACGCGCGTCCTCACCCACCACTTCGCCGACAAGGACGACCTTCTCGCCGCGCTGCTGCAGCGCCTCGACGACGTCCAGCATGAGCAGCTTCGCGCCACCGAGGGCTGGGACGAGACGGGACGGGGCATCGGCGCCATCGTCCGCGACTCCTGGCGCCGCCATCTCGCGCCCGAGAACGTCGCCCATACCCGGCTCGTCCGCGAGATCGAGGGGCTGGCGGCGGCCGGGCGTCTCGGCGACCGGGTCCCGAAGTTCCTGACGGAACGGGCCGAGTTCGTCGCCCGCGCGCTGATCGCCCGCGGCCTCGACCCCGCGCGGGCCCGCGTCAAGGCCACCTATCTGAACAGCGCCTATTCGGGGCTGCAGACCGACATCCTCACCACGGGCGACCGGGAACGCGTCGAAGCGGCGCTCGATGAATTGTGCGCCCTCGCCGACTCCTGGACGGAGAACGCCGCCCGGAGGGTGTAGATCCGCCGGTCCGGCGTGGAGTCCTCCTTGGCCTAGGTGTGCGTGATCGACGTGCGGTGTGCGGCATGCTGTGATCATGCGACTTGTTCCGCTGCCCGCACCTGTCCTCGCGGCGCTTTCGCGGGGCGACCTGGCGGGTGCCGGGACTCTCCTGGGACATGACCTGCCCGGCTACTTCGTCGGCCCCGAGTTGAGGCATGTCTGGTGGCTGCGTCTTGACCAGTTGACGGCCGACCCCGCCAGCGCGCCGTGGTGCATCCACGTGGCGATGGCCGATGACCTGGCCGTCGGCCACGGCGGATTCCATGGACGGCCGGACGAGACGGGCACCGTGGAGGTCGGGTATTCCGTGGACCCCGTTTATCGGCGGCGCGGTCATGGGAAGGCGATCCTCCGTGAACTGTTGCGCCGGGCCAGTGAAGCGCCGGAAGTCAGCAAAGTGCGGGCGACCATCGATCGTGAGAACTTCGCCTCGCTCGCGACCATTGGCGGTTTCGGTTTTGTGTGTGTGGCCGAGCGGGTCCGCGATCTCGTCTTCGTGGCTTCTGCGGATGGTCTCGGTTAGGGGCAGTGAGAGAGGCGTTGGTCGGTCCAGGCGGTGTGGCGTTTGCGGAGGTCTTCGGAGGTCAGGTCCGTCCGGCCGAGGTCGTGGTAGTTGGGCAGCCAGGTCTCGACTGAGTTATGGGAGTTGGTCAGGGCGAACACATCCCAGAGTGGGAGATCGGTGATGGGGTTGCCCGCTGCTTCCTGATAGGCGTTCGTGAAAGTATCGGCTGTGTGGGGGCCGTGGAGCAGGACCAGGTCGAGGCGGCACCACCCGACGTCGAAGCCGCGCGGGGCGCGGGATGCGCCCGACCAGTCGATGACGCCGGTGAGAGCGCCGTCGTCCCACAGGACGTTGCCTGACCAGAAGTCGTAGTGCGTGAGGACGTGCTCGGCCTCGGCGAGGCGGTGGCCGTGAGCCAGCAGCGCCTGGGCGCCGGGCGCGGCGTTGTCGTTGCGGGTGGGTGACGCGAGCGCGGCGGCCATTCCGTCTCGGAGGCCGGTCAGGGAAGTGAGCGGCGTGCCGTGCAGGCGGGCGAGGACCCGGCCCAGCTGGACGGCCGCGGTGCCAGGGGCGACGGACATGATGTCGGCGCGGCCGGGGAGCCGGGTGATCAGGACGGCGGGCTCGCCGAACCGGTGGCCGTCCGGGTCGGCGCCGAGGAGTTGCGGGGCCCAGCCGTCCAGACCGCCGAGGACGTCGAGCACGCGCGCCTCGTTCGCTGCGGCCGTGTCGCCGTGCGGGAAGCGGCGCAGCACCAGCTCCTTCCGGGTCTCTGCGGTCGCGAGCAGGTGCGTGGCGGCATGCGTCCCTCCTGGGAGACGGCGGACGACCCGCACGGGCTCGCCGGCAGCCTGTGCCGCCCAGGCGAGCGCTTCGGCGGACGGAGACGGCTCGATCATTGACGCGAACTCCCTCGTTCAGAGGACTCTCAAGCGGATCCCAGACTCTGCTCGGTGCCTTCTCAGTGTGTTTCAGCAACGTGGTTGCCGGGTCTTCGTCGTCGGTCGGGAGGGAGCCGCATGGGAGGCCGCCCGCTGGTTCGGCTGATCGCGTTGGCGGCTGCCGCGTCGTTGCTTCCTTGACAATGCCGCGCACCGGCTTTCGCGGCAGGATCGCGAGCGGTTGCAGGAGCTGCTGCGGCGTCTCCGGGACTGACAGGGTGAGGAATGTCGCACGTGAGATTCTGCCCCCGGCCACGGGTCCGGCGGTGTCGCTTTCGTCCAGGTTGGCTCCGAGTTTGCCGGGTGTCCGGCCAGGACGTCGTAGGCTGCTCGGATGGCTGAGAAGTTGTGGCAGATCGAGCCGTCCGGGCCGCTGCGCGGGGACGTCACCGTGCGGGGCGCCAAGAACGCGGTCAGCAAGCACATGGTCGCGGCCATGCTCGCGGACGGTCCGAGCACGATCGGCAACGCGCCGGACGTCGGCGAGGTCGGGATCACGGCGGGGATGCTGGAGCACGTCGGGATGGCCGTGGAGCGATCCGGCGGCCACGTGGCCGTGGTGCCGGGGCCGGTGTCGGACCCGAGCGTCGGGAAGGCGTTCACCGGGCTGAACCGCATCCCGATCCTGATGCTGGGGCCGCTGCTGCATCGGGCGGGCGAGGCGTTCGTGCCGCTGGTCGGGGGCGACCCGATCGGGCGGCGGCCGGTCGACTTCCACGTGGACGCGCTGCGCGCGTTCGGGGCCGAGGTGAGGATCGAGCCCGACGGGATCCACGCGCGGGCGTCCAGGCTGGTGGGGACGCGGATCGAACTGCCCTACCCGAGCGTCGGCGCCACGGAGACGGTGCTGCTGGCGGCCGTCCGCGCCGAGGGGAAGACCGTCATCCGGAACGCGGCGACCGAGCCGGAGATCATCGAGCTGGCGCTGTTCCTGCAGCGGATGGGGGCGCGGATCTCGTTCGCGCCCGACCGGCGGATCGTGGTCGAGGGCGTCGAGCGGCTGACCGGGGCGCAGACGCGCCTCGCGGGCGACCGGATCGAGGCGTTCTCCTACCTGGTGGCGGGCCTGGTCACACGAGGAGAGGTGCGGGTGCACGGCTGCCCGCAGGACCGGCTCGTCACGGCGATCACGACGCTGACCAGGATGGGCGCCGAGTTCGAGATCACGGACGAGTGGATCATGGCGTCCGCGCCGGACGGGCTGAGGCCCGCCGCCGTCCAGACCGACACGCACCCCGGTTTCGCGACGGACTGGCAGACGCCCCTCATGGTCCTGTTCACCCAGGCGGACGGCATGTCGGTGCTGCATGAGACCGTCTACGAGAACCGGCTGGCGTACGTTCCCGCGCTGCAGAGCATGGGCGCCGAGATCGAGGTCTACGACACCTGCCTGGGCGGTCCCGCCTGCCGCTACCACGACACGGCGGCGCTCCATTCGGCCGTGGTCCGCGGCGTCAGCAAGCTCCGTGGCGGGGACGTGACCATGCCCGACATCCGGGCCGGGTTCTCGGCGGTGCTCGCGGCGGCGGTCGCGGAGGGCCCGTCCACGCTCCGCGGCGTGCACCACATCGAGCGCGGCTACCACCGGCCGGTGGAGCAGTTCCGGGCGCTGGGCCTCGCCCTGCGCGCCGGCTAGGCGCTGGCCGGAGGGCGGACGGCCGCCGTCGGGTGCGGCCAGGTGAAGGTGAGCGCGCCGCCGATCGGGAGGTCGCGCCAGAGCGGGGCCAGTTCGTCCAGGCGGTTCAGGATCCGGTCGACGGTGGGCGCGTCCTCGGGCGGGATCGACTGGCCGTCCGCCCAGGCGGGAGTGGTGGCGCCGGCGCGGCGGCGCCAGGCGACGTCGCACACGCCCGCGAAGTACTCGGACGTGGCCATGTCGCCGCGGTCGGCCTTGCCGAGCGACGCTTCGCGCTTCTTCAGTTTGCGCTGCGCCCGCGCCCGCCGCCGCGGATCGCCCGGGGTCTCGGCCGTCTCGGCGAAGCCGCCGCCGCCCGCCGCGGCGCGTCCGAAGACGCCGGACGACAGCCCGAGCTCCGCCTCGGTCAGGTAGTGGACGAGGTCGTGCGGGATGTTCTCGTCGAATCCGGGGGCGGGGTCCATGCGGCGCGAATGCCCGCCGGGCAGCGTGATCACCGTGGCGTAGCGGCGGTGACCTGTGCGTTCGAAGGCGACCTCCATGCCGCCAGGCTAGGCCGCACCGTTCGTCCGGCGCATTCCGTTTTCCGGCCCGCCCGTTACGGTGGATGATCATCGGCAGGGAGGGACGACCGTTGGAGCTCGACCGGCACGACCCCTGGCCCTTCTACACCCGGGCCAGGGAGGCGGACGGGCTGACGTTCGTCCCCGGGCTGGACGCCTGGCTCGCCGCCCGGGACGCCGACGCGCGGGCGGTGCTGCGCGATCCGGAGGCGTTCTCGTCGGCGAACGCGATGCGTCCGGACGTGGTGCCCGGCCCGGAGGCGGTGGCGGTGCTGCAAGCGGTCCCGGCGGGCAGGCCCGTCGTGCTCACCGCCGACGGAGACGAGCACCGGCGGGTGCGGGAGCCGCTGACGCGCGGCCTGTCCCCGAAGCGTGTCGCGGCGGCCGTCCCGTTCATCACAGGACGAGCCGCCGAGCTCGTGGCCTCGTTCGCCGCCGAGAACCGGGTCGAGCTGATGGGACGGTACGCGCGCGTCCTGCCCGGCGAGGTGATCGGACATCTGCTCGGCATCGACCCCGCCGACGTGCCCGCCCTGGTGGCGGGCAGCTACCGGGCCGATGACCTGGTGTTCCGCTCGATGAGCACGGAGGAGCAGGTCGCGGCGGCCCATGAGGTCGCGGGCATGAAACGGGTCCTGGACGCGCACGTGAAGGCCCGCGGCACGCACGGAGGGGACGATCTGTGCGGCGAGATGATCCGCGCGATCGAGCCGCACGGCACGCTCATCTCCAACCTGCAGAACCTGCTGCTCGCCGGGCACCTCACGACCACGGCGCTCATCGGCACGGCCGTCCTGCACCTGCTGCGCCACCGGGACCAGTGGGAACTGCTGCGCGCGCGGCCCGAGCTGATACCGGCCGCCGTGGAGGAGACGGCCCGGTACGAGCCGCCGATCCAGGGGTTCCGGCGGGTCACGACCCGTCCCGTCGCGCTGGCGGGAACCGAGCTGCCCGAGGGCGCCGAGGTCTTCGTCGCCTTCGCCGCGACCGGACGCGACCCGGACGCTCACGACCGTCCCGACACTTTCGACATCACCCGGGAGCCCGCGCGGCACCTGGCGTTCGGGCACGGCGCCCACGCCTGCCCCGGCGCGCAGCTCGCCCGCGAGCAGGTCCGGATCACGCTGGAGACGCTGACGACCGAACTGCCCGGCCTGCGGCTGGACGGGCCGGTGGAGATGCTGCCCAGCCTGATCCACCGCTCGCCCAAGGAGCTTTTCCTTACCTGGTGATGGCCGAAAGGTACAAGACGGACGAGGAAGCGGCGGCCACGCTGGAGTCATGGACGTGGACAAGGCATCCGACTTCATGGCCGCTCACGCGCGCATGCTCGACCGCCGCCGATTCGAGCTGCTGACGAACAACGGCGACGGCGACGGCGGCCGCGATGCGCTGCTGGCCGCACTGAACGCCTACCGGAACCCCGACGGCGGCTACGGCCACGGACTCGAACCCGACCTGCGGTCGCGGACGAGCCAGCCCGGCCCCGCGCTGCACGCGTTCGAGGTCTTCGCGGAACTCGCCCCGGACACCGGCCCGGAGGCGGTCGCGCTCTGCGACTGGCTGGAGTCGGTGACGCTCCCGGACGGCGGCCTGCCGTTCGCGCTGGACATCCCCGATCCCGCCGGGTGCGCGCCGTTCTGGACGGGCGCCGACCCGCAGACGTCCTCGTTGCAGATCACCGCGGTCGTCGCGGCGATGGCGCAGCGCGTCGCCGTCCATGACAAGGCGGTCGCCGCGCATCCCTGGCTCGACCGCGCCACCCGGTACTGCCTCGACACCGTCCGGGCGAAGGACGAGGCGGAGGAGGAGCCGCAAGCGCTGGAGCTCGCGTTCACGCTGTGGCTGGCCGACGCCGTCCGCGACACCGAGGCCGTCGACCTGCTCGGGAAGCACATTCCGCCGAGCGGGCTCGTCCACGTCCAGGGCGGCCTGGAGGACGAGATGATGCGGCCGCTCGACTTCGCGCCCCTCCCGGACCGCCCCGCCCGCGCGCTGTTCGACCCGGAGGTCGTGGCCGGCGAGCTGCGCCGGCTCGACGAGCGGCAGGAGGACGACGGCGGGTGGCGGGTCGACTTCGCCAGCTACTCGCCCGCCGCGGAGCTGGAATGGCGCGGCTACGCGACCGTCGCCGCCGTGGCGATCCTGATGCGCGAATCCGGTCCAGACGCGTGAACCTGACGCGAGTCCGATCCTGACTCGCGAATGCGATCTTGACGAACGAATGCGATCCGGCGAGTGAAACCGGACCGTCCTGACCGGCGATCGGATATGCATGAAGGGTGATCGATCCCTCCGCGCCCTCGCCCAAGTACATGCAGCTCCGCGCCATCCTCCTCCACATGATCGAACAGGAGCGGCTGCCGGTGGACGCGCCCGTCCCGTCCGAGCGCGAGCTGTGCCGGCGGTTCGGGGTGTCGCGGATGACCGTCCGGCAGGCCGTCGACCTGCTCGTCGCCGAGGACCGGCTCCGCCGCATCCCCGGCAAGGGCATGTACGTGGCCCGTCCCAAGGTGCAGATGCCGAAGGAGCTGGTGTCCTTCACCGAGGACATGCGCGCCCGCGGGATGGAGCCCGCCTGCCGCGACCTCGACACCCGGACGGTCACGGCGGACGCACGCCTGGCCGGATACTTCGGTGCCTCCCCGGGTGTCGCCGTGCACGTCCTGGAGCGGCTGCGGCTGGCGGACGGCGAGCCGATGGCGGTGGAGCGCTCGCACATCCCGGCGTCCCTCGCGCCGGACCTGTTCGAGCGCCGCGAGCCGGGGTCGTCGCTGTTCGCCGTCCTGGAGCGCGAGTTCGGGATCTTCATGGACGCGGGTGAGCAGACGATCGAGGCGGGCCCCGCCGACGCGCGCCAGGCCGGGCTGCTGGGCATCGAGCCCGGCGGCACCGTGTTCCTCCTGCGGCAGCGGACGTTCAGCCGCGGGGTCTGCGCCGAGGTCGCGTTCGCGACGTACCGGGCCGACCGGTACCGCATCCACCTCGGGCTGGAGACCCCGCGCCACGCAGCCCCTTAGCCGGACGCGCCGCCCCCTAGCTGGACACGCCGCCCCTGGCCCGGACACGTCCCGCCGGACACGCCGCCTGCCTGCCGGAGGCGTCCGCCGAGGAGCGCATGCGATCCTTGAGACGCTGGTCACATCAATGCCGAGGGCGCCGGTGCACGTCCTCGGCCGACGGCAGCGGAGGCTCCCGATGGACAACGGCTCGTCGAGCGAAGCTCGTCCGTTGAATGGCGGTGGGCGGGGGCTGGAGGACGGTCCGGGCTACACGGCGCTTAGCCCGCTTGCGTTCCTCAAGCGGTCCGCGGAGGTGTTCCCCGGCAAGACCGCCTACGCCTACGGGGACCGCCGCGCCACGTACGCGGAGTTCGCCGCCGAGACGACCCGGCTCGCGAACGCGCTGCGCGCCTCCGGGATCGAGCCTGGGGACCGCGTCGCGTACCTGGCGCCGAACGTCCCGGAGCTGCTGGTCGCGCATTTCGCCGTGCCGCTCGCCGGGGCGGTGCTCGTCGCGATCAACACGCGGCTGGCGCCGGACGAGATCCGCTACATCCTCGGCCATTCCGGAGCGAAGGCGCTGGTCGTGGACGCGGGGCTGCACCCGTCCGCGGCGCCCCTCGCGGGCCGGCTGCCGGAGGTCGTCGTCACGGTCCCGGCGGCGGGCGCGGAACCCGACCCGGCGGTCGGCGGCATCACCTACGCCGAGCTCCTGGCGCGCGGCTCGGACGACCCGCTGCCGTGGGGCGTCGACGACGAGAACGCCGCCATCTCGATCAACTACACGTCCGGCACCACGGGTCGCCCGAAGGGCGTCGTCTACACGCACCGCGGCGCGTACCTGAACGCGCTCGGCGAGGTGGTGCACTCGCGGCACACGCCCGCCAGCGTGTACCTGTGGACGCTGCCGATGTTCCACTGCAACGGCTGGTGCACGCCGTGGGCGCTCGCCGCGATCGGCGGGACGCAGGTGTGCCTGCGCGCCGTCGTCGCAGGTGAGGTGTGGCGGCTCATCGACGCCGAGGGTGTCACGCACCTCAACGGCGCGCCGACCGTCCTGGTGACGATCGCGAACGCGCCGGAGGCGCACCCGCTGGACCGGCCGCTGACCGTGACGACGGCGGGCGCCCCGCCCAGCCCGACGATCATCGCCCAGATGGAGGGGCTCGGCGCGGACATCGTCCACGTGTACGGGCTGACCGAGACCTACGGGCCGTACTCGGTGTGCGAGCCGCAGCCCGGCTGGCCGGGTCTGGCCGCGTCCGACCGGGCCCGGCTGCTGGCCCGGCAGGGCGTCGGCATGGTCCAGACGGACGGCCTCCGCGTCGTCGACGACGACATGGACGACGTCCCGGCGGACGGCGAGACGCTCGGCGAGATCGTCATGCGCGGCAACAACGTCATGAAGGGCTACCACGAAGACGAGGAGGCCACCGCGAACGCGTTCCGGGGCGGCTGGTTCCACTCCGGCGACCTCGGCGTCCGCCACCCGGACGGCTACGTCGAGCTGCGCGACCGGTCCAAGGACATCATCATCTCCGGCGGCGAGAACATCTCCACGGTGGAGGTCGAGCGCGCGATCGACTCGCATCCCGCGGTGCTGGAGGTCGCCGTCGTCGCGGTCCCGGACGACAAGTGGGGCGAGCGTCCCAAGGCGTTCGTGGTGCTCCGCGACGGGCACGCCGCGACCGGGGACGACCTGATCGAGCACGTCCGGACGGGCCTCGCGCGGTTCAAGGCGCCCGACGCGGTGGAGTTCGTGGCGGAGCTGCCGAAGACGTCCACCGGTAAGATCCAGAAGTTCCAGCTCCGCGAGAGGGAATGGGCGGGACGCGAGCGCCGGATCCTGTGAGGAGCGGCGGTTCCTGGGAAGTGTCCCAGGGCGGTGTCTCATGACCGAGGACCGTGCCCGCCGTCGATCCGAGAGGGGAGCGGGATGTCGCCCACCGGCGAGCAGACAGGGAACGTGCTGATCGTGGGGGCGGGCCCCACGGGGCTCCTCCTGGCCGGCGACCTGGCCGCGGCCGGGATCGGCTGCACCGTCCTGGAACGGCGCGCCGCGGAGACGAGCAACCTGACGCGGGCTTTCGCCGTGCACGCGCGGACTCTGGAGATGCTGGACGCGCGAGGCGTCGCGGACGACCTCGTCGCCACCGGCGAGCGCGTCGGCGCGGTACGGCTGCTGGGGAAGACCAGCCTCGACCTGTCGCGGCTGCCGGGCCGGTTCCCGTTCCTGCTGGTCACGCCGCAGTACGAGACGGAACGCGTCCTGCGGGAACGGGCCGTCGCCGCGGGCGCGGAGATCGTGCACGGGGCCGAGGCCGTCGGGCTCCGCCAGGACCCGGCGGGCGTCGACGTGGAGGTGCGGACCTCCGGCGGCGCGACGGAGACGCGGCGCGCGTCCTATGTCGTCGGGGCGGACGGGGTCCGCAGCACCGTCCGGCAGGCGCTCGGGCTGCCGTTCCCCGGCCACGCGGCCGTCCGGTCGGTGATGCTCGCCGACGTCCGGCTGCGGGACGCGCCCCGCGACGTGCTGACCGTCGACTCGACCGGCGACGCGTTCGCGTTCCTGGCGCCGTTCGGGGACGGCTGGTACCGGGTGATCGCGTGGAACCGCCGGCACCAGGCGCCGGACTCCGAGCCCGTCGACATGGACGAACTGCGCGAGGTCACCCGCCGCGTCCTCGGCACCGACCACGGCATGCACGACCCGCGCTGGACGTCCCGGTTCCACAGCGACGAGCGGCAGGTGCCGAAGTACCGGGTCGGCCGCGTGTTCCTCGCGGGCGACGCCGCGCACGTCCACTCCCCGGCGGGCGGGCAGGGCATGAACACCGGGATGCAGGACGCCGCGAACCTCGGCTGGAAACTCGCCGCGGAACTCCGGGGCTGGGCGCCGTCCTGGCTGCTCGACAGCTACCACGAGGAACGGCATCCGGTCGGGCGGCTCGTCGTGCGCGGCAGCGGCGCGATCCTGCGCGGTGCGCTCGCCGAACCGCTGTGGCTGCGCAGGGCCCGGACCGCCGGCCTCTGGACGGCGACGCACGTCCGGCCGGTCGCGCGGCGGCTCGCGGGCGCCGTCTCCGGCATCGACATCGCCTACCCCGCGCCGCGCGGCTCTCACCGACTCACCGGACGGCGGGCGCCGGACGTCCCGCTGGCGGGCGGCCCCGGCGGCTCGGGCGGCTCCGGCCGGTTGTACGGGCTGCTTGGCGACGGGCTGTTCGTGCTAGTCGTCGGGGCGAACGACCCGGCGGTCACCTACCTGGCGACCAAGCGGTGGGCCGGACGCGTGCACTGCGCGCTGGCGGGCGGATCGACCCGGACGACGGCGCTGATCCGTCCGGACGGCTACATCGCGTGGGCCACGGACGAGACCGCGCCCGACCGCCGCGCCGCCGCGATCCGCGACGCCCTCAACCAGTGGTGCGGCCAGCCCTCCACCAAGGAAGTCCATGAGCCGCATCCGGTCGAGAGCGTCCCCGGAGAGGACGGGACCCCGAAGGAGCGGGGGACCCGGCCGTGAGCGCCGGGGCAGCGGAGGGCGGGGGACGCGGCGTCGCCCGCAAGCTGATCGCCTCGCACCTGGTGAGCGGCGAGATGACGCCCGGCGCCGAGATCGGGATCCGCGTCGACCAGACCCTCACCCAGGACGCGACCGGCACGATGGTCATGCTGGAGCTGGAGGCCCTCGACCTCGACCGCGTCCGGACGGACGTGTCCGTCCAGTACGTCGACCACAACCTGCTGCAGGCCGACGAGCGCAACATGGCCGACCACATCTTCCTGCGGTCCGCGTGCCGCCGGTACGGGCTGTGGTACTCCAGGCCGGGCAACGGCGTCTCGCATCCGACGCACATGCAGCGGTTCGGCGTGCCGGGCGCCAGCATGGTCGGCTCCGACTCCCACACCTGCGCGGCCGGGTCGCTCGGCATGCTCGCGGTCGGCGTCGGCGGGCTGGAGGCCGCGATGGCGATGGCCGGGGAGCCGCTGCATGTGACGATGCCGGAGATCTGGGGCGTCCGGCTGGCGGGGGAGCTCCCGCCCTGGCTGAGCGCCAAGGACGTGATCCTGGAGATGCTGCGGCGGCACGGCGTGCGCGGCGGCGTCAACCGGATCATCGAGTACCACGGCCCCGGCCTGGCGTCGCTGACCGCGATGGACCGGCACGTCATCGCGAACATGGGCGCCGAGCTGGGGGCGACGACGACGGTGTTCCCGTCCGACGAGCGGGTGCTGGAGTTCCTGCGCGGCGAGGGGCGCGAGGACGACTTCACCGAGATCGCCGCCGACGCCGGCGCGTCCTACGACGTCACCGAGGAGATCGACCTGTCGTCGCTGGAACCGCTGATCGCCCGTCCCGGCTCGCCCGGCGACGTCGTCGCGGTGCGGGACGCGGCGGGCGAGGACGTCCACCAGGTGGTCGTCGGGTCGTCGGCGAACCCGGGGCTGCGCGACTTCGCGTCCGTCGCGGCGATCGTCAAGGGCCGCCAGGTGCACCCGGCGGTCTCGCTGGACGTCAACCCGACGTCCCGGCAGATCCTCCTCGACCTGACCCGGATGGGCGCGGCGGCCGACCTCCTCCAGGCGGGCGCCCGCATCCACCAGGCGGGCTGCCTCGGCTGCATCGGCATGGGGCAGGCCCCGGCCATCGGGCGCAACAGCCTGCGGACGTTCCCGCGCAACTTCCCCGGACGGTCCGGCACCGCGGACGACCTCGTCTGGCTCTGCTCCCCGGAGACCGCCGCGGCCGCCGCGCTCACCGGCCGCATCACCGACCCGCGCGACCTCGGCATGGACCCGCCCGTCGTCCGGCTGCCGCGCAGGTCCAGCGTCAACCGGCAGATGCTCGAACCGCCGCCGCCCGAGGACGAGGCGCGCGGCGTCGCGCTGGAGAAGGCGCCGAGCATCGGCGTCCTGCCCGGGCTGGACCCGCTCCCGGACGAGCTGGAGGTCCCCGTCGTCATCAAGGTCGGCGACGACGTGTCGACCGACGAGATCCTCCAGGCGGGCGCGCGGGCCCTGCCGTTCCGCAGCGACATCGCCCGGCTGGCGGACTTCGCGTTCACCCGGCTCGACGAGGGCTACCCGGAGCGGGCGCGGGAGGCCGGGCCGCACGCCGTCGTCGGCGGCCGCAACTACGGCCAGGGGTCCTCGCGCGAGCACGCCGCGATCGCGCCCCGCCACCTCGGGCTCCGGCTCGTCCTCGCCCGCGGGTACGCGCGCATCCACTGGCAGAACCTCGTCAACTTCGGGATCCTGCCGCTGGAATTCGCAGACGAGGCGGACTACGGCCGCGTCGAGCAGGGGGACGTGCTACGGGTCGAGAACGTCCGCGAGGCGCTGAAGGCCGGGACGGGGATCGACGTCCGCAACACCACCAGGGACGAGACGTACCGGGCGCGCCACCGCCTGTCGCCGCGGCAGCGCGACCTCGTCGCCGCCGGCGGCCAGATCCCCCTCCTCCGGCGGCGCTCAGGCGGCTAGTACCGGCGCTCCTCGCGGCCGTAGCCGAGTTCCTCGGCGACGTCGGCGACGTTCTCGTACTCGCGCCTGGGCAGGGTCCGCAGCTGCTCGACCGCCGCGTCGGGCGCGCCGCCCTCGGCCGCGTGCCGGATCAGCTCGTTCGGGCGCGCCGGGTAGCGGACGCCGCTGAGCATCCGGGCGAGCGCGCTGCGGCCCTCGACGTCCTGCGCGCTCATCCCGGGCGGGGAGCCCTCGCGCTCGCCGGCGGACGGCGCGGTCGGGTCCGCGGGGTCGTCGTTGGAGAACGGCTCGGTCTCCTTGAACTCCTCGGCGTGCGTGGAGTGACCGCCGCTGACCATGCCCTGCGTCTCCCGGCCGATCTCGTCGTCCAGCTTCGGGCCGTGCTTGTCGCTCTTGTCAGGCATCCTTGGACCTCCTGACGCGGGAACGTTCCCGCGCGGGCGCGCCCAAACATGCCCGCGCCGCGGCGGCCGTCAGGACTGCGACAGGCGCATCATCCGCAGGACGCGCCGCACCAGCGAGTCCGGCTCGTCCGCGGGCGGCGCGTCCCGCTCCGGCACCTCGTCCGCGGCGGCGGGACGCGCGGGCGGCTCGGGCGCGCCGGCGGCCAGCTCGTAGGTGACCGGCAGCGACCGCAGGCCCCGCATGAGCGGCGACGAGCGCCACGGGAGCTGATCGGCGGGCAGCGCGAGCCGCAGCGCGGAGAGCCGCTCGAACAGCCGCTCCACCGCGATCGTGGTGACGGTGGTGGCGAGGTCGCGGCCGAGGCAGGCGTGCGGGCCCGCGCCCCACGCCAGGTGCGCGCGGGAGCTGTAGATCGAGTCGGGCGCGGACGTCCGGGTGAACGCCGGGTCCAGGTGGGCGGCGGCGGGCGACACCAGGACCGGGTCGCCGGCCGCGATCTGGAACCGGCCGACGCGCACGTCCGCCCTCGCCCACCGGAACGCCAGGTTGGCCATCGGCGGGTTCGCGGCCGAGGCCCGGTTGATCGCCTCCTGGATCATCCCGGCGGACACGCTGTCGCGGGCGCCGGTCTCGCCGATGAGGACCTCGGTGATGGTGTTGCAGATCAGCGTCCCGGTCACGTCGCCGACCAGGCCGGTCATCATCGCCATCTCGCGGGTCAGCTCGTCGGCGGTCAGGTCGGGCACGGCGGCGAGCATGTACGAGGGGAGGTCCGCGCCCGGGTTCCGCGTCCGCGCTTCGCAGACGCCCGCGACGCGGGCGGTCAGCCGGTCGGACGCCTCCTGCGCGTCCGGGCCGGCGTCCATCACCCGCCACAGGTCGATGATCAGCTCGTCGTCGCCGTCCGCGCCGTCGCCGAGCAGCCGCCCGATGACCATCAGCGGCAGCGGCCGCGCGTACTGCGCCGACAGGTCGGCCCAGCCGGTGCGGCCGCCGTTCTCCGCCAGCACGGTGATCAGCTCGTCGGCGTACCGCCTGACGTCCCGTTCGAGGGCCTTCGCCTCGGCCCTTGAGCGGTCCTGGAACGGCCGGAGCCCCTCGGCCCAGGCGCCGCGGAGCCGGGTGGAGTTGGCCCCGTCGCGGAACCCCGAGTTGCCGGACTCGACGACGGGCCGCATCGGCCAGTCCGCCGGGACGGCGCCCTCCCGGTACGCGCGCCACGCCTCCACCCGCCTGCTCCAGATGCCGCGCGTGTCGCGCAGGATGTCGAGCGTCTGGGAGTAGCCGATGACGAGCCACGCGGGGACGCCGAGCACGTCCACCGGCGCGACCGGGCCGTACTCGGCGCGGAGCCGCTCGTAGAAGACCGCGGGACGGGACTCGTAGTCGCGGTTCAGCAGCGGCTGGACGGCGAGCGCCTCCAGCGGCGGGTGGCCGGGCTCGGCCCGCGGTCTCTGCGAATCCACGGGCACAAACCCTAGGAGAGATCGTTAGCCGCTGGTCGGTTTATGGCGGAATCTACCGAGATGATCTTCTCGGCGTGTGCGGATGGCCACGTTCCGCTGGGTATGTGAGGCTAGGGGTGCCCTAAAGAGCTGGAGGTCCGCATGAGCGACTCGTCAGGAGAACCCGAAGAAGGCGAGGACGACGTGAAGCGCAGGTTCCGGGAGGCCCTGGAACGCAAGCGCGGAGCGGCCGGCAAGAACGCCGGCGCGGCCGGGAGGGGCGGCTCGAAGGTGCGCGGCAAGCACGACCGTGCCGACCATCAGCGGCAGTTCCGCCGCAAGAGCGGCTGACCGGGAGACCGGGACGCCGTCCGACCATGACCCCCGCGCGGGAGGCGCGGGGGTCGGCCCGTCTCAGGCGCCGTCCGGGGCCGCGATCAGGCGTTGTACAGCTTCTTCGTGTAGTTGGCCTCGGCGTAGTACTCCTCGAGCTTCTCGATGGGCTCGTCGGCGCGCTGGACGTCCTTGACGATGGTGGGGAAGGACGGCAGCGCGTCCGGTTCCCAGGTCTCCGGCTTCCACAGCTTCGAGCGCATCAGCGCCTTCGCGCAGTGGAAGAAGATCTGGTCGATCTCCACGACCAGGGCGAGCGCCGGGCGGTGCCCCTTGACGATCATGTCGTCGAAGAACGGCGCGTCCCGGACGAGCACGGCCCGGCCGTTGATCCGCAGCGTCTCACCGCGCCCCGGGATGAGGAAGATGAGCCCGACGTGCGGGTTGGCGAGGACGTTCAGGAAGCCGTCCGCGCGGCGGTTGCCGGGACGGTCCGGCACGGCGATCGTCGTGTCGTCGATCACATGGACGAACCCGGGCGGGTCGCCCTTGGGCGAGACGTCGCAGTTCCCGCCGGCGTCGCTGGTCGCGATGAGGCAGAACGGGGACCGGGCGAGCCAGTCGCGGTCGCGGTCGTGCAGCGCGACGCGCTCCTTCTCGACCGCCACCCGCATCGGCGCGCCGAGCAGCTCGCGCAGCTCCTCCGCTGACGTGATCGCAGTGAACTCAGAGGCGACCGTCATCGCCGCTCCTTCCGCCGGGGAGATCGGGAGATCAGCCTAACTTTCCCGCCGTGCCGGCCTCCCGCCGGGCCCGTCGCGGCGAAATGAGGGCGGCCGCGCGATCGGCGGTTATTCAAGCGATATGGAGCAAAAGATTCATGAATCTTGACAGCTTTCTCGCCTTTTTCATCTAATGCAGAAGGCCCGCGGCGCGGCGGCGCCGGCCGCGATCGCGCGGGCCCGGGGGCGGTCCCTGCCAGCTCGGCGACCCGGTGGAACGAGGGCATCGATGAGCGGACGCACGCGGGGCCGGCCGATGGTCATGGTCGCCGCCGCGATCGCGGGCGTCCTGGCGCTGACCGGGATCGGCGCGTACGCGTTCGCCGAGATCGCCGGCTGCGCGGCCGAGGACCGCATCACCCTGGACGTCGCGGCGGCGCCGGAGATCGTGCCCGCGCTGGCCGCCGCCGTCCGGCGGTTCGACGGCTCCACCGGCACGTGCGCGCGGGCCCGCCTGCGCCGCGCCGAGCCGTCCGCGGTGAGCACGCTGCTGTCCGGCCGCGGCGGCGGCGACCGGCCGGACGTGTGGATCCCCGACTCGACCCTTTGGACGGCCTTCGCCCGCCCGGGGGACGTGCGGCCGTCGATCGCCAACACTCCGGTCGTCCTCGCGACGGCGGCCCCGGCCGAGCCCACCTGGAACCTGCTGCTCGGACCCGCCGCCGCCACCGTCGCCGGACGCCCGGAGTCCGCGGCCCGCGGCCCGCGCCCCCAGGTCCCCGACCCCGCCCGCAGCGCCACCGGGCTGGCCGCCCTGCTGATGGCCGACCGCCTGGTCGCGGACGTCCCCGACGGCAAGGCGGTCTTCACCGGCCTCGTCCGCGCGATCAGGGAGACCGTCGCGCCGACCGTGGAGGAGGCGTTCGCCACCACCGGCGCGGCCAGGGACGGGGCGGTCGTCGTCGCGTCCGAGCAGTCGGTGTTCCGGCACAACCGCACGGAGCCCGGCGTGCGCGCCTACGGCGCGGTCCCGCGGGAGGGCACGCTGTCGCTCGACTACCCGTTCACGATCGTCACGCGGGACGGCGACCGGGTGACCGCCGCGGAGAAGCTCGAACGCGAGCTGCGCGGCGAGCGGACCCGCTCCGACCTCAGCGGGCACGGGTTCGGCATCGGGCCCGCCGGGCCGTCCTGGACGCCCAAGGCCGACGACGTGCAGCGCATCGCGCAGTCCTACGCCCGGCTGTCGCTGCCGACCCGCCTGCTCGTCCTGTTCGACATCTCCGGCTCGATGGGGGAGGAGGTCTCGCCCGGCCTCAACCGGCTCCAGGCCACCGCGCAGGTCGGGCAGACCGGGCTGCAACTGCTCGCCGACGACAGCGAACTCGGCGTCTGGGAGTTCTCCACCGACCTGCGCGGCGCGCAGGACTGGGCGGAACGCGTGCCGATCGCGCCGCTCGGCACCCGTGTCGGGTCCATTACGCAGCGGCAGCGCATCCTGAGCGACCTCGGCCGCCTGAAGGTGAAGGAGAGCGGCGACACCGCGCTGTACGAGACGCTGCTCGCGGCGTTCCGCGAGGTGAAGCTCAGCTACAAGCCGGAGATGGTCAACACCGTCCTGGTGTTCACCGACGGCCGCAACGACCATCCGGGCGGGCCGAGCTTCGACCGGACCCTCGCCGACCTCCGCGCCGAGTACGACGCGACGCAGCCCGTCCAGGTCATCCTGCAGGGCTTCGGCGACGACGTGAACGTGGCGGAGCTGACGAAGCTCGCCGAGGCCACGCACGGGATCGTCCAGGTCGCGCGGACGCCGGCGGAGAGCAAGCGGCTGCTGCTGGAGGCCATGTCCAGGCGCGTCTGCACACCCCACTGCTGACGGGCCCCGATCGTCATCTGGGCGCCGGTGACCGCGCCGTGGCGTCCCCCCGTCAAGGCCACGACACGGCCACCGGGCCGCCGCGCCGGGCCTCCCGCCGAAGCGGGGACCCTGGGGAAGAACGCGGCGGTGCGTTGGTGCAGACTCGCGGGCCGGCCGAAACTCATCGCTCCCAGCGCCTTTTATCCGGGACGGCTGGTCGGGGTCAGCCGTGGCGGGCGTCGGGGTCAGTCGTGGCGGGCGTCGCGGTCGGCGGCGCGGCGGGCGTCCCGGGCCGCCTGGCGGGCCTCGCGCGCCGCCTCCTCCGCGCGGGCGCGGTTCTGCTCGGCGCGCTCGACCCGGCGGGACGCCGCGTCCCGCTCGGCGACGGCCCGCTCCAGCTCCCGGCGGAGCCGCCCCACCGCCGCCGACGCCTCCTCGGCCTCCCGCTTCGCCGCGTCGGCCCGCTCCTCGCGCTCGGCCAGCTTCCGGTCGGCCTCCTCCGCCCGCCTGCGCAGCGACTCCGCCCGCCGCGCCCGCGCCGCGCTCGTCCGCGTGACGTTCGACTTCGCCGGGGCGGGCCTCGCCTTTTTCTTCTTCTCTGGCGCCTTGTCGCCGGGCTCGGGCTCGGGTTTGGGCTCTGCCCGCTCCGTCTCGTCCTCCGGGGCCATGGGGAAGCCCGCCGGGACGAAGCCGGTGTGGCTGCGCGGCTGCGTCAGCCGTCCCTCGCGCACCTCGCCGGCGATGCCGGGGTCCACGGTGGCGGCCTGGAGCGTGTCCTCCACCTCCCGGCCCGCCTGCTCGCGCAGCGGATTGCCCGCGTCCGACGCGAGCTCGCCCGCCGCGCGCACGAGCGACCCGACCAGCCGGGCGCGGCGCTGCTCCAGATCGCCGAGCCCGCCGCCCGAGCCCCACGCCTCGCGCATCTCCGCGCCGACGTCCAGCAGCCGCTCCAGGTCGTCCGCGGCCGAGCGGGACAGGAGGTTCACCGCCCACGCCGACAGCGTCGGGCGGCGCAGCGCCCCGATCCGCTTGGCGAGCGCCGCGTCGCCCGCCGCCTTGGCGTCCTGCGCCAGCCGCTTGCGCGTCTCGACGAAGTCGGCGGGCCGGACGCCGTAGAGCTCATCGGCCGCACTGGAGAAGTCCACGTCTGATCTCTACCCGCCTGAGCGGGCGAGAGCTATACTCGTCCACGAGTAATCGTGAGCGAGGAGGGGCGATGGCCAAGCGGCGCAAGGTGGGCAACCTGCTCGGGCTCGCCGTGCTGTCGACGGTCTCGGCCAGGCCGATGCACCCGTACGAGATGGCGTCGCTGATGCGCGCCCGCGGCAAGGACCACGACATGGACATCAAGTGGGGCTCGCTCTACACCGTCGTGGGCAACCTGCAGAAGCACGGCTACCTCGCCGTGGAGGGAAGCGCGCGCGAAGGGGCGCGTCCGGAACGGACCGTCTACCGCATCACCGACGAGGGCCGCGACGAGCTCGCCGACTGGGTCCGCGAGCTGATCGCGGTGCCCGAGCGGGAGCGTCCCAGGTTCGAGGCCGGCCTCTCCGTCCTCGGCGCGCTCGGGCCCGACGAGACCGCGCGCCTCCTGGCCGAGCGCCTCGCCGCGCTTGACCGCGAGATCGCGGACGCTCGCGCCGCGCTCGCGGCCGAGACCGAGGTCCCGCGCCTCTTCCTCATCGAGGCCGACTACGACCTCGCGATCCGGAGCGCGGAGGCCGACTGGGTGCGCGGATTCCTCGCCGAGATCGAGGACGGCTCGCTGCCGGGCCTCGACCTGTGGCGGACGTTCCACGAGACCGGGCGCGTCCCGCCCGAGATCGCCGAGCTGGCGGAGAGAGGAGCCCCGCGGAAGTAGCGACTGAGAGGCCCGGCGGCGGTGCGGCAACACCGCCGCCGGGCCCGAGAACCCACCACCGAGAAACCCGCGCGGAGCGGGCCCTGGCGGCGAGCACGCGATACCAGCCTATCCAGGGGCCCTCCGCGAAGCATGCTCGCGCAACGGAGGAGACCCATGGCGCACGCCATCGAGGCGGACGGCCTCGTGAAGACCTATCCCGGCGACGTCCGGGCCCTGGACGGGCTGTCCATCACCGTCGGCCGGGGCGAGATCCTCGGCCTGCTCGGCCCGAACGGGGCCGGCAAGTCCACCACCGTCAAGATCCTCACCACGCTGATCCGCCCGGACGCGGGCGACGCCGCCGTGGCCGGGCACGACGTGCTGCGCCGCCCCGACCGGGTGCGGCGCCTCATCGGCGTCGTGTCCCAGAAGTCCGGCGCCGACCCCGAGGCGAACGGCCGCGACAACCTCGTCCTGCAGGGCCGCCTCTACGGGCTCGGGGGAGCGGCCGCCCGGCGGCGGGCCGCCGAGCTGCTCGCCCGGTTCGGGCTGGAGGAGGCGGCGTCCAGGCCGGTGAAGACCTACTCCGGCGGGATGCGGCGGCGGCTCGACGTCGCGCTCGGCCTCGTCCACCGGCCGCAGGTCCTGTTCCTGGACGAGCCCACCACCGGCCTCGACCCCGAGGCCCGCGCGTCGATGTGGGCCGAGATCGCCCGCCTCGCCGGGGACGACGCCCTCGCGATCCTGCTCACCACCCACTACCTGGACGAGGCCGACCGGCTCGCCCGGCGGCTGGCGATCGTCGACCGGGGCCGGGTCGTCGCCGAAGGGACGCCCGACGCGCTCAAGGGCGAACTCCGCGGCGACGCCGTCCACGTGGAATGGGCCGGCCCGCCGCCCGAGCCGCCGGTGCGGGAGGCGCTCGGCCGCCTGCCGGGCGTCCGGGAGGTCGTCCTCGACGGTCCGCGCCTCAGCGCCCGCGCCGACGACGGGGCCTCCGCCGTCCCGGCCGTCCTCGCCGCCCTCGACCAGGCCGGAGTCCCCGCCACCGCGGTGACCGTCGCGCGCCCGTCCCTGGACGACGTCTACCTCCGCCACGCCGGCCGCCGCTTCGCGGAAGCCGACACCCTCGCCCACGCCGAAACTTCTGCGGGAGGCGCCCAATGACCACCCTGGCGACCGAACCCAGGCGGACGCCCCGCCCGCGCCCGCCCGCACTGCGACGCCGTTTGGCGGTCCGTGGCCGACGCCGTTTCGCACAGGCCGATGTGTCCGCTCACGCGGAGGCCCGTCGAGAGGAGTGCCCGATGAGCAGCCTGGCGACCGAACCCTGGTGGACGCCCCGCCCGCGCCCGTTCGTGCTGCGGCGCCGTTTCGCGGTCCGTGCCGAACGCCGTTTCGCGCGGGCCGGTGCGCTCGCTCACGCGGAGGCCGTTGAGGGGGGTGTCCGATGACTGCGCTGGTCACCGGTACGTGGTGGATGACTCATCGGCGGTTGTCAGCGCTGCTGCGCAATCCCGCCGTCCTCGTGATGACGCTGGTCCAGCCGATGATCTGGCTGTTCCTTTTCGGGGAGCTGTTCAAGAAGGTCGTCGAATTGCCCGGGTTCGGGGCGACGTCCTACCTGGACTACATCGTCCCCGGCGTCGTGGTCATGAACGCGGTGTCGCTGAACTCGTTCGCCGGGATGGCGACCATGGACGAGATCGACCGGGGCACGCTCGACCGCTTCCTCGTGACGCCCGTGCGGCGCAGCGCGATCGCGAACGCGGGCGTCATCGAGCAGGCGCTGAGCACCGCCTTCCAGTCGATCGTGATCATCCTGCTGGGCTGGGCCGCCGGCGCGCACTATCCGGGCGGGGCGGCCGGGCTCGCCGTGCTGGTCGCCGCGTCCGTGCTGATCGGCGTCGTCCTCGCCGCGCTGTCGAACACGCTCGCGCTCCTCGTCCGCGACCGCAACACGATCATCGGCCTGAACGTGATGCTGCTGCTTCCGCTGACGTTCCTGTCGTCGGCGTTCATGGCCGAAGACCTCATGCCGTCTTGGATCCGGCACGTGGCCGCCGCCAACCCGGTGAGCTGGGCTCTGGACACCGGACGCGCCGCGCTGGCCGAGGACCCCGACTGGGGGGCGGCCGCCATCCACGGCGCCGCGCTCCTCGCCCTGACCATCGCGACCGTGGGCCTGGCCGTCTTCTCGTTCAGGAGCTACCAGAAATCCCAATGACCTGCCGCCCGGCCGGCCACGCTGGCGGCCGGGCGGGTCAGCGGGTGTCGAGGAAGCGGTCCAGGACGCGGGTGCCGAAGGCCAGGCCGTCCAGGGGGACGCGTTCGTCCACGCCGTGGAACATGCCGAGGTAGTCGAGGTCCGGGCCGAGGAGCAGCGGGGCGAAGCCGAAGCTCGCGATGCCGATGCCGTTGAACGACTTGGCGTCGGTGCCGCCCGCCATCACGTACGGGACGGGGCGGGCGAGCGGGTCCTCGGCGCGGAGCGCGCCGGCGAGCGCGGCGAAGGTGGGGCCCGCCGGGTCCGCGGCCGGGGCCTGCTCGTGGTTGATGAACTCGCGGGCGACCCTCGGGCCGAGGAGCCGGTCGATCGTGGCGAGGAACTCCTCGTCCGTGCCCGGCAGGTAGCGCCCGTCCACCTGCGCGGACGCCGTGCCCGGCACGACGTTGACCTTGTAGCCGGCGTCCAGCCGGGTCGGGTTGGCGGAGTTGCGGATCGTCCCGGCGAACAGGCGGCCGACGCCGCCGAGGCGCGCGGCCTCCTCGTCGAGGCGGTCGTGGTCGATGGACGTGCCGAGCGCGTCCGCCAGGCCGTCCAGCAGGGCGCGGACGCCAGGGGTCAGGCGGACGGGCCACTCGTGCGCGGCGATCCGGGAGACCGCGTGCGCGATCTCGGCCACCGCGTTGTCGGGCGCGGGCTTGGAGCCGTGCCCGGCGGTGCCGCGCGCCGTCAGCCGCATCCATGCCGTCCCGCGCTCGCCCGTCGCTATGGGATAGATCCGCGTCCCGGCGGCCGTGACAATGCTGCTCGCCGCCTCGGTGAACCCGCTCGCGGCCCCGGCGCCCGTGCCGACGCTGCTCGCGGCGTCGGCGGGGGCGGGGACGCTGAAGCCGCCGGATTCGCTGATCGCCTCCGTGCAGCCCTCGAAGTACCCGCGGTGCTCGCGCGCCACGTAGCGGGAGCCGTGGGCGCCGGTGCACTCCTCGTCGGCCAGGAAGGCCAGCACCAGGTCGCCGCGGGTGCGGCGGCCCTCCCGCAGCCGCCGCCGGACGGTCGCGAGCGTCATCGCGAGGCTGCCCTTCATGTCGACCGCGCCGCGCCCCCACACGCAGCCGTCGCGGACCTCGCCCGAGAACGGCGGCACCGTCCATTCGGACGGGTCGGCGGGCACCACGTCGAGATGCCCGTGGATCAGGAACGCGGGGTGGGACGGGTCGGTGCCGGGGACGCGGGCCAGCACGCTCGCGCGGCCCGGCTCCGACTCGACGATCACCGGGTCGGCGCCTGCGTCGTCCAGCAGCGCGGCCACGTGCTCGGCGGCGGGACGCTCCGGGTGGGCCACGCCCTCGCCCCGGTTCGTGGTGTCGAAGCGGATGAGGTCGGCGCAGATCGTCGCGGCCTCGGCCGCCGCCCTTTCGGCCGCCGCCTTTCCCGCGGCGACAGCGGGGTCGTTGTGTGCGACTGGCCCCATGATTCCCTTTCGTAACAAGGCTTCATTTTCCTCCGCCGCTGACCTGTGTCAATGAATGATCAAGAACGTCTCGATCCGGTTTCGACTCCGTCAGCGGCGTATCCAAACGGTCACCGCGAGTACGACGCTGCCACCAATCTAGGTGCGGCGGGCGTCTGGTGCCCGCCGTGACGGAGCGACCGGCCGAGGAGGAGCATGACCAGTCAGAGGGGTGCCGGCAGGGGTGTCCGACTGAAGGTCGCGGGGCTCGCCGCGGTGGCGCTCGCCACGTCGCTCGGCCTGTCGGCCTGTGGCGGCGACGACGCCGGGGCGAGCGACGGCACGTTCACGGCGGGGCACCCCGAGCCCGACCACCTGGTGCCCGCCAACACCACGAGCAGCTACGCCTTCGACGTGATCAGCGAGCTGTTCGACAATCTGATGACCCTCGACGGCGGTGGCAAGGCCGTCCCGCTGGCCGCCGAGTCCGTCGCGTCCGACGACCAGAAGGTCTGGACGATCAAGGTGAAGCCGGGGCAGAAGTTCCACAACGGCGAGCCGGTGACCGCGCAGAGCTTCGCGGACGCGTGGAACCACGCCGCCTACGGCCCCAGCGGCGTGACCACCAACGAGTACTTCTCGTCCATCAAGGGGTACAAGGAACTGAATCCCGAGGACGAGAACGCCAAACCGGAGGCCGAAACGCTGTCCGGTATCGAGGTCGTCGACCAGAACACCCTGAAGGTCACGCTGAACGACCCGTTCAGCCAGTTCCCGATGCTGCTCACTTATCCGGCGTACGCGCCGATGCCGAAGGCCGGGCTGAAAGACCTCAAGGCATTCGACGATCACCCGATCGGGAACGGCCCGTACCAGATGGACGGGAACTGGGAACGCAACAAACAGATCAAACTCGTCGCGTTCCCCGGCTACACCGGTCCGCGCAAGCCGAAGAACAAGGGCGTGACCTGGAAGAGCTATTCCAGCGCCGACACCGCGTACACCGACCTGCGGGCGGGACGGATCGACGTGCTGCAGACGATCCCGTCCGCCAAGGTCCCCGAGGCGAAGCGGCTGCTCGGCGACCGGTTCCTGCCCCGCAAGACGGGCACGATCGACTACCTCGGGTTCCCGCTGTGGGACAAGCGGTTCGCCAACGCCGACCTGCGCAGGGCCTTCTCGATGGCCATCGACCGGCAGGGCATCAACAAGGCCGTCTACAACGGCGACTACTTCCCCGCCGACTCGCTGCTCCCCGCCATCATCGAGGGCCACCGGCCGAACGCGTGCGGCGAGCTGTGCACCTACAACCCGGCCAAGGCCAGGCAGCTGTTCACCAAGTCCGGCGGGTTCAAGGGGACGCTGGAGCTGTACTTCTCCAACGCGCAGCCGACCTACGCCCAGTGGATGCGGATCGTGGCGAACTCCCTGCGCGACAACTTCGGCATCAAGGACATCCAGTTCCGGCAGGTGCCCGCGTCCGACTACTTCTCCATGCTGGAGGAGCGCGAGGAGAAGGGCCCGTACCGGCAGAACTGGGAGGCCGACTACCCGAGCGCCCAGAACTACCTGGAGAACATGTGGACCTCGGCCGGCAACCGGATGGGCTGGACGAACAAGGAGTTCGACGACCTGATCGCCAAGGCCAACCGGACGGCCGACCAGCGGCAGGCGATCGCGTTCTACAACCAGGCCGAGGACATCGCGATCCGCGAGATGCCGATGATCCCGCTGTGGACGTGGGCGGGCCAGGGCGGCCGCTCGCAGAACGTCGACGACGTCACGATCACCCCGTACTCGACGGGCCTGGTCGCGACCGAAGTGACGGTGAAGTAGCCGGCGATGTGGCACTTCGTCGTCCGGCGGCTCCTGCAGGCGGTCCCGGTCTTCATCGGCACCACGCTGCTGATCTACGCGATGGTGTTCGCGCTGCCCGGGGACCCGATCCAGGCGCTCGCGGGGGACAAGCCCGTCCCGGAGAACGTCCTGCGGACGCTCCGGGAGAGGTACAACCTGAACGACCCGCTGCTGGTGCAGTACGCGAAGTACATGTGGGGGCTCGTCCAGGGCGACCTCGGCGAGAACTACACCGGCCAGAGCGTGTCGGAGATGCTCAGCGGGCGCTGGACGGTGACCGCGCAGCTCGCGATCACCGCCTGGATCTTCGAGCTGCTGATCGGGATCGCGCTCGGGGTGTGGGCGGGCCTGCGGCGCGGGAGGCTCGCCGACACCCTCGTCCTCGGCGGGACGACGCTGGTGATCGCGGTGCCGGTGTTCGTCATCGGCTACATCGCGCAGATCCTGTTCGGCCTGCACTGGCAGATCTTCCCGACCGCCGGGACGGACGACGGGTGGCCGATGAGCTACCTGCTGCCCGGCATCGTCCTCGGGTCGCTCGGCCTGTCGTACGTGGCGCGGCTGACCCGGACGAGCCTCGCCGAGAACCTGCGGGCCGACTACGTCCGCACCGCCCACGCCAAGGGCCTGTCGCGGACGCGGGTCGTCGGCCGGCACGCGCTGCGCAACTCGCTGATCCCCGTGGTGACGTATCTCGGCGTCGACTTCGGGAACCTGATGGGCGGCGCGATCGTGACCGAGGGCATCTTCAACCTGCCCGGCATCGGGCAGCAGGTGTTCCAGTCGATCCAGCTGAAGGAGGGGCCCGTCGTGGTCGGCGCCGTCACCGTGCTGGTGCTGATCTTCCTGCTGGTCAACCTGCTCGTGGACCTGCTGTACGGGATCCTCGACCCGCGGATCCGGTATGACTGAGAACGCGGCGGTCGCGGCGGCCGGCGGGGAGATCGGCCGGGCCTCGCTGTGGGACGACGCGTGGCGCGACCTGCGGCGCCGCTGGGTCTTCTGGGGATCGGCGGCGATCCTCGCCGTGGTCGCGGTGATGGCCGCGCTGCCGCGGCTGTTCACCGGCACGGCCGCCAACGAGGGCTGCGACCCGAACCGGTCCAGGCTCGGCCCGTCCGGCGACCACTGGTTCGGCACCGACCTCGCTGGCTGCGACTACTACGCGCACGTCGTCCACGGCGCCCGCCCGACGCTGCTGATCGGCGTCGCCGTCACGCTGTTCGCGCTGCTCATCGCGGTGCTGTTCGGGATGCTCGCCGGCTACTACGGCGGGCTCGTGGACGCCCTCATCGCGCGGCTCACCGACGTGTTCTTCGGGCTGCCGTTCGTGCTCGGCGCCACGGTCATCCTCCTCGCGTTCCCCGGGCACGGGGTGTGGGCGATGACGCTGGTGCTGGTCCTGCTCGGCTGGACGACGATGATCCGCATCATGCGGGGGCAGGTCATCTCCGTCCGCGACGCCGACTACGTGCAGGCGGCGCGGCTGCTCGGCGCGTCCGACGGGCGGATCATGGCGCGGCACATCCTGCCGAACGCGATCGCCCCGGTGATCGTGGTCGCCACCCTCAACGTCGGCAACGTGATCGTCGGGGAGGCGACGCTGGACTTCCTCGGCGTCGGCCTGCAGTACCCGCAGGTGTCGTGGGGGCTGCAGCTCGGCCAGGCGAAGGACTCCTTCCTCGACCACCCCCACCTGCTGGCCTTCCCCGCGGCGTTCCTGTCGGCGACGGTGCTGAGCTTCCTGCTGCTCGGCGACGCCGTCCGCGACGCCCTCGACCCGAAGCTGCGGTGACGCCCGTGACGACCGAACTCAAGAAGGGCGACCTGGTCCCGGCGCCGCGCCCGGACGACGCGCCGCTCCTCCAGGTGGACGACCTGCACGTCAGCTTCCGCGTCCGCGGCCAGGACGTCCGCGCCGTGAACGGGCTCTCCTACACCCTCGCGGAGGGGGAGACCGTCGCGATCCTCGGGGAGTCGGGGTCGGGCAAGAGCGTCGCGGCGCAGGCGGTGATGGGGATCCTCGACATGCCGCCCGCGAGCATCGGGCGCGGGTCGGTGCGGCTGCGCGGCGAGGAGCTGCTCGGGCTGCCGGAGCGGCGGCGCCGCGCGTACCGCGCCGACCGCATCTCGATGATCTTCCAGGACGCGCTGACCGCGCTGAACCCGGTGTTCACCGTCGGCGACCAGCTCCGCGAGATGTACCGGGTGCACCGCGGCCTCGGCCGGAGGGCGGCCAGGGACAAGGCCGTCGAGCTGATGGAGCGGGTGCGGATCCCGTCCGCGGCGCGGCGGCTCGGCGACTACCCGCACCAGTTCTCCGGCGGCATGCGCCAGCGCATCATGATCGCGATGGCGCTGGCGCTGGAGCCGGACGTGCTGATCGCCGACGAGCCGACCACCGCCCTCGACGTGACCGTCCAGGCGCAGATCATGCGGCTGCTCGCCGGGCTCCAGGACGAGCTGACGATGGGCATGGTGCTGATCACCCACGATCTCGGCGTCGTCGCCGGCGTCGCGGACCGGATCGTGGTCATGTACGCGGGATCGGTCGCCGAGCAGTCGCCCGCCCGCGAGCTGTACGCGCGTCCCGCGCACCCGTACACGCGCGGGCTGCTGGCGTCGGTGCCGCGCCTCGACCGGCGCGGCGGGCCGCTCGTCCCGATCGCGGGCGCGCCGCCGAACCCGGCGGCGCTGCCGTCCGGCTGCCCGTTCCATCCGCGCTGCCCGCGCGCCGAGCCGGTCTGCGCGGTGGAGCGGCCGCCGCTGGTCAACGTCGCGCCCGGTCACGACGCGGCCTGCCATTTCGCCGCGGAGGTCCACACCGATCAGGAGGTCCCCGGTGCCGGATCCGAATGACACGCCCGCGGACGAGGCCCCGATCCTCCAGGTGGACGGCCTCGTCAAGCACTACCCGGTGACCCGGGGCGTGGTGATCAAGCGGACGGTCGGCCGGGTCAGGGCCGTGGACGGCGTCGACCTGGAGCTGCGCCGCGGCGAGACCCTCGGCGTCGTCGGCGAGTCCGGCTGCGGGAAGTCGACCCTCGCCAGGCTGCTGCTCGCCGCCGAGCGTCCCACCGCCGGGACGGTCCGCTTCGACGGCCGGGACGTCTTCGCGATGCCGAGATCCGAGCTGCGGGCCCTGCGCCGCCGGATCCAGATGGTGCTGCAGGACCCGTACTCGTCCCTCAACCCCCGCATGACCGTCGGCGACATCGTGGGCGAGCCGTTCGCCGTCCACCCGGAGGTCGCGCCGAAGGGGGAGCGGCGCGGGCGCGTCCAGGAGCTGCTGGAGCTCGTCGGCCTCGACCCCGGCCACGTCAGCCGGTACCCGCACCAGTTCTCCGGCGGGCAGCGGCAGCGGGTCGGGATCGCCCGCGCGCTCGCGCTGCGCCCCGAGGTCATCGTGTGCGACGAGCCGGTGTCCGCGCTGGACGTGTCCGTGCAGGCGCAGGTGATGAACCTGCTCGCCGAGCTGCAGCGGGAGCTCGGCCTGGCGTACGTGTTCATCGCGCACGACCTGGCCGCCGTCCGCCACATCTCCGACCGCGTCGCCGTCATGTACCTCGGCAAGGTCGTGGAGACCGGCGGCGAGGACCAGATCTACGAGCACCCCACCCACCCGTACACGCAGGCGCTGCTGTCGGCCGTCCCCGTCCCGGACCCGGACGCCCCCGGCTGGACGGGCCAGATCCAGCTCGAAGGGGAGCCGCCGTCGCCGCTGGACCCGCCGTCCGGATGCCGGTTCCGGACCCGCTGCTGGAAGGCCCAGGACCTCTGCGCGATGCGGGAACCGGCTCTGGAGGAACGGGAGGACTCCCCCCATCCGAGCGCCTGCCACTTCGCGGGCGAAGAGGCCCTCACAGAGCAAACCTGACGTTCCGGCGGTCCCCGGAAACGGCTTCCGTAGGCTGGAGGCCATGGCACGCAAGGGCAGGCACGGTCCCCGCGCCAACATCTACGCGATCGACGGCGGCGAGGCCGAACTGCTGCGGGACGCCGACCGCGACGGCGGCTGGATGCTTCTCGTCGGCGGCGTGCCCCAGTCGTACGTGGACCTGTCCGACCCCACCTACCTCGACTTCGAGTACATGCGGCTGATGGGCGACGTCGTCGACTGCCTCGGCGTGGACGGGCAGGCGTTCGACGCCGTCCACATCGGCGGCGCCGGGTGCACGCTGCCGCGCTACATCGCCGCGACACGTCCCGGGTCACGGCAGGTCGTCCTGGAGCCGGACGCGGGGCTGGTGCAGCTCGTCCGGGAGCAGCTGCCCGTCAAGGGCGTCCCCGGCCTGCGGATCCGGATCACCGACGGCCGCACCGGCGTCGCCGCGCTCGCCGACGAGGCCGACGACCTCGTCGTGATGGACGCCTTCGCCGAGGCGTCGATGCCGCCCGAGCTCGCGACCCGCGAGTTCGTCCTGGACGCGGCGCGCGTCCTGCGGCCCGGCGGCGTCTACATGGCCAACGTCGCGGACGGCTTCCGGCTGCCGTTCGCCCGCCGGGTCGCCGCCACCGTCCGGTCGGTGTTCCGGCACGCGCTGCTGATGGGCGACCCGGGCGTGCTCCGCGGCCGCCGCTTCGGCAACCTCATCGTGGCCGGTTCGCGCGAGCCGCTCCCGGTGGACGAGCTGACCCGGCGCGCGGCGGGCGGCGCGGCCCGGGCGCGGCTGCTGAACGGCGGCGACCTCGCCGCGTTCTGCGCGGGCTCCGCGCCGCTGCGCGACGGCGAGGAGATCGTCGCGCCCGTCCCGCCGCCGCAGGTCTTCGGGAAGTCCTGAAGGTGAGGGGCCGGGCCGCCGGGGAAGGTGCCCGGGAGGAAGGGAGCGAGCCATGATCCTCGTGACCGGGGCGAGCGGGACGCTCGGCCGCCCGCTGACCAGGCTGCTGGCCGAAGCGGGTGCGGACGTGCACGCGCTGAGCCGCCGCGCCAGGCCGCCGGAGGACGGCGTCACCTGGCATCAAGGAAATCTTCGGACCGGTGAGGGCATCGACGAGGCCGTCGCCGGCGCCGGGACGATCGTGCACTGCGCCAGCGAGCCGCTCCACGCGAAGCGGGACCTGCCCGCCGCGCGCCTGCTGGTCGAGGCGGCCCGGCGGCAGGGCGCGCCGCACCTGATCTACATCTCGATCGTCGGCGTCGACAAGATCCCCTACGGCTACTACAGGACGAAGCACGCCGTGGAAAAGCTCATCGAGGACTCCGGGCTCCCGTACACGATCTTGCGGACCACGCAGTTCCACACGCTGCCCGACATGGTGCTGAACGTCCTCACCAAGGCGCCCGGCGTCATCGCGCTGCCGAAGGGCCTGCGCGACCAGCCGATCGACGTCGGGGAGGTCGCGGAACGGCTCGCAGAGCTGGCGCTCGCCCCCGGTCCCGCGCGGCGCGTCGACGACATGGGCGGCCCGGAGGTGCTCACGTTCGAGGAGATGGCGCGGGCCTACCTGAAGGCACGCGGCCTCCGGCGGCCCGTCCGCGTGCCGCTGCCGCTGCCCGGGGCGGCGGGACGCGGATTCCGGGAGGGGCACCACCTCACGCCCGGCCACGCGGTAGGGCGCCGGACCTGGCAGGAGTACCTGGACGAACGCCACCCGCGCCCCTGAGCCACCGCCCGCCCCACGGCTCGGGGGACGCCTACCGTCCCGTATCGGCCGCACGCGTCCCCGCCATGTCCCATAATCGAGCGATGGAGTCGTCCACCCGAATTCTTATTCTCGGCATGGATTCGTCGGGTCGAATACTCCAGTTCGACCGCAACGCCGCGGCCGTGCTGTCTCCGTACGGGACGTCTCCCAATGGGAAATCCCTGCTCGGAGCCCATTTGGACGAGGTCATCGCGGGCGCGCGCAAGCCGTTGCTGGAGGCGCTGGAGGCCGGCCGCGAGCGCACCGCCATGCTCGCCGTGGACACCCCGGGCGGCGGGACGCTCGACGCGGTCGTGACCGTCCACCCCATGAGCGGCGGCGCCCCCGGCGGTGACGCGGCCGACGGCGACGCGCCCGCCCGGGTCGCGCCCGATATCGCCGCGCTCGCCGTCATCAAGGTGCCGGTGCCGCTCGCCGACCGGTTCGTCGACCCGGCCGTCATCCGCCGCGCCCTGCTGGACGACGCGCTCCCGCGAATCGGCTCCACGCTCGACCTCGAAATGCTCGCGCGCGGACTGATGGACGTCCTCGTCCCGCATTTCTGCAATTCCGGCGGACTGCTCCTCCTGGAGAGCCATCTGGACGCCGACGAATCGCCGGACGGCCCGGACGGCCCGCAAATGCGCCGGATGGCCATCGGATTCGACGACGACGACCCCGCCTGGGACGCGACGTTCCCCACCGGCGAGTCGCTCGTCTACCCGCCCGGCACCCCCTACACGCAGTGCCTGGCGTCGGGCGAGCCGGTGCTGCGCTCCCTCGGCGGCGAGGGCGCGGCCGAGATCGCCGCCGCGTGGCGCCGCCCGCCGGTCGGGGAGCTGCTCAAGGGCGCGTCGATGCTGCTGCTGCCGATCGCTTCCGCGGCCGGGATCCTCGGCTTCTTCGTCTGCACCCGGACCGTCGCGCACCGCCCGTTCGACGCCTACGACGTCGAGATCGGGATGGAGTTCGCCAACCGGGCGTCCATCTTCATCGAGAGCGCCCGGCAGTACTCGCGGGAACGGGCCACCGCGCTCACCCTGCAGCGCAGCCTGCTGCCGACCGGGCTGTCCGCCCCGTCGCCGGTCGAGGTCCACCACCGGTACCTGCCGGGCAGCCGCCTCATCGAGGTCGGCGGCGACTGGTACGAGTCGATCGCGCTGCCCGGCGCCCGGGTCGCGCTGGTCGTCGGCGACGTGGCCGGGCACGGCGTGAAGGCCGCCGTCACCATGGGACGGCTCCGCACCGCCATCCACACCCTCGCCGGGCTCGAACTGCCGCCCGCCGAAGCCCTGGAACGGCTCGACTCGCTCATGCGGACGCTCGGCGAACGCGAACCGCACTTCGCCACCTGCGCCTACGTCGTCTACGACGCGGTCAGCGGACGCTGCGAGGTCGCCAGCGCCGGGCACCTGCCGCCGCTGCTCGTCCCGCCCGGCGCCGAGCCCGAGTACCTGCCGGTGCCGCCCGCCCCGCCGCTCGGCGTCGGCGGCGACGGCCCGATCGTCAGCCGCGAGTTCACCGTCGAGGACGGGACGCTGCTGTTCCTCTACACCGACGGCCTGGTCGAGAACCGGGCCCGCGACATCGACGACGGCCTCGCCCGCCTGCGCGGCACGTTCTCCGGCGGCGCCGCCGCCCGCCCCCTGGACGACCTGTGCCAGGCGGCCCTCGACGGCATCTACGACGACCAGCACCGCGACGACATCGCCATGCTCATCGCCCGGCTGGCGCGCATCCCCGACGACCGACACGCCACCTGGGAGCTGCCCGCCGAGCCCGCCGCCGTCCGCCGGGCGCGCGGCCTCATCCGCGACCGGCTCGCCCGCTGGGACCTCGACGACCTCGCCCACCCCACGATGCTGCTGGCGTCCGAGCTGGTCACGAACGCGATCCGGCACGCGGGCGGGCGGATCAGGCTGCGGCTGGTGCGGGAGGGCGGCCTGGTCTGCGAGGTGTTCGACTCCTCCGACGGCCGTCCCCGCGTCCGGCACCGCGAGGACGACGGCGACATGATCGAGTCGGGCCGGGGCCTGCACGTCGTCGGGCGCCTGGCCCAGCGCTGGGGCGTCCGCCGCACCGCCGACGGCAAGGTCGTCTGGTGCGAGCAGGAACTCCCGCGCCCCTGACCGTAGTAATGGCGGTCGCGCTGGATGGCGTACAAGAGCTCGAAATCATGCAGGTAGAAAAGGAATTCTGCAGGCTGGTGGAAATGTCGGCGGTGGTCATCGTCCTGTCGCTCGCGTTATGCTGACCTTCGCGCGAATAAGTGGCCACGAAGACCATCGGGGTGACGATGACCGTAAATGGTTATGAGGTCCGTCCGGATACTCTGCGCAGTGCGGCGAAGGGCCTGGCCGAGGCGGGGGACGAGCTCGGCCAGGAATGGTCGAATCTGAAGGCCACCGTCCAGGGCATGGGCGAGCCGTGGGGCTCCGACGACATCGGCATGCTGATCGGCGAGTCCTACAAGGCCATTGAGGGCCAGGCGGACGAGTCGTTCACCGGAGCGGCCGAGGATCTGTCCGGATACGGCGAGAAGCTGACCGCGCTGGCCGACAACCACGAGAAGTCCGAGCAGAAGATGGTCGGCGAGGTCAGCTCGATATCGGCCGCGCTGAACGGCGTTCAAGAGGTCTGACGGGCGGGCGGCGGGCGGCGGGCGGATGTGTCGCGTCCGGTGCCCGCCGTGGTTAGGATCTTGTCCGATCGGTTGATCCAGAAAGGTGCGGTTTCGTGGACTCTGCGAGCAACGATCTCGACCGCATGCTGACCGAGGCGCGCAAGACGCTGGACTCGATGCGCAAGGGCGGCGCGGCGGCCGAGCGTCCCGCGGACGCGGGCGAGGCCGTCGAGGGCGTCGGCGAGGCGGCCGAGGGCAGGGTCACGGTGACCGCGGCGTCCGGCGGCCGGCTCAAGAACGTCGAGATCAACCCGCGCGCGCTGCGGCTGTCGGCGGAGGAGCTCGGCGAGCACCTGGTGACGGCCGCGAACGCCGCGCTCGACGACCTGCGCCGCAAGGCCGGCGAGGCGGCGGCCGGGCAGGCCGTCGACACGGCGCGGCTCAGCGAGCAGATCGAGGGCATCCAGAACGAGAGCCTGCGCCAGATGACGATGATCAGCCAGAGCTTCAACGACGCCATCGCCAAGGTCCGCGGCGGCAAGTGACGAGCCGCGGCGATGAACCGGCCGGTGGGGTGACATGGGACTGCAGCTTCCGGGCGAGCTGATCTCGCTGCTGGGCATGCTCGGCTTCACCTGGCCGGAGGCGGACGAGACGAAGCTGTTCGAGCTCGGCTCGACCTGGATGGACTTCTCCGGGAAGGTCCAGGGCGTGGCCGCCGACGCCGACGGCGCCGCCCAGCAGGCGATGGGGGCGAACAAGGGCGACGACATCGAGGCGTTCCGCAAGTCGTGGGGCGGGGAGGACTCGCCGAAGTCCGTCCTCGAGGACGCCGCGCAGGGGGCGACGCTCGTCGGCGCGGCGTTCTTCCTGTGCGCGGGCATCGTGCTCGCCTTGAAGATCAACGTGATCATCCAGCTGATCATGCTGGCCATCGCGATCGCGCAGGCGATCGCGACCGCCGTCGTGACGTTCGGGGCGTCGCTGGCACAGATCCCGATCTTCAAGGAGATCGTCCGGTTCGCCATCGAGATGCTGATCGACCAGGCGATCAACGCCCTGCTCGGCTGACCGGCGCGGTCCCCGGCGGGCGGCTAGCGCAGCACCGAGACGTGCACGTGGTCGTAGTGGTTCTGGGTGATGCTGCCGCGGTCCGCCATCGGGCGCCAGCCGCCGCCGCGCACGTTCCAGATCTGCTGCCGCCAGATCACGTAGGAGATCCCGAGCCGCCGCGCGTTGGCGACGGCGTACGCCGCGACCTGGTCGCCGTGCCGGCGGGCGCCCGGGCTCGGCATGCGGCCGCCGGTGCTCTCCATGAAGTCGCAGGCCCGTCCGACGGCGTGGTCCTGCGGGTCGCCGGTGGAGCGGTGGCAGCCGATCGCCGGGAACGGGCCGAACATCCCGGCGATCTCCAGCAGCGCCGCCCGCATGGTCGGGGTCATCATGTTGCCGGTGATCGGGGACGCGGCGCCGGTCACGCCGTCGGGGCGTCCGGTGAGCCGCGGGCCGCCCTTCGTCTTCGCGGACGGGCGCGTCCGCGCGGGCGCCAGCGCCGCGACCTTCGTCCCGCGCGGGAGGATCTTCTTCAGCCGCGCCGCGAGCTTCGCCGTGTCGGCCTTCGGCGCGCTGATGATCAGGCCGTTGCCGTCCGGCATGCCGAGCGCGCGGGCCTGGCCGCGGGACACGACCGCGTCGATGTCGCCGATGCCCATCGACGCGTACGCGCCGACGCGGACCCGTCCCGGGCTGGAGGTGCGGCCCGCCTCGACGACCGCGCCGAGCCGGAACGCCCCGCCGCGGCCCTCCTCGAACGAGACGGCCAGCCCGCCGGACGCGATCGTCTGCCACAGCTGGTCGGACTCGGCCGTCGGCTCCGGCGCGAACGCCCGGAACCCCGACGGGTCCACGCCGAGCAGTCCCAGCCGGCGGCCGCCGACCTGGGCGCGGGCCGCGTCCACGACCGTGATCCCGGCGACGCCCTTGAGGCCCTTCGCGCGCTCGACGGTCTCGGGCGGCAGCGACGCCGTCCCGGCGACGAGCAGGTGCGGGGTGTGGCGGCGGGTCAGCGGCGCGACGGCCGGGGCCTGCGGCGCGGAGCCCCGGTCGACGGACACCAGGTCGTCGGCGCGGGCCGGCTTCTCGCCCGGCCGGCCGGACACGAGCAGGACGACGTCGGCGGCCAGCGTGCACACGATGGCCGCCGCGATGCCCGCGGAGAGCGCCCTGCCGCCCCGTCGCATCCCGACCCCGCTCCCGGCCCGATCCCGTCCGTCGTCCTCGCCGCATCGTAGGCGAGGACGGCGGATCCCGGCATCAACGCCCGGCGCGTGCGGCGTCAGTGCCCGTCGCGGCGGAGGACGACGAGGGCGACGTCGTCCTCCCGGGGGCCGAACTCGGCGATGACGCGGTCGCCGAACCGTTCGAGCTCGTCGTCCACGTCGGCCGCGACGAGCCGCAGCCGCTCCAGGTTGTCGGCCAGCGGGATGCCGCGGTCCTCGATCAACCCGTCGGTGAGGAGCACGACGGTGCCGCCGGGCGGCACCTGCGCCTTCTCGACCGCGACCCCGCTCATGTCGCGCGCCTCCCGCGGGAAGCCCAGGAGCACGCCGCCGCCCCCGCCGTAGTGGGCGCCGCCGCCGGAGATGTGCAGCGGCGGGAGGTGCCCGGCGCTCGCGACCTGCGCGGCGCCGCTCAGCGGGTCCAGCGTCATCAGGCACATCGTGGCCGTCTGGTCGTCGTGGTAGCGCTCCAGCACGCCGTTCAGCAGCCGCAGGATCGTGACGGAGTCGTGGCCCTCGGCGGCGAAGGCCCGCAGCGCGTGCCGGATCTCCGCCATGACGGTCGCGGCGTGCAGCGAGTGCCCCTGCACGTCCCCGATGGCCACCAGCACCCGGTCGCCGCGGTCGAGGACCTCGTAGAAGTCGCCGCCGACCTCCGCCTGGTCGCTGGCGGGCTCGTAGCGGACGGCCAGCGACCAGCCCGGCACGGACGGCAGCGACGCGGGCAGCAGGCTGTGCTGGAGGGTGAGCGAGGTCGTGTGCTCCTCGGTGTAGGACCGCAGCGCCTCCATCGCCAGCGCCACCGCCTGCCCGAGCTGCCGCAGCAGGTTGACGTCGTCCTCCGACCGCGGCCCGCTGCCCCCGAGCGCGATCCCGATGGGCGGACGTCCGTGCTTGAACCGCGACACCGCCAGCGTGACGTCGCCGTCCACGACGCTGTCGGGCAGCAGGTCGAGCCACTCGTCCAGCGGCACCCGCGTGACCTCGGTGCCGGTGTCGTCGCCCAGCCTGGCCAGCTCGGCCATCCGCGCGGGCGCGTCGGGCGGGCAGTCGCGGCGCCACGGCCCGATGCCGAGCTCGGTGGTCCGCCGGACCCGGCCGTCCGGCGGCAGCACGAACACCGAGGCCGGCGCCCCGAAGATCGTGAAGGCGCCGCGGGCCGCGACCGCCGCCAGCTCCTCGAAGGACGCGGCCGCGTTGATCGCCAGGGACGTGCGGGTGAGCTCGGCCAGGCGGGCGGCCATCCGCTCGGCGCGGCGGCGGGCCTGGTAGTAGCGCAGCACGGCCTCGACCGTGGCGAGGAACTCGCCGGGGTCGATCGGGTCGGTCATGTAGGCGTCGGCGCCGCGGCGCAGGCCCGCGGTGCGGTCGGCGACGTCCACCGCCTGCGCCGAGATGTGGATCACCGGCAGCGATCTGGTGTCCGGCGCGGCCTTGATCCGCTCGCAGACCTCGATCCCGCTCATGTCCGGGAGCCTGACGTCCAGCACCACCAGGTCGACGCGGTGCTCCACGAGCCTGATCCAGGTCTCCGCCGCCGACGCGGCCTCCACCACGGTGTGGCCCGCGCGCCGCAGCCAGCTGCCGATGATGTACCGCTTGGTGTCGTTGTCGTCGACCACCAGCGTCGTGGCCAAGGCCGTCACCCCCCGTCCCCGGTGTCGCGTGCCTCGTCCCCCGTGCCCGCCGCGCGCACGGCCTGGCGGGCCGTGCGGACCGCCTCGGCGAGCGTCTCCGGGCCGAGCCGGTCCTTGCTCAGCACCGCGCCCGCGCGGCTCAGCCGCGGGTCGCCGCCCGCGCCGGACCCCTCGGCGCTCACGTCCGACGAGGTCACCAGCACCACCGGCACGTTCCGCGGCAGGCGGGCGAGGACCTCGTACCCGTCCATGCCCGGCATCCGCAGGTCCAGCAGGACGAGGTCGGGCGGGTCGGCCGCGGCGGACTCCAGCGCGGCGCGGCCGTCGGCGGTCTCGGTGACCCGGCCGGCGGCGTCCTCCACCAGGCTCCGCAGGACGCGCCGGGTCACGTCGTCGTCGTCCGCGATCAGCACGTGGCCGGGGCCGAGGTCGTCCAGGCTCTCGTACGGCGGCAGCCGCAGCGTCACCGCCGTGCCCTCGCCGACGGCGCTGTCCACGAACAGGTCGCCGCCGAGCGCCCGGGCGAGGCGGCGCGCGTAGGGGAGGCCCAGGCCCGTCCCGCCCGCGTCGCTGCCGGGCACGCGGAAGAACTCCTCGAAGAGCCGCGCCTGGTCGGCGGGCGCGATGCCCGGGCCGGTGTCGGACACGACGAACTCGATGTGCCCCGGCACCGCGCGGGCCGCGACCCGCACGCCGCCCTCCGCGGTGAACTTCACCCCGTTGCTCACCAGGTTCCGCAGGATGCGGGTGAGCATCTCCGCGTCGGTGACGACGACGGGCGGCGCGGCGGCGGCGTCCACGGTGAGCGTCAGCCCGGCCTGCTCCGCCATCGGGCGCAGCAGCTCCGACAGCTCGTCCAGCAGCGCCGGGACGCGCACCGGCGCGCGGCGGGGCTCCAGCCCGCCGCGCTCGGCCTTGGCCATGTCCAGCAGCTCGTTCACCAGCGCCAGCATGGTCTCGCCGGTGTCGCCGATCAGGGTGATCTGCTGGCGCTGCTCGGCGGTGAGCGGCTCGGCGGCGGGGTCGAGCAGCAGCCGGACGAGCCCGATGACGCTGTTCACCGGGGTGCGCAGCTCGTGGCTGACGCTGGCCCAGAACCGGTTCTTGGCCTCGCCCAGCTCCTGCAGCTGGTCGGACTTCTCCTCCAGCTCCGCGTACAGCGCCACGACGCCGCGGTTGGTCTCCTCCAGCTCCTCGGAGATCTCGGTGTAGAGCGCCATCACGCCCTCGTTCGTCGCCTCGAGCTCGGTGTTGAGGGAGCGCAGCTCCTCCTGCTGCCGCTGGAGGTCCGCGAGCGCCGCGATCAGGTCGGAGTTCTGCGTCCGCAGCTCTTCCAGCGCGGGGACGGGCGTCAGGCGGCCGAGCCGGTCGCGCAGCTCCGCGTCGCCGGGCGGTGGCTCCGCGCCCGCGGGCAGGTCCTTGCGGAGCCGGACGCGGACGCCGTCCCCGGTGTCCTCGTGCTCGACCCTGCTCAGCAGGCGCGAGATCGCGGCCTCGCACTCCGCCGCGCCGTCCATGCTGGTCCGGGGCACGAGGTCCAGCTCGATCACCAGGCCCGGCGGGCGCCCGCGGTCGAGGACGAAATCGACCGACACCCGTCCCGAGCAGGCGTACAGCTCTCGTCCGGCCTCGCTGAGCGCGGTGGCGACGCGGACCTGGTCCTGGTAGGGGAGGCCCACCTCGGCGGCGACGCGCCGGCCCACCTGCCGGACGGCGAACACGCCGTCCTCGTCGGTGATCTCGATCCGGAGCAGCTCGCCGGACGCGCCCGCGGTCACGCCGTCACCCCCCGGCCGGACGTCGTCACGGCGAGCACGGAGCGGTCGTCGTGGCGGGTCCCCGCGTCGCGCAGCACGGTCGCCGCGATCAGCAGCGGGTCGCGGCCGAGCAGACCCGGCTGGTCGGCGAGCCGCCATCGGCCGGTGAGGCCGTCCGAATGCAGCACCACCACCGCGCCCGCCGGCAGGGGGTAGTCGTGCTCCCGGATCCGCTCGGCGTGCGCGCCGACGATCCCGGGGACGGAGACCATGCCGTGCCGGCGCTCCGGCCCGACGATCCACGCGGCCACGTTCCCGACCCCCGCGAAGCGCACTCGTCCGGCCGCGGGCTCGATGGCGGCGACCGCGACGGCGCCGCCGCGGGTGGACGCCAGCCGCCGGTGGACGCACCGGAGGACGTCCGCGGGACGGGACGGCGATGCGACCTCGTGCGTGGCCCGGACCGCGGCCCACGCCGCCCGCGCGGCCAGCGGGCCGTGCCCCAGGCCGTCGCAGAGCATCGCGTAGACGGTGCCGTCCACCAGCCGCGCCGTGTACGCGTCGCCGCACTCCTCCTCGCCGTCGAGCGTCACGGTCAGGCCCGCGATCGGCGGCATCGCCCCGCCGGCCGGCCCGGACGGCGCCTCGGAGGGCGGCCGGAACCGCGCGTACAGGACGGTGCCGATCCGGGGACGGGAGTACAGGCCGCTGTGGTCGGCGAGCCTCTCGATCGAGCCGAGCCCGAGGCCGAGCGTGCCGCCGGTCGAGTAGCCGTCGGTCCGGGAGACCGGGACGTCGGCGATGCCGGGCCCGTGGTCGACGCAGACGAACTCCAGCGCTGCGGCGCCGCCGTCCCGCACGATGCGCAGGAGCATCTCGCCCTGCCGCGCGTGCCTGGCGAGGTTCACGGCCGCCTCGGTCGCCGCGAGCTGGATCTGGCCGAGCCGCTCCCCGCCGAACCCGAGCCGCTCGGCGAGCGCGGTGATCCGCCGCCGGACGCCCGCCGCAGCGCTCTGCTCCTCCACCCGCACCCGCAGCGATTCGCCGGCGTGCGGGCTCGTCGTCCACCCGCCGCTCAGCGGCTCCATTTGGCCACCGTCACCGTGGTGCCCTTTCCCGGCTCGCTCCGCAGGTCGAACTCGTCGCTCAGCCTGCGCGCCCCGGACAGACCGAGGCCGAGGCCGGCCCCGCTCGTCCAGCCCTCGCCGAGCGCGCGCTCCACGTCCGCGATGCCGGGGCCCTCGTCGGTGAAGACGATGCGCACGCCCCGGCGGCCCCGCCCGCCGGCCTGCTCGACCCGCATCGTGCCGCCCCCGCCGTGCGCGTAGGTGTTGCGCGCCAGCTCGCTCGCCGCGGTGACGATCTTTGTCTGGTCGACCAGGGACAGCCCGGCCGCCGCGGCGGCGGCCCGCACGAGCTGCCGGACGCGGACCACGTCGTCGTTCGAGGCGATGGGCACCTCCTCTCCCGGCGGCACCTCCCCGGGCGGCCCGCCGCCGGACGTTCCGTCGCCGGGCGGCATCGTCATGGGCCGCCCGCCATGGCGGAGCCCGCGCCGTCCGGCCCCGCGCCGCGCGGATCCGCCTGCGGCAGCGCGGCGGCGGGCGGTCTGGCGCCGAGCAGCCGCATGCCCTCCTCCAGGTCCAGCGCGGTGCGGACGCCGCCCAGCGACAGCCCGAGCTCGACCAGCGTGATCGCCACCGCCGGGCGCATCCCGACGACCACCGTCTCGGCGTCCATCAGCCGCGACATCGCGGCGATGGTGGCGAACATGCGGCCGATGAACGAGTCGACGATGTCCACCGCGGTGATGTCGATGATCACGCCGTGCGCGCCCGCCGCGACGATCCGGTCGGCGAGGTCCTCCTGCAGCGCCAGGACGGTCTGGTCCTGCAGGTCGACCTGGATCGACACGAGCAGGACGTCCCCGATCTTGAGAATCGGCACCCGTTCCATCACACCTCCGGGTTGTTCCGGGGGGTGTGGGGGGTCGTCCCCCCACAAGAGGCGGGGCCGTTGACCACGCGCAGGCCGCTGCGTTCGAGGACGTACGCGAGCGCGTCGGCCAGGCTCGACTTGGTCACGATGTCGCCGAACTCGATGCCGAGCGTCACGATCGTCTGCGCGATCTGCGGCCGGATCCCCGAGATGACGCAGTGCGTGCCCATCAGCCGGGCCGCCATCACCGCCTTCATCAGGTGCTGGGCGACCTCGGTGTCCACGGCGGGCACGCCGGTGATGTCGATCACCGCGTACCGGGAGCGGGTGTCCACCAGCGTCTGCAGCAGCGTCTCCATGACGACCTGCGTGCGGGCCGAGTCCAGCGTGCCGACCAGCGGGACGCCGAGGACGCCGTCCCAGATCTTCACCACGGGCGTCGACAGTTCGAGGAGCTGCTCGGCCTGGTCGGCGATGACCTGCTCGCGGGCCGACATGTAGGTCTCGAACGTCGCCAGCCCGAGCTCGTCGACGTAGGACGAGAAGTCGATCAGCTCGCCGTAGGCGCGCTGGTCCCGGGTGGTCCTGACCTGCTCGTACAGCGACTGCTTCAGCGCGAACACGCCGATCGCGGTCTCGGTCGGGCTGAACCCCTGCCGGGCCCGGCCGCGGGAGATCTCCGCCAGCGTCGCGCGCAGCTCGCCCGCCGCGTCGTCGTCGCCGCCGAGGGCGCGCTCGACCAGCCCGTAGACCTCGGTCAGCTCCGAGCGCAGCTCGCCCTCGGTGAGCCGGCCGCGGACGCTCTCGCCGACCAGCTCGATCCACCGGCTCAGCACCGGCTCCCGCCAGGAGCCCAGCAGCTCCGTGATGCTCGTGTCGCCCGAGCCGTCGGTCATGTGCGGCGCTCCCATCCGTGCCCCCACGGCGGCGCGGGATCCGTCCGCGCGGGTCGCTCAGGGCGTCCGTCCCGGTCGCGCCGCCCGGTGCTCACCCGCCCAACCGTAACCCGCCGATGGGCGCGCCCCACCCTGGATGACCTGGACGTTTACGTGGGATGACCGCTTTTTTGGCTTTGCTGCCCCGGCGTCAATCCCACCAAAAGGACCAATTCGTCTTGCCGCGGATCTCCTCGGCGTAGCCGGCGAGGGTGCCCGGGCCCTGGAAGAGGATGTCGGGGCAGAACGTCCAGTGCTCGGCCGCGACATGGACGGCGTGCCGCGTCGTGATCGGCGGCGCCGCGACACTCAGCTCCAGCGTGTTGAACCCCATCGCGACGACGCGGGCGCCGAAGCGGTCCTCCCAGCCGCGCAGGACGGCGGCGAGCGGCGCCGTCCACTCGTTGTGGTTGAGGGCGCCCTGCCAGCCGACGGCGGCGAGCGTGTCGGCGCCGCGGTCGACGGCGGCCAGGCCCAGCGAGAGGCCGCGGCCCGCGAGCACGCGGGCGTACCGGTCGGCCATGGCGTCCGGGTCGTCGACCGGGACGCCGGGCGCGGCCAGGCCGGGGCAGTGCCGCCCGAAGGGGGCGAGGTCGTCGTGGTCCTCGCCCGCGGCCTGCTCCGCCCAGTCCGACCACACCTCGGACATGAACGCCTGCGGGACGTAGTTCGCGATCTCCGCCACCGGCTCGGGGGCGATCTGGCCCGACGCCCACGGCTGGTCGGTCTCGTCCATCAGCAGCGGCCAGAGGCCCGACCGGGCGTGCTCCGCGCGGAGCCTGCCCCACAGCTCGCCGCGGACCGGCTCGTCGCTCAGCCAGAACGCGGGTCGCAGGAGCGGCCGCCGCTGCGGGTATCCGGGGTCGGGCCAGACCAGGTCCCCGTCGGGCAGCGGCACCGACAGCGTCCGCTCCGCGTCGCCGTCCCGCGACGGGTCGAACAGCTGCGGCAGATCGCCCGGCAGGCGCCGGACCTCGACATCATCCATTTCACGCCGTTCCGGTACAGAGCATCGCCAACAGGATCTTGGCAATGGTCGATGGTAACGGCGTCGGGCCCGCCCGGGTGGGCGACCCGTGCGGTTCGGTCCCCCGGACGGGCCCGGTCGCGCCGGTCTCAGTCCTCGCGGCGGCCGCGGACCAGGTAGTCGATCACCAGGGCGACGACGGCGAGCCCGGTGACCGCGCTGACGACGATCTCGATCCAGGCGTCCCGGAGGGCCACGTTCGACAATGCGTTGACGACGATGAGGATGCCGACCATCGTCCAGCGGGTGGAGTTGCTCATGGTCTCGTGCCTTTCTGGGAGGTGGGTCAGGACAGGGCCGGGGACGTGCGGCGGCGCAGGACGAACCGCGCCGGCAGGAGGATCGCGGCGGCCCCGGAACCGGCCGCGCAGGCGACGATCGCCGCGGCGGTCAGCGGCGGGATCCACGGCAGCGGGACGCCGGTGACCGCGGCGGCGAACGCGGGCAGCGTCACCGCCGCGATGAGCGCCCCGGCCGCGACGCCGGTGCCGAGCACGATCGCCGCCTCCAGCCGCAGCATCCGCAGCACCTGGCCGCGGGTCGCGCCGACCAGCCGCAGCAGCGCGAACTCGCGCCGCCGCGCCGCCGTCGCCGTCGCCAGCGTGGTGACGAGGCCGATGAGGATGAACCCCGTGATCGCGGCGACGACCACCTGGTTGACGAAGCCCTGGAGCCGGATCTCCCGCGACAGGCCCGCGCCGAACTCGTCGGGCGTGACCACGCGGGCTCCAGGGTCGGCGGCGGCGACCGCCCGCAGGTCGGCGTCCTTTCCGCGGACGAGGACGTGGTCGTCCAGCGGCGATGACGAGTGCGCCGCCACCAGGTCGCGGGGGAGGAGCACGTCGCCGAAGCCGAGCCCCCGTTCGTAGACGGCGACGACCCTGGCCTTGATCGCCGTCCCGTCGGCGAGCGACAGCTCGGCCGTCGAGCCGGCGCGGCGGCCGCCCGCGACGTCCCGGCTGAGCGCGACGGCGCCGCCCCGGAGGTCGCCGAGCCGGCCGGACGTCACCTTCGGGTCCATCGTCGCGGCGGCGTCCGCGCCGACGCCGCGTGCGCTCAGCGACTGGAGGCTCTGCTCGCCGAGCGCCGTGACCGGCATGATCACGGTGGTCCGCTTGACCGGGGCCGCGGCCGTCACGCCGGGCGTCCGGCGCGCCGCCTCCGCGACGCCCTCGGGGAGCCCGGCGCCGGACGACACGATGACCTGGTCGGCGTGGTTCCCGGCATCCGCCTGCCCGCGCGTCGCGTGCGCGACCGTCGAGTGCGCGAAGAGCTGGACGCTCGCGAACGCCACGGCCAGCGCCACCGGCGTGATGAGCGACCCGGCGCGTAGTGCGGCCGCTCCGGCCGAGTGCTGCGCCATCGGTCCGGTGATCGGGGCGATCGCCCGGGCCGCGCGGCCCAGCACGCGGCTGCCGAACCGGGCCACCAGCGGGCCCAGCAGCGCCGTCGCGACGATCAGGGCCATGACCAGCCCGCCCACCGACGCGGCGGCGTCGGGCCCGGTCGCCGTGGTCGAGAACCCCAGTGCGTTCAGGCCGAGGACGAGGAACGCCACGCCGGCGATGACGCGCCACCGCGGCAGCCGGGCGGGCTCGACCGCCGCCTCGCCGAGCGCCTCCACCGGACGGATCCGCGACACCCGCGACGAGGCGAGGAACGCGGTGGCGACGGCGGCGAGCAGCGTCCCCGCGAACGCGGCCAGCACCGGGAGCGGGCCGAGCGACAGGCCGAACCCGTCCGGCAGGACGCCCTCGCGCGCCATCGCGCCGTGCATCGCCGCGCCGAGCCCCAGGGAAAGGACCCCACCCGCGAGCGCGGCCGGTGCCCCGATCCTCGCCGTCTCGCGGACGACCCGTCCCCGGATCTGCCCGGGCGTCGCGCCGACCGTGCGGAGCAGCGCGAACTCCCGCATCCGCGCCCGCGCCGACAGGACGACCAGCCCGCCGACGACCACCAGCGCCGTCGTGATCGCGATGCCGCCGAGCGAGGCGGAGATCTCCACGATGTCGGGCCGCGCGGCGGCGACGGCCAGATCCTCGGCGTCGCCGCGCGCCTTGCCGGTCGCCACGGTCGGGCCGCCGGGCGCCGCCTCGCGGAGCGCCTCCTCGTCGAGGTCGCCGCCGAGGATCGCCAGCGCGTCGGCCTGGCCGGGGTGCCCGTAGAGGGCGGTCGCCGTCGGCGTGGTGAAGAACGCCGCCTCCGGCCCGTCCCCGACGACGCCCACGACCCGGTACGGGCGGGACGTCTCGTTCGTCTGCAACCGGACCGCCTCGCCCGGGCGTGCCCCGGTCACTCGGCTCAGGACGACCTCGTCCGGCGCCTGCGGGGCGCGGCCCGCGCTCAGCCTGTACGGGCGCAGCCCGGCCGAATCCCAGCCGTGGCCCGTCACCGCCCGCCCCGAGGGGAGGACGACCGGGAACGACACGTCCGCGACGACGTCCCGCACGCCGGGCACGGCCCGCAGCTTCTCCGCCGCCGAGATCGGGAGCCGGGCGCGTTCGGTCAGCGGACGGCTCTCCGCCTCGGGCTCGGACCCGAGCCGCTTCATCCGCCGCTCGACGCTCTGCGGTCCCGTCACGACCGCCGCGGCGCCGCCGAACCGCTCGACCGGCGCGTGCGCCCGCAGCGCCGACTCCAGCAGCACCCCGCACGCGCCGACCAGCATGGCCGCGAACAGCAGCGCCGCGAAGATCCCGGCGAACAGGCCCCTGTTCGCGGCGCCGTTCCGGCTCACAGCGTCTCCCAGCGGTCCAGGACGGCGGCGACGGTGGGCGCGGCCAGCTCGTCCACGATGCGGCCGCGGCTGAGGAACACGACGGAGTCGGCCCACGCGGCGGCCACCGGATCGTGGGTGACGAGCACGATCGTCTGCCCGGTCAGGTCGGCCGCCTCGCGGAGCAGGCGCAGCACGTCGCGGGCCGTGCGCGGGTCGAGCGCGCCGGTCGGCTCGTCCGCGAAGACGACCTCCGGACGGGTGATCAGCGCCCGCGCGAGGGCCGCGCGCTGCTGCTGCCCGCCCGACAGCTCCGACGGACGGTGCCGCAGCCGGTCGGCGAGTCCCACCCGCCGGACGACCTCGTCCAGCCAGGCGGGCTCGGGCTCCGCGCCGCCGAGACGCAGCGGAAGCGTGATGTTCTGCTCGACGTCCATGGACGGGATCAGGTTGAACGCCTGGAAGACGAACCCGATCCGTTCCCGGCGCAGCCTCGTCCGCTTCGTCTCGCTCAGCCGGCCGATGTCCACGCCGCCCACCCGGACGGCGCCGCCGCTCGGACGGTCCAGCCCCGACGCGCAGTGCAGGAACGTGCTCTTCCCCGACCCGGACGGCCCCATCACCGCCGTGAACGTGCCGCGCCGGAACGTCCGGGTCACGCCGTCCAGCGCCCGCACTGGACCGTACGTCTTGGTGACCGACTCCAGCGCCACCGCCTCCTGCGAGCCGGCGGCTCCGGCGGTGGTGGTCTCGGCCGTCATCGTCATCGTGGTTCTCACCTGCTCGAACCTAGATTTCGGAGGGGCTCGGGCGCATGGGCGCGGACTCCCGAATCGGTGGTGTAGCCCGCTACACCACCGGCCTGGGTGCACGCCCGGGTGCGCGGGCCCGCGGCGTCCCATACCGTGGCCGCGAGGGGACATGACCAGAGACATCGGCGGGGCGTTCAGGCGCAGCGCGCACGCGACCGGACAGCTGGCGGGCGGGCTGCGCACCGCCGTGCCCGCGCTGCTCGGGCTCGCTCCGCTGGCGGCGTTCCTCGTCCTGATCGTCCTCGTGCTGCCGTGGCTGCCGACCGCGGTGAAGCCGCTGCGCGCGCTCGCGAACGTCGAACGGCGCCGGGCGGGCCGGATCCTCGGCCGCGAGATCCCCGAGCCGTACGGGCCGATGCGCGGGGAGGGCGCGAGCGAGGCGCGCCGCCTCGTCCGGTCGCCGGACACGTGGCGGGACGCCGCCTGGATGGCCGCGCACGGGCTCACCGGCCTGCAGGCCGCCGTGCTCGCGGTGATGATCTGGCCGGCGATCCCGTACACGCTGTCGCTGCCGCTGTGGTGGTGGGCCGCGCCCGAGGGGTCCACGTCGGCGTTCATCGTCCTGGACGGCTGGCCGAAGGCGCTGACGATGCCGTTACTCCAGGGCGCCTTCGACCTCGCCGTCCTGCTGTGGCTGGTGCCGCGGCTCGCCCGCTGGCAGGCCCGGCTCGCCGAGGCGCTCCTGCGCCCCACGCGCCGCAGCAGCCTCGCCGAACGGGTCGAGGAGCTCGCCGAGACCCGCGCCGAGGCGCTGGAGGCGCACGGCGCCGAGCTGCGCCGCATCGAGCGCGACCTGCACGACGGGACGCAGGCCCAGCTCGTCGCCGCCGCGCTGCGCCTCGGGCTCGCCGACCGCCGCTTCGACGCCGACCCCGATGCGGCCCGCGCGCTGTTCCTGCAGGCCAGGGGCGGCATCGAGGAGGCGCTCGCCCAGCTGCGGACGGTGATCCGCGGCATCTACCCGCCGATCCTGTCCGACCGGGGCCTCGCCGGGGCGCTGCGCGCGCTCGCCGCCGCCGCGCCGATCCCCATCGAGCTGGACGTGGGCGACGGCGCCGCCTCCGATGCGGACGGCCGCGCACCGGCCGCCGTCGAGGCCGCCGCCTACTTCGTCGTCGCCGAGGCCCTCACCAACATCGCCAAGCACAGCGGCGCCCGCCACGGGCGGGTCACGGTCCGCCGCGAACCCGACCGGCTGACGATCACCGTGCGGGATGATGGCAAGGGCGGCGCCGACCCGGACCGCGGCAGCGGCCTCGCCGGGATCCGCCGCCGGGTGGCGGCGCTCGACGGCGCCACCCGCATCGACAGCCCCGACGGGGAAGGGACGACGCTCGAAGTGGACCTGCCGTGCGGATCGTGATCGCCGAGGACAACGTGCTGCTCCGCGAGGGCCTCGTCCTGCTGCTCACCTCGGACGGCCACGAGGTGGTCGCCGTCGCGGGCAGCGGGCCCGACGTGCTGCCCGCGCTGCTGGAGCACCGCCCGGACGCGGCCGTCCTCGACGTGCGGCTGCCGCCCGGGTTCCGGGACGAGGGCCTGCGCGCCGCCGTCGAGGCCCGCAAGCGGCTGCCCGGCCTGCCCGTCCTCGTGCTGTCGCAGTACGTCGAGGAGACCTACGCCGCCGAGCTGCTCGCGGGCGGCGCCGAAGGCGTCGGCTACCTGCTCAAGGACCGGGTGAGCCGCGTCGGCGAGTTCCTCGACGCCCTGGCCCGCGTCGCCGCCGGGGGCACCGCGCTCGACCCCGAGGTCGTGTCGCAGCTGATGGCGTCCCGGCACGATCCGCTCCAGGCACTCACGCCCCGCGAGCGCGAGGTGCTCGGCCTGATGGCCCAGGGCCTCGACAACGCCACCATCGCGACGACGCTGGTGATCACCGAGCGGTCCGTCAGCAAGCACATCGGCGCGGTGTTCGCCAAGCTCGGCCTCCCGCCCAGCGACAGCGGCCACCGCCGCGTCCTGGCCGTCCTGGCGTATCTGAACTCGTGACCGAGGCCCCCCGGGTCCGGCGGGCGGTGCGGGCCCTGCTGCTGGACGGTGACGCGCTGGTCCTGCTGCGCCGCACGCGCCCGGGACGTCCCGTGTACTGGACGACCCCCGGCGGCAAGATCGAACCCACGGACGCGAGCCCCGAGGCGGCCCTGCGGCGCGAGCTGGACGAGGAGCTCGGCGCCACCGCCGGGCCCGTCCGCCAGGTCTTCGCCTGCGGCGAGCAGAGCCCCGGCCTGCACCGCCTCAACACCTTCTACGTGTGCCGCCTGGCCACGATGGACCTGTCCCGGAGGCACGGCCCCGAGTTCGACGACCCCGCCAACGGCCGCTACGACGTCGACCTCGTCCCCTGCGCGCCCGGCGAGCTGGCGTCCATCACCCTCATCCCGGAGATGCTCGCCGCCTACCTCCACGACCACGCCGCCGACCTCCTCGGGCTCGTCCCCTAGAGGAGCCCGTCAGGGGCGGCGGGCCAGGCCGTCCAGGATGTAGTCCAGGCCCTGCGCGAAGGCGGCGTCCCAGTCGTCGCCCCGCAGATGCCCGTGCGCGGCGAGCGCCGGGTATCGGTCGCGGTTGCGGGCGAGATGCTCGGCCGTCCGCTTCGCCGCCGGCTCTTCGCCGCCCTGGCCGTCGCCTTGGCCGCCGATCTGCATGAGCGCCGAGCCGATGACGTAATTGGCGACCGCGTACGCTGCAGCGGCGAGTTCCCGCCCGGTCATTCCTGTGCCTGCCAGCGTGGCGTACAGGAAGTCGGTGCGGGCCAGGACGTTGGGGCCGAGAAGCGGGCGTCCGCCGAGAATCGACGCCGACCAGGGATGGTCGAGCATCGCGCGCCGCCAGCCGGACATCAGCGCGACGACGTCGGCCCGCCAGTCCTCTCCCGCGCCGGGGATCGGGACGTCGCCGAAGACGGCGTCGAGAGCCAGCTCCAGCACGTCGTCCTTCGTCTCGACATGCCAGTACAGCGTCGTGGACCCGGTGTCCAGGCGCTCGGCGAGGCGCCGCATCGTCAGCCGTCCGGCGCCCTCCTCGTCCAGCAGCGCCACGGCCTCCGCGACGATCCGCTCGCGGGTCAGGGGCGGCGCCTCCCGGCGGGGACGGTCCTTCCGCAGCCACACGCTCTCGGTCATGCGCCTCAGGCTAGTACATTGGACGGGTACCAGATCAACGATCGAGTCACTCGAACAGCGTACGAGCAGGAGTGCCATGGCGCATATCGAGGTGAGCCGCCTGACCTACGCGCCGCCCGGCGGACGGCTCCTGCTGGACGACGTCTCGTTCCGCGTCGGAGCCGGAGCCAAGGCGGCGCTGGTCGGCCCGAACGGCGCCGGGAAGACCACGCTGCTGCGCCTGATCGCGGGCGATCTCCGGCCGTCGGACGGCGTCGTGACGAGTTCCGGCGGCCTCGGCGTCATGCGCCAGTTCATCGGCGGCATCCGCGACGGCCGCACCGTCCACGACCTGCTGCTCTCGGTGGCGCCCGAGCGTGTGCGGGAGGCGGCCGGCGAGCTGGCCGAGGCAGAGTCCGCCCTGGACGAGAGCGAGCAGAGCCAACTCGCCTACGCCCAGGCCATCACCGCCTACACGGACGCGGGCGGCTACGACATCGAGATCGTCTGGGACACCTGCACGACGGCCGCGCTGTCCCTCCGCTTCGACGAGGCGAAGACCCGGCCGGTGACGACGCTTTCGGGCGGTGAGCAGAAACGCCTCGTCCTGGAGGCCCTCCTGCGCGGCCCGGACGAGGTCCTCCTCCTGGACGAGCCCGACAATTACCTGGACGTGCCCGGCAAGGAATGGCTGGCCGAGAAACTCCGCGGCGCGAACAAGACCGTCCTGCTCGTCTCCCACGACCGGCAATTGCTCGCCGACACGGCCGACCGGATCGTCACGGTGGAATCACGCGACGTCTGGGTCCACGGCGGCGGGTTCGCGGGCTACGCGCAGGCCCGCCGCGACCGCACCGAGCGCCTTCACGAGCTGCGCCGCCGCTGGGACGACGAGCACGCCCGCCTCAAACGGCTCGTCCACACGCTCCGCCAGCGCGCCACCAACAATGACGCGGTCGCCTCGTCCTGTCAGGCCGCTCGCACCCGGTTGCAGCGCTTCGAGGAAGCGGGGCCGCCGCAGAGCGCCCCCAAGGAACAGAACGTGCGAATGCGCCTTCGAGGCGGGCGCACCGGAAAACGTGCCCTGATCTGCGAGTCGCTGGAACTGGCCGGGCTGACGCGTCCTTTCGACCTCGAAGTCTGGTACGGCGAGCGCGTCGCAGTTCTGGGCTCGAACGGTTCGGGCAAGTCGACATTTCTGCGCCTGCTCGCCGGTGACGACATTCCTCACGAAGGCGTTCACCGGCTGGGGGCTCGGGTCGTCCCGGGCCATTTCGTCCAGACGCATGCGCGCCCCGATCTGCAAGGCCGCTCGCCCGCGCAGATCCTCATGTCGGAGAACGCGCTGACCCGCAACGACGCGATGGCGGCGCTCGCCCGCTACGAGCTGGCTCCCGCGGGCTCCCGCCCGTTCGAGACCCTGTCGGGAGGCCAGCAGGCCCGGCTGCAGATACTCCTGCTGGAACTGTCGGGCGCGACCCTGCTGCTCCTGGACGAGCCGACCGACAACCTCGACCTGGCCAGTGCCGAGGCGTTGCAGGAGGGTCTGGCGTCCTATTCGGGCACCGTCCTGGCGGTGACCCACGACCGCTGGTTCGCCGCCGACTTCGACCGCTATCTCGCCTTCGGTACCGACGGCGAGGTCCGCGAGTCTGACACCCCGATCTGGCGCGCCGACATGGCCGGATTGTGATAGCGGACGGAAGGAACGGTATTTGATCGTCCCTCCTCGGAGGGAGAGGCTTGGCCTGACCGCGAGGGGGACGATGTGGGCGACTGGCCGGACAGCGAGCTGAGCGACGAGGAACTCGACGTCGCGTACAACGTGCGGCGGAAGGCCGGGAAGGAGCTGCTGGAACGGCATCTCGCCCGGTACCGCGCCGAGTCGGAGCAGGCCGTCGCGGGCCTCCCCGGGCATCCCGGAGTCGTCTACGACGAGGCGAGCGGTGAGCGGCTGGACGTCTGGGGCGCCGACGGCAACGGCCTCAGACCGGTCTTCATCTTCTTCCACGGCGGATACTGGTTCGCGCTTTCGCGGCAAGACTCGTCGTTCATGGCGCGGATGCTCCACGAGCAGGGCATCGCGACCGTCGTCCCCGATTACACGCTCGCCCCGAAGGCGACGCTGGAGGAGATCGTCCGGCAGGCGCGGGCGGCGGTCGCGTGGGTGCATCGGCACGGGCGCGAGCACGGGCTCGACCCGGAGCGGATCGTGGTCGGCGGGAGCTCGGCGGGCGGGCACCTGGCCGGGATGACGATGGCCGGACGCTGGCAGGAGCGGTTCGGGCTCCCCGAGGACGTCGTGAAGGCGGCGATGCCGGTCAGCGGGCTGTTCGACATCCGCCCGATCACCCGCATCTACGTGAACGACTACCTGCGGCTGGACGAGGAGCGGGCGGCGGCGCTGAGCCCCGCCCTACTGCCCGCCGACCGGCGGTGTCCCGCCGTGTTCGCGGTCGCGGAGAACGACGGCGCCGGGTTCCTGGCGCAGTCCCGGCGGTTCCAGCCGCAGTGGGACGCAGGCGACCTGATCATCGTCCCGGACCGCGACCATTTCGACGTCGTCCTCGACCTGGGAGACGCGGAGACGGTGCTCGGCGGGAGGCTGGTCGATCTCGTCCGGTCCGTGTGATCAGGTCACCGCGCCGGCGATCTCGGCGGCCTCGTGCCGGAGGTGGTCGAGCATCAGCCGGGCCGACGGCGTCGGGGCGCGGTGCGCGGGAAGGGTGACGCCCACCTGGCGGCGGACGGTCTCCAGCGGCACGGGCAGCGGCGCGATGTCGGCGTCGGTCCGGGCCACCAGCTCGGGCAGCGCGGCGATCATGTCGGTGTCGCGGACGAGCGTCCGGACGGTCAGCACCGAGGTGCACTCGACCAGGTTGTCCGGCAGGACGAGCCCCTCTGCTCGGAAGACCTGCTCCAGCTCGGTGCGCAGGGCCGTCTGCTCCAGCGGCAGCACCCACGGGTAGTCGAGCAGGTCGGCCAGGCCGAGGTCCCGCCGGTCGCGGGCCGGGTGGCCGCGGCGGGCGACGAGCCGGACGGGCTCGCCGTAGAGGGTGATCTGGCGGAGCCCGCGCAGGTCGCCGATCGGGTTGAGGCGGCCGAGGATCAGGTCGATCTCGCCGTCGAGCAGGCGCGGGACCTGGGCGTCGAACGTGGCCTCCCGGACGATCACCGTGATGCCGGGGCGGTCCCGTTTCAGGGCGGCGATCGCGCGCGGCAGCAGCACGTTGGACCCGGCGAGGAGCGTTCCGATGGTGACGGTGCCGACCTCGCCGTCCGCGAGGCCGGTGATGCGCTCGCCCGCGCGGCGCAGCTCGGCGAGGACGGCGCGGGCGTGCTCGACGAAGGCGTCCCCGAACATCGTCGGCGTCACGCCGCGCGGGCCACGGGTGAACAGCTCCACGCCGAGGATGTTCTCCACCTCGCGGAGGCTGCGCGTCACGGCGGGCTGCGCGAGGTGGAGGTGCTCGGCGGCCCGCAGGACGCTGCCCTGGTCGGCGATGGCGACGACGAGGACCAGGTGGCGGAGCTTCAGCCGTCCGTTCAGCAGGTCGATCGCGCGCATGCCGCCTTACTATCACAGTCCCGTGATAGCTCCATGGTCGATTGGTATTTGCCAGGCATAGCTTCGCGGGCAGAGGATCGAGGTGGCGGAACGTCCGCGGGAGGAGAGCGATGAAGGCTGAGCACTATGTCGGCGGCGTGTTCCGTTCGGACGGGACGTCCTTCCCGCTCATCGCGCCCGCGGACGGCTCCGAGCTGGGAGCCGTCCCCGAGGCCACGCGGGAGGTCGTGGACGACGCCGTCACCGCGGCTCAGGCGGCGCTCCGCGGCCCCTGGGGGACGACGAGCGCCGAGGACCGCGCCGCCGCGCTGAGGGCCGTCGCCGACGGGATCCAGGCCCGGTTCGAGGAGTTCGTGGACGCGGAGGTCGCCGACACCGGCCGGTCCCGCGAGTTCGCCAGGACCGTCGACGTGCCGCGCGCGATCGGCAACTTCCGCTCCTACGCCGAGCTGCTCTACGGGCGTCCCGAACGGGCCTACACGACGCAGATCCCGGGGTGGAGCGGGGGAGCGGGGGAGGCGCTCAACTACACGGTCCGCAGGCCGCTGGGCGTCGTGGCGATCATCTCCCCGTGGAACCTCCCGCTGCTGCTGTCGACGTGGAAGATCGCGCCCGCCCTCGCCTGCGGCAACGCGGTCGTGCTGAAGCCGTCCGAGGAGACGCCGTCCACCGCGACGCTGCTCGCCCGCGTGATCGACGACGCCGGGCTCCCGGACGGCGTGTTCAACCTGGTCCACGGGCACGGCCCGGACGCGGCGGGGGAGTTCCTCACCGGACATCCGGGCGTCGACGCGATCGCGTTCACGGGCGAGTCCGCCACCGGCGCCGCGATCATGCGGAACGCCGCCGACCACGTCACCCCCGTCTCGTTCGAGCTGGGCGGCAAGAACCCGGCGCTGGTGTTCGCCGACGCCGACCTCGACGCCGCCGTGGACGGGACCGTCCGCTCGTCGTTCACCCACTCCGGCCAGATCTGCCTGTGCACCGAGCGCGTCTACGTCGAGCGGCCGGTCTTCGACGAGTTCGTCGTCCGGCTCGGCGAGCGGGCCTCGGCCCTGGACGGCTACGGCCCGATGATCTCCGCCGGCCACCGCGACAAGGTCCTCGCCTACTACGGGCTCGCCCGCGACGAGGGCGCCACGGTCGTCGCCGGCGGCGGGGCGCCGTCCTTCGGGGACGAGCGGGACGGCGGCTTCCACGTCGAGCCGACCGTCCTGACCGGGCTCCCCGAGACGGCCCGCGCCGTCCGCGAGGAGATCTTCGGCCCGGTCTGCCATGTCGCGCCGTTCGACACCGAGGACGAGGCGCTCGCGCTCGCCAACGACAGCCCCTACGGGCTCGCGTCCACGCTGTGGACCCGCGACCTGTCCAGGGCGCACCGGGTCGCGCCGCGCGTCGAGACCGGGATCGTCTGGGTGAACTGCTGGAACATCCGCGACCTGCGCACCCCGTTCGGCGGTGTCAAGGCGTCGGGGATCGGGCGGGAGGGGGGAGAGTACTCCTTGGACTTCTTCTCCGAGCCCGTGAACGTGTGCATCCAGATCTGAAGGCGAGCCCAGTGACAACGAACATCGACGCCGCGGCCGAGCGGCTCCTCGACGCCTACGCGTCCGGCGTGCCGTGCGCGCCCGTCCGCGACCTGATCACGACGGCGGACGACGGGTACGCCGTCCAGGACCGGCTGACCGGGCGCTGGCTCGGCGAAGGACGCCGGCTCGCCGGACGCAAGATCGGCCTGACGTCGCGGGCCGTCCAGGAGCAGCTCGGCGTGGACAGCCCCGACTTCGGCATGCTGTTCGCCGACATGGCCGTCCCGGACGGGGCGGAGATCCCCGCGGGCGCCGTGCTGCAGCCGCGGGCGGAGGCTGAGGTCGCGCTCGTGCTGGAGCACGACCTCGTCCACGAGCGGCACACCGTCGCCGACGTGATCCGCGCGACCGCGTTCGCGCTGCCCGCCATCGAGGTCGTCGGCAGCCGCGTCCGCGACTGGGACATCACGCTCGCCGACACCGTCGCCGACAACGCCTCGTCCGGCCTGTACGTGCTGGGCGGCCGCCCGGTCCCGCTCAAGGACGTCGACCTGCGCCTGTGCGGGATGGTGGTGGAGCGCCGCGGCGAGCAGGTCTCGACCGGCACCGGCGCCGCCTGCCTCGGCCATCCGCTGAACGCGGCGCTGTGGCTCGCCGACACGCTCGTCCGCGTCGGGCGCCCGCTGCGCGCGGGCGACACGGTCCTGACCGGCGCGCTCGGCCCGGTCGTCCCGGCCGCGCCCGGCGACGTGTTCGAGGCCCGCATCGACGGCCTCGGCGACGTCCGCGCCGCCTTCGGCAAGGAGCAGGGCTGATGGTGGACGTCGACATGCTCGCGGAGCGGCTGGACAAGGCCGCCCGGGACGTCATGCCCGTGGCGAAGCTCACCGAGCGGACACCGTTCGACGTCGCGACCGCCTACGCCGTCCAGCGCGCCGGGATCGAGCGGCGCCGCCGCCGGGGCGAGCGGCTTGCCGGGGTGAAGATGGGCTTCACCAGCCGCGCGAAGATGGCGCAGATGGGCGTGGACGACGTCATCTGGGGCCTGCTCACCGACGCGATGCTCACCGAGTCGGCCGTGGACGTGTCCCGCCTGATCCATCCGCGGATCGAGCCGGAGATCGCGTATCTGATCGGCCGGGAGGTCCGCTCGGCCGCGGAGGTCGAGTCGGCCGTGACCGGCGTCGCGGTCGGGTTCGAGGTGCTCGACTCCCGGTACCGGGACTTCAAGTTCACCCTCCCGGACGTCATCGCAGACAACGCGTCCGCCGCCCGGTTCGGGTTCGGGGCCTGGCACGCGCCGCGCGACCTGTCGAACGTCGGCCTGCTCATGGAGATCGACGGGCGTCCGGTGCAGACGGGCTCGTCCGCGGCGATCCTCGGCGACCCGGCCCGGTCCCTCCGCGCCGCGGCCCGGCTCGCGCTCGGCGCGGGGCTGAGGCTGGAACCCGGGTGGATCGTCCTCGCGGGCGCCGCGACGGCCGCCGTCCCGCTGCCGAAGGGCGCGCACGTGCGGGTCACCGGCGCGGGCCTCGGCAGTGTGGAGGTCACCGCATGAGCGGAGCGAACCGGGGGGTGTGGGGGGTCGGCCCCCCACAGGAGGCTCGCATGAGCGGAGCGAACCGGGGGGTGTGGGGGGTCGGCCCCCCACAGGAGGCTCGCATGAGCGGAGCGAACCGGGGGGTGTGGGGGTCGACCCCCCACAGGAGGCTCACATGAGCGACGATGCGATTCTCGTCGCGGGCAAGGCCGCCCCGCGTGGACGGTTCCCGCATGTGAAGCGGGCCGGTGATCTCGTGTTCGTGTCCGGGACGAGCTCGCGCCGCCCGGACGGGACGTTCGCCGGGGCGAGCGCCGACGCGATGGGCGTCACCGACCTCGACATCCGGGCGCAGACCCGCGCCGTCATCGAGAACGTCCGCGACCTGCTCAGGGCCGCGGGCGGCGACCTGCCCGACCTCGTGAACGTCACCGCGTACCTGGTGAGCATGAACGACTTCGGCGGGTACAACGAGGTCTACGCCGAGTACTTCGACGAGACCGGCCCCGCCCGCACCACCGTCGCGGTGCACCAGCTCCCGCACCCGCACCTGCTCATCGAGATCTCGTGCGTCGCGCACATCCCCGCAGACCGCATCCCCCATTCCAGTGAGGAGGCCGGAGCATGACCCTGCCGCAGCTCTCGTTCGGACGGCCGTTCAACTTCGAGTCCTGGATCGACGAGCACCGCGACCTGCTGAAGCCGCCGGTCGGCAACGTCCAGGTGTTCGACGACGCGGGCCTGATCGTCATGGTGGTCGGCGGCCCGAACCAGCGGACCGACTTCCACGACGACCCGAAAGAGGAGTTCTTCTACCAGCTCAAGGGCAACATGGTGCTGCGCGTCATGGAGGAGGAGGGCCGCCCGCCGGTCGACCTGCAGATCAACGAGGGCGACATCTTCCTGCTGCCGCCGCACGTCCGGCACTCGCCGCAGCGGCCCGAGGCGGGGTCGATCGGCCTCGTCGTGGAGGTCCCGCGGCCGGAGGGCCAGCGGGAGGCGTTCGAGTGGTACTGCACCGAGTGCCACCACCTCGTGCACCGCGTCGACCTGCAGGTCCGCTCGATCGTGGACGACCTGCCGCCCGTGTTCCAGAGCTTCTACGACGGCGACCGGAAATGCCCGCACTGCGGTGCCGTCCACCCGGGCAAGACGTGGCCGCAGACGATGACCCCGGCCACCGCGCCGCGGGCGTGACGAGGGTCCCGTGACGGTCATCGACGTCCACACGCACGTCTTCCCCCAGATCACCCGGCGGGAGGGCGCCCTGCTCACCGGCGCCGGGCAGCCGTGGCTGCGCGTCGACGGCGGCGGCGCCGGAATGATGATGAGCGGCGACGAGGAGTACCGGCCGGTCGGGGAGGCGCTCTGGGACCCGGCCCGCCGGCTGGCCGACATGGACGCCGCGGGCGTGGACGTCCAGGCCGTCTCGTCCACCCCGCTGATGTTCGGCTACGCCGCCGAGCCGGGCCGCGCCGCCGACTGGTGCGACCTGGTCAACGAGCGCATCCTCGCGTTCTGCGCGGGCGCGCCCGGGCGGCTGCTCCCGCTGTGCCAGGTCCCGCTGCAGGACCCGGCGCTCGCCTGCGACGTCGCGACCCGCGCGAAGGCGGCCGGGCACCGCGGCGTCCACATCGGCAACCACGTCGGCGACCGCAACCTCGACGACGAGGGCATCACCGAGTTCCTCGCCCACTGCGCCCGCCTCGGCCTGCCCGTGCTGGCGCACCCCTGGGACATGCTCGGCGCCGACCGCATGCGCGGCCACATGCTGCCGTGGCTCTGCGGCATGCCCGCGGAGACGCAGCTCAGCATCCTCGGGCTGATGCTGTCCGGGGCGTTCGAGCGGATCCCGGAGTCGCTGCGGCTGTGCTTCTGCCACGGCGGCGGAAGCTTCGCGTTCCTGCTCGGACGGGCCGACAACGCCTGGCACCGGCGCGACATCGTCCGCGCGGGGTCGCCGCGGCCGCCGTCGGAGTACGTCGACCGGTTCTACGTCGACTCCGCCGTGTTCGACCCGCGCGCCCTCCGCCTCCTCGTGGACGTGATGGGCGCGGAACGCGTGATGCTCGGCACCGACTACCCGTTCCCGCTGGGCGAGCTGGAGCCCGGCACGACGATCCGCGAGTGCCCCGGCCTGGACGACGCCGAATGCGCCCTCCTGCTCGGCGGCAACGCGGAGACGTTCTTCGCCGCCGCCCCCGTCGAAGAGGAACTCGTGACCACCGAAGGAAGCGCACCATGAACCTCGAAGAAGCACCGTGAACCTCGAAGAAGAGGCGCGGCGGCTGGACGCGGGCGATCCGCTGCCCACGCTGCGCAGCGAGTTCCTCGTCCCGCCCGCGCCCGGCGGGACGTTCGAGGAGGCGGCGTACTTCGCCGGGAACTCCCTCGGCCTCCAGCCGAGGAGCGTCGCCGCATTGCTCCGCGAGGAGCTGGACGACTGGGCGCGGCTCGCCGTCGAGGCCCACACCCAGGGCCGCCGCCCCTGGGTGGACTACCACGAGCTGGCCCGCGAGCCCGCGGCCCGGCTCGTCGGCGCGCTGCCTCACGAGGTCGTCGCGATGAACTCGCTGACGGTCAACCTGCATCTGCTGATGGCGAGCTTCTACCGGCCCGCCGGGACGCGCACCCGCATCGTCATCGAGGACTCGGCGTTCCCGTCCGACTCGTACGCGGTCGCTAGCCAGGCCGTCCACCACGGGCTCGACCCGGCCGCGGCGGTGGTCCGCCTCCGGCCGCGTCCGGGCGAGGAGAACCTGCGCACCGAGGACGTCCTCGGCTTCCTCGAACGCGAGGGCCGCACGGTCGCGCTCGTCCTGCTCGGCGGTGTCAACTACCTGACCGGCCAGCTCATGGACATGCCGGCGATCACCAAGGCGGGCCGGGCCGCCGGCGCCGTCGTCGGCTGGGACCTCGCGCACGCGGCCGGGAACGTCCCGCTGCGGCTGCACGACTGGGACGTCGACTTCGCGGCCTGGTGCACCTACAAGTACCTCAACAGCGGGCCGGGCGCGGTCGCGGGATGCTTCGTCCATGAGCGGCACGTCCGGGACGCGTCCGTGCCGAAGCTGTCGGGCTGGTGGGGGACCGACCCGTCCGTCCGGTTCCGGATGGATCCGGACATCGCGCCGCCCGCGTCGGCCGACGCCTGGCAGCTGTCCAACCCGCCGATCCTGGCGCTGGCGCCCGTCCTCGCCTCCCTGGAGATCTTCGACCGGGTCGGGATGGACGCGCTGCGCGCCAAGAGCGAGCGCCTCACCGCCTACCTGGCGTCGCGGCTCGCCCCGATCAGCGGCCTCGACATCATCACCCCGCCCGACCCGGCCGCCCGCGGCGCCCAGCTCTCCCTCCGGGTGGACGGCGCGGGCGCCCTCGTGAAGCACCTCGCGGACGCGCACGGCGTGATCGCCGACGCCCGCGAACCCGACGTCGTCCGCCTGGCCCCCGTCCCGCTGTACTGCACGTTCCACGACTGCCACCGCGCCGCCGAAGCCCTCACCGCCCTCCTCTAGGACGCGTCGTCCACATCGATTCGGCCCAGCGGGGGAAGGTGGTCACCCGCTGGAGGGAGGCTGCGACAGGGCGGTCGTCGTGATGATGTCGGCATGACCACGATCTGTGCACCCCGGCCCGCCGCTCGAACCGAGACCTGGCCTGTTACGGCTGTGACCTGGGCTGTTGGGGCGTTCATCGCCCTCGTTGCCGTGCTGGTCGCGAGCAAGCCGCTGCGCGGTGAGAGTTTCGGCGGCACCGACGGTGTGGTCGTGCTCGCCTGCGGGCTGCGCGCCCTGACCATCGCGATGGCGCAGGCGACGATCCGCTCGTGGGGGCGCCGGGTGCCCGGCTGGCTGCTGCTCGGCGGCCTGGCGGGCGCGGCGGGCCTCCAGGTCTTCTACCCGCTGGCCGAACTGGTGATCAAGCTGACGGTCGTGGTGGGCTTGGTGGAGGAGACCGGTCTGGGCGCGACCCACACCGACGCCACGGCCTGGTTCAATCTGGTGATGACCGCGCTGATCTGGGGCGTCCCCGGTGCGTTGCTGGCCCGGATCGCGGTGCGGTACCAGAGCCGGGCGGGCGTGTCGTCGCGCTGGGTCTTCCTGGGGATCGTCGGCGGCCTGGCCTTCCTCCTGGGGCTCGGCCTCCTGATCGGCTGACGCCTACTACCACGAGGAATCACTCGTCTAGGAAAGGTACGACCTGGATGGGCTTGGACATCGAGCATCGCGCGTCCGACTCGCCGTTCATCGAGCGGGTGTGGCGCAGCCGCAGCCAGGACGTCGACCAGATGACGTCGATCGCGACCTCACGGTGGAACCTGGTGTTCTGGGAGCAGTCCGATCAGGTCAATGTGGCCGTCCAGGGCCCGGAGTCCAGAGCCGGTACCGCCCCGGTCCCCGAGGACGCGACGTACAAGACGTGAATGAGCGTGTCCGCTAACTTTCCAGGTCAGCCCATCGGCCGACACCGCCCGCGCTCGTCCGGGCAACAGGAAGGTCACATCGTGCGGAAGATCGTCAGCTACTCGCTCATCTCGGCGGACGGTGTCGTCGACGACCCTCCGGTGTTCGTCCACGACTTCGACGAGGTCATGAGAGAGCATCTCGGGACCGTCATCGGCACCCAGGACACCGTGCTGCTCGGCCGCCGAGGCTACGACGACTGGGCCTCCCACTGGCCGACCGCCGGCGAGGAGCCGTTCGCGAGCTTCATCAACGGCGTGCGGAAGGTGGTGGTCACCTCCAAGCCGCTGGGGACGCCGTGGGCCGGAGCCGAGGTCCTCGCCGGCGACCCGCGGGCATCCCTCGCCGAGCGGCTCGCGCCGATCCGGAACGCCTCAGGCGGCGACATCGGTGTCCATGGCAGCGTCACCTTGGCCCAGTCCCTTCTGGCCGAAGGGCTCGTGGACGAGTTGCGGCTGGTGATGACGCCGTACCTCGCCGGCGGAGGCCGGCGCCTGTTCGACGGCGCACCGGCGGGAGCGCTGGAACTCGTAGGGTCGAGAAACACCCCGACCGGCACCGTGCTCCTCCACTACCGGATCCGCCGCCGGCCGTAGAAGCGGGTGAGCATCATCCATGGTCAGGGGCCGGTCGCGGTTCGCGCGGGAGCTTCGGCCGGCCGGGTGGCGGTGAGGTCGGACGGGCGGCGCGGGCGGAGGGCGCCGGCGGAGAGGGTCATGAGGGCGACGACGCAGGTGATCATGGCGAAGGCGGCCGGGTAGGAGAGGGCGCCGGCCGTCCAGCCGGTGACGGCGGGCGCGGTCAGCCCGGACAGGTAGGTGATCGTCGCGACGCCCGCCACGCCCTCCCCGGGCGTCGCGCCGGTGTCGGCGGCGGCCGCGAAGACCAGCGGCAGGACCGTCGCGACCCCGATGCCGAGCAGCGCGAATCCGGCCATCGCGGGCAGCGGGGCACGGGACACCACGACCAGGACGCCGCCGAGCACGGCGACCGAGCCCCCGCACCGGACGACCTTCGCCGCGCTCAGCCGCCGGACGAGCCGGTCGCCCAGGAGCCGCGCGCCCGCCATGCACGACATGAAGATCGTGAAGCTGGCGGCGGCGAGGCCGGGGCCCGCGTCCGCGACCTCGGTGAGGTACACGGCGGCCCAGTCGGCGCTCGCGCCCTCGGCGAAGGTGCCGCAGAACCCGACGAGGCCGATGGCGAGGACGGCCCGGGTCGGCAGCGCGAACCGGCGCGGCGCCGGGACGCCCTCGGTCGGCCGGTCCGCGAGCAGCCCGCGTCCCGCCGCGAGGGCCGCGGCGAGCAGCACGGCCGCGACCAGGCCGAGGTGCAGCCGGGCGTCGACGCGGGCGTGCGCGGCGAGGATGCCGACGCCGCCGGCGGCCAGGCTGCCGACGCACCACAGGCCGTGCAGCCCGGAGATGATCGGGCGCCGCAGGTGCCGCTCGACGGCGACGCCGTGGCCGTTCATGACGACGTCGCACATGCCGGAGGCGGCCCCGTAGAGCAGCAGGGCCGCGAACAGCCAGGCGGGCGCGGGCGCGAGCGCGGGCAACGCGAGGGCCGCGCTCCACGCCGCCGCCAGGATGCGGATGGACCGCCGCTCGCCGATCCGGTGCGCGAGGCGGCTCGCGGTCGGCATGGCGGAGAACGCGCCGATGGACGGGCACAGCAGGGCGAGGCCGAGCACGGCGGGGGAGAGGTCGAGCCTGTCCTGGATCCACGGGATGCGGGTGGCGAGCGTCCCGGCCACGGCGCCGTGGACGGCGAACACGACGCCGATGGCGCGGTGCTGAGGGTTCATGACCACAGAAACTAACAGGCAGGCTTCCTGATGAAAAGTGAAAACAGGCAGGAACCCTGATTATTATGGGAGCGTGAAGACCGCCGACCCGACGATGGCCCGCGCGATCAACGACCGGCTCGCGCTCGACCTGCTGCTGGAGCGGGGACCGCTGACCGCCCCGCAGCTCCGCGCGCTGACCGGGCTGTCGCGCCCGACCGTGTCCGACCTGATCGAGCGGCTCCGCGCCGGCGGGCTGATCGAGGTCGCCGGGGAGGCGGGCGCCGACCGGCGGGGCCCGAACGCGCGCCTCTACGGCCTCGTGGGGGGCCGCGCGCACGTGGCCGGGGTGAACCTGCGGCGGGACGCCGTCCATGTGGTCGTCTCCGACATCGCGGGGAACGAGACCGGCGCCGCGTCGCGGCCCTTGCCGGACGCGCCCGATCTGGTCGCGCTCATCGCCGGCGCCGTCGCCGACGCCGCGGGAGGGCGCGTCCCGCACACGGTGGTGCTCGGCACGCCCGGCCTGATCCATCCGCGCACCGGGCTCGCCACCGACAGCGGCGTCCCCGGCTGGCGTCCCGACCTGGGCCCGGCTCTGGCGGACCGGCTGGGCGTGCATGTCACCCTGGAGAACGAGGTCAACCTGTCGGCCGTCGCCGAGCACCGGACGGGCGCCGCGGCCGGACGAGACGACTTCGCTCTGCTTTGGATGGCCGACGGCATAGGCGCCGCCGTCTTCCTGGACGGACGGCTCCGCCGCGGCGCGTCCGGCGGAGCGGGCGAGGTCGGCCTGCTCAAGTTCGGCGGCATGGACTTCTGCGACCTGGTGGGCGCCGTGCGCGACCTCGCCCCGGAGGAGTTCGCGGACCGGATCGTCCAGGGCGTGTTCGCGCTGGTCGCCGTCCTGGACCCCGGCCTCGTCATCCTCGGCGGCGACCTGGGCCGCGCGGGCGGCGACCGGCTGGCCGGGCTGGTCGCCGAGCGGCTCGGCCGGATGTCCCCGGCGCCCACCGAGGTGCGGCCCAGCGGCGTCGAGGGCGACACCGTGCTGCGCGGCGCGGTCCTGACCGCTCTCGACCTGGCCCGCGACGACGTCTTCCGCTAGCCCTCCACCGGCCCGGTCTCCGGCTCCTTGGGCAGCCGCTCGCCGGTGCGGAGCCGGTCGAGGCCGAGCCAGATGAACTCCACGGCCATCTGCTCGGCGCGCTCGCGCGGGGTGTCGGGGTGCTCCAGCCACCACGAGACCATCGACAGCATCGACCCGTACATCAGCGGGACGAGGAGCCGCGCCCGCCGCTCGTTCACCTCCAGCGCGGCCCGCGACAGCTTCGGGTCGGCGCGGCGGCGGCGCAGCAGCAGGTCGGCGAACGCGGTGCCGAGCCGCTCGCGGAGCTCGCGCAGCTCAAGCCCCACCTCGGGCTTGTCGAGATGCCGCACGACGAGCGCCCACGCGTCCGGCTCCTCGGTGGCGTAGTCGAACAGCACCCGGATCATGGCGCGGATGCCGCCCGCGGAGCCGTGCGCGGCGAGCACCGCCGCGTTGAGCCGTCCGGTCAGCTCGGCGACGATCGCCTCGGTGACCTCGGCGAACAGCTCCTCCTTGGACGCGAAGTGCTGGTACAGCAGCGCCTTGGACACCTGCGCGGCCGCCGCCACGTGCTCCATCTGCGTCAGGTGGTAGCCGCGCCTGCCGAACTCCTCCAGCGCGATCCGGAGCAGCTGCTCGCGCCGCCGGGCGTGCGGCATCCGCCGCCGCGCGCCCGCCCCCGCTTCGGCGTCGGTCATGCGCCGGTGTACTTGCCCAGTTCGGCGCGCGCGACGGACCGGACGTGGACCTCGTCGGGGCCGTCCGCCAGGCGCAGCGTGCGCAGCCCCGCCCACATGGCCGCGAGCGGAGTGTCGCCGCTGACGCCGGCGCCGCCGTGGACCTGGATCGCCTTGTCGACGACGTCCAGCGCGACCCGCGGCGCGATCACCTTGATCGCCGCGACCTCGGACCTGGCGGCCTGGACGCCCTGCCTGTCGATCAGCCAGGCGGTCTTGAGCGTGAGCAGCCGGGCCTGCTCGATCGCCATCCGGGACTCGGCGATCTGCGCCCGCACCACGCCCTGCTTGGCGAGCGGCCCGCCGAACGCCTCGCGGGACACGGCGCGCTCGCACATCAGCTCCAGCACCCGCTCCGCCACGCCGATCGCGCGCATGCAGTGGTGGATGCGGCCGGGGCCGAGGCGGGCCTGGGCGATGGCGAACCCGCCGCCCTCCTCGCCGACGAGGTTCTCCACCGGGACGCGGACGTCGGTGAACGTGATCTCGCAGTGGCCGTGCTGGTCCTGGTAGCCGAACACGGGCAGCGGCCGGACGACCTCCACGCCGGGCGTGTCCATCGGCACCAGCACCATCGACTGCTGCCGGTACGGGTGCCCGCCCGGGTCGGTCTTGCCCATCACGATCATGATCTTGCAGCGCGGGTCGGCGGTGCCGGTGATCCACCATTTCCGGCCGTTGATGACGTAGTGGTCGCCGTCGCGCTCGATGCTGGTGGAGATGTTGGTGGCGTCGGAGCTGGCGACGTCCGGCTCGGTCATCGCGAACGCGCTGCGGATCTCGCCGTCCAGCAGCGGCGCGAGCCACCGCTCCTTCTGCTCGGGCGTGCCGAACAGGTGCAGGACCTCCATGTTGCCGGTGTCGGGCGCCGCGCAGTTGGCGGCCTCCGGCCCGAGCTCGGGGGAGCGGCCCAGCGTCTCGGCGAGCGAGGCGTAGTCGACGACGGAGAGGCCGTGCGCCGGGTCCTTGCTGTCGGGCAGGAACAGGTTCCATAGGCCGCGCTTGCGCGCCTCGACCTTGAGGTCCTCGACGATCTGCGGGACGTGGTGCTCGCGGCCCGCCGTACGCAGTTCCGCCCGCTGAGCCGCGTAGACGGGCTCCGCCGGGTAGACGTGGGCGTCCATGAATTCCTGGAGGCGGCCGTGGTACTCCCGGGCCCGCTCGCTCAAACCGAAGTCCATTCCATTAGGGTAACTGACGAGTCAGTTACTTCATGAGGGAGTCCCCATGCCGGCGTTCGACGGGTCCGGGAAGGTCGCCCTGATCACGGGCGGGTCCAACGGCATCGGCGCCGCCGTGGCCCGGCGGCTCGCGCGGGAGGGGGCGCGTGTCGTCCTCGCCGACATCGACGCCGAGGCCGGCGCGGCGCTCGCGGACGAGCTGGACGGCGCGTTCGTACGCTGCGACGTGCGCGAGCCCGGCGACAGCCAGGCCGCCGTCGCCGCGGCCGTGGACCGCTTCGGCGGACTGGACGTGGCCTTCCTCAACGCCGGCGTGGCCGGAGGCGGGGGAGTCGGCGAGGACTTCGACCTCGCCGCGTACCGGCGGGCGATGGGCGTCAACCTCGACGGCGTCGTGTTCGGCGTGCACGCCGCGCTGCCCGCGATCCGCGCCCGCGGCGGCGGCGACATCGTCGCGACCGCGAGCATGGCCGCGCTCACCGCGACGCCGTTCGACCCGGTCTACGGCGCGAACAAGGCGGCGGTGGTCGGGCTCGTCCGCGCGCTCGGGCCGGCGTTCGCGGACGAGGGCGTCCGGGTGAACGCCCTGTGCCCGTCGTTCGCCGACACCGACATCCTCGTCCCGATGAAGGGGCACCTCCAGGAGACGGGGTTCCCGATCCTGGACGTGGACGACGTCGTGACCGCGTTCATGCAGGTCCTGGACGGGGACGGCACGGGTGAGGCGTGGTACGTGGTGCCCGGGCGCCCGGCGGAGCCGTTCAGGTTCCGCGGCGTCCCCGGCCCGCGCTGAGCACGAGAGCCGACAGGAGAGTCATGCGCGCGATCCAGATCACCGAGTTCGGCGGGCCCGAGGTCCTGACCGTCACCGAGCTGCCCGACCCGGCCGCCGGGCCCGGGCACCTGCTCATCGACGTCTCGCGGGCGGGCGTCAACTACGCCGACACCCACCAGGCCGAGGACAGCTACCTCTCGGAGTCCACGCTGCCGATGGTGCCGGGCGGCGAGGTCGTCGGCACGGCTCAGGACGGCAGGCGGGTCGTCGCGCTCGTCGGCACCGGCGGCTATGCGGAGAAGGCCGTCGCCTCCGAGGCGCTGGCGTGGGACGTCCCGGACGCCGTCGACGACGTCACCGCGCTCGCCATGATCGTCCAGGGCGCTTCGGCGTGGGTGCTGCTGCGCCGCAGCGTCCACCTGGAGCCGGGCGAGTCGGTCGTCGTGCACGCCGCCGCGGGCGGGGTCGGGTCCATCGCCGTCCAGCTCGCCAAGGCCTGGGGCGCCGGACGGATCATCGCCACCGCCTCGTCCGCGGACAAGCGCGACCTCGCGCTCGAACTCGGCGCCGACGCCGCGGTCGACGCGAACGAGCCCGACCTCACGGCCGCGCTGATCGACGCCAACGGCGGACGGCGCGTCGACGCCGTCCTGGAGATGACCGGCGGGACGGTCACCGACCAGAGCCTGCGCGCCCTTGCGCCGTTCGGGCGCCTCGCGTTCTACGGGATGGCGTCGCGGACGGAGCCGTCGCCCGTCCGCCCCGCCACGCTCATGGCCCACTCGACGACGATCGCGGGCATGTGGCTGGCGCACGTGTTCCGGCTCCCCGGCGACGTCATGCGCACCGCGCTGGACGACCTGTTCGGCCTCGCCGTGGACGGACGCCTCCGCGTCGTCGCGGGCGGCGAGTACGGGCTCACCGAGGCCAGGCGCGCCCACGAGGACCTGCGCGCCCGCCGCACCACCGGCAAGCTCGTCCTGGATCCGTCCCGCTGAACCGGGACCAGCCGACCGGCCGGATCAGCCGACAAGGCCGTTCTCGTAGGCGTAGACGACGGCCTGGGTGCGGTCGCGCAACGCGAGCTTGGTCAGCACGTGTCCCACGTGCGTCTTGACCGTCTGCTCGGCCAGCACCAGCTCCCCGGCGATCTCGGCGTTGGACAGGCCGCGGGCGATGAGCCGCAGCACGTCCAGCTCCCGCGGCGTCAGCGCCGCGGTCGCCTTCGGGCTCGGCCGCTGGTGGCGGCGCCGCCGCGCGAAGTCGCCGATCAGCCGCCGGGTGATGGACGGGGCGAGCAGCGCGTCCCCGGCCGCCACGATCCGCACGCCGTTCACCAGGTCCGCCGCGGACGCGTCCTTCAGCAGGAACCCGCTCGCGCCGGAGCCGAGCGCCTCGTACACGTACTCGTCCAGGTCGAACGTCGTCAGGACCAGCACCTTGGGCCGCGCCCCGGCCGGGTCGGCGTCCGCGGCGGGCTCGCCGACCAGCTCCGCGGTCGCGGCCAGGCCGTCCATCTCCGGCATCCGGATGTCCATGACGATCACGTCCGGATCGAGCCTGCGGGCCATCTCCACCGCCTCGCGGCCGTTGCCCGCCTGCCCGATCACCTCGATCCCCGGATCGGAGGACAGCAGCGCCGCGAGCCCGTCGCGGATCATCACCTGGTCGTCGGCGATCAGCACCCGAATCGTCACACGTCAACAGTACGGGGCAAAGATCAGTCGGTGTCCCCGTACGGCAGTTCCGCGACGACCGACCAGCCGGCCTCCCGGCGCGGGCCCGCGTCGAAGCGGCCGTCGAGCATCGTCACGCGCTCGCGCATCCCGACCAGGCCGTGCCCGCCGCCGTGCGACTCCGCCGGCGTGCTGCGCGGCCCGTCGTCGATGACCGACACCGCGAGCGCCTCCGCGCCGTACTTGATCTCGATGTGGACCCGCGCGCCCGGCGCGTACCGGGCCGCGTTGCTCAGCGACTCCTGGACGATCCGGTACGCCGACAGGTCCACGCCGGTGTCCAGCGGACGCGGCATCCCGACGACGACGCTCGCGACCGACAGCCCGGAGCGGCGGGCCGCCGCGACCAGGTCGTCCAGCCGGTCCAGCCCGGGCTGCGGGGCCCGCTCGGCGCCCTCGTCGTCGGAGCGCAGCAGCCCCACGACGCGGCGGGTCTCGGTGAGCGCCTCGCGCGCCGCGTCCCGCACCACCCCGAACGTCTGCTTCGCGGCGTCCGGCAGGTCGGGGATCTTGTAGGGGGCGGCCTCCGCCTGCATCGCGATCACCGACATGTGGTGCGCCACCACGTCGTGCAGCTCGCGGGCGATGCGGGCGCGCTCCTCCAGCACCGCCTGCCGGGCGAGGTCCTGCCGGTGCTGCTCCTCGCGGCGGCGCAGCTCCTCCACGGCCGAGTGCCGGCCGCCGACCGCGTCCCCGAACGTCAGCGCGACCGCGAAGATCCCGGCGAGGATCATCCCGAACCAGCCGGGCATCCCGAACGCGACGGCGGGCAGCAGCACCCCGGCGATCGTGACCGTGCCGACGCCCACGGTGGTCTGCCGGTCGGCGCCGACCCCGGTGAAGAACAGGATGACGATCAGGGCCAGGATCGCGGTGACCGGCCACGGCATGAACCCCGTCCCGTGCCGGACGACGACGGTCAGCAGCAGCCCGGCGGCCGCGACCCGCCACGCCGCCAGCGGCCACCGCGCCGCGAAGATCAGCGGCGTCGCCTGCAGCACGCCGAGCGGCCAGGCGAGCCCCGGCTTCACGTGGTACTCCACGATCGCGATCGCGATCGACCCGGCGGTGAAGCCGATCGTCATCGCGAACATGAGCGCGAGGATCGGGACGCGCAGCGAGAGGTTCCCGGGCAGCAGCGTGACGGCCGGGTGGTCGTCGCGGCCGGGCACGACGGCGGCGCGGACGCCGGCGATCAGCCGGTTCCGGGCCCCCGACGCGGCGTGGTCTGGATGGTTCATTTGCGTCGAGCCTAGATCCACCGGCGCCGCGACGGCCTGACCCGGCGGAGGGAGATGCGACCCGCACCCTGGGTATCAGCCCGCTTCCGCCGCAATCGGGCCGGTCACGTCCGGCAGGAAGTGATCTTGCGGTGATCGCCGGGGCGACGGAGACTGCGGGAATGAGCGACCTCAGCCATCCGATCTTCGCCCGGCTCTATCCGCGCCTCGCCGCCGGCTGCGCCAAGGCGGGCGGCGACGCGCACCGCGCCGAGCTGCTCGCGGACGCGTCCGGCCGCGTCCTGGAGGTGGGCGCCGGATACGGGGCCAACTTCGCGCACTACCCGCCCGAGGTCACCGAGGTCGTCGCCGTCGAGCCCGAGCCGCTGCTGCGCGCCAAGGCCGCCCGCGCCGCCGCCGCCGCGCCCGTCCCCGTCACCGTCAGGCCCGGCGTCGCCGAGGACCTCGACGCGGACGACGCCTCCTTCGACGTGGCGGTGGCCTCCCTCGTGCTGTGCTCGGTGCGCGACCCCGTCCGCGCGCTCGCCGAGTTGCGGCGCGTCCTCAGGCCCGGCGGGGAGCTGCGGTACTACGAGCACGTCCGGGGCAGGACGCCGCGGAAGGTGCGGTTCCAGCGCTACGCCGACCTGGTGTGGCCGTTTCTCGCCGCCGGCTGCCGCCTGACCCGCCCGACGGACGAGTGGATCGCCCGCTCCGGGTTCACCGTCCGGCGGGAGCGGCACTTCGAGTTCCCGGCGTCCGCCCGCGCCAACCCCGCTTCGCCGCACGTCATCGGGGTCGCCGTCCGCGACTAAGGCCCGCCTGCCGGGGAAGATCAGGCCGCATGACCACACCGGACAGCGGACCGAGACCCGCGGCGGACCGGCGGCGGGACGCGCCGTCCCACTCCGTCGCCACCGCCGTGCTCCTCGCGGGCGCCGCCGCCCTCGGCGGATTCCTGTTCGGCTACGACTCCTCCGTCATCAACGGGACCGTCGACGCGCTCAAGGAGACCTTCGGCCTGAGCGGCTTCGCCGTCGGTTTCGTCGTGTCGGCCGCGCTGCTCGGCTGCGCCGCGGGCGCCTGGTTCGCCGGGCCGCTCAGCGACCGGATCGGCCGGGTGCGGGTGATGCACGTCGCCGCCCTGCTGTTCGTGATCAGCTCGCTCGGCTCGGCGCTCGCGTTCAACCCGGTCGACCTGACGTTCTGGCGGCTGGTCGGCGGGGTCGCCATCGGCGCCGCGTCCGTCATCGCGCCCGCCTACATCGCCGAGATCGCGCCCGCCGAGCTGCGCGGACGGCTCGGCTCGCTCCAGCAGATGGCGATCGTCCTCGGCATCTTCGCGGCGCTCGTCGTCGACTACGTCATCGCCCAGGTGTCCGACGGCGGCGCGACCGGGACGTTCCCCTGGGGCGGCGGCGCATGGCGGTGGATGTTCGCCAGCGCGGTCGTCCCGGCCGTGCTCTGGGGGATCATCGCCACGGCGATCCCCGAGTCGCCCCGGTACCTGGTGAAGAAGCACGAGACGGCCCGCGCCCGGCAGGTCCTCGCCCGCGTGATGGGCCACGGCGACGTGGACGCCAAGATCGGCGACATCGAGCGGTCGATCGCCAGCGACCGGCCCGTCCGGCTGGGCGACCTGCGCGGCCCCCGGCTCGGGCTGCTGCCGATCGTCTGGGTCGGCGTCCTGCTGTCGGTGTTCCAGCAGTTCGTCGGCATCAACGTGATCTTCTACTACTCGTCCTCGCTGTGGCAGGCGGTCGGGTTCTCCGAGGACGACGCGATGCTCACCTCGGTGATCAACTCGCTGGTCAACGTCCTGTTCACGCTGGTCGCGATCGCGCTGGTCGACCGGGTCGGGCGGCGGCCGCTGCTGCTCGGCGGCGCCGCCGGGATGGCGGTCTCCCTCGGCCTGCTGACGGTCTGCTTCGCCACCGCCCCCGTCGTGGACGGCGAGCCGCGCCTCGGCGACCTCGCCGGGCCGGTCGCGCTGGTCGCCGCCAACGTCTTCGTCGCCTCGTTCGCCGCGACGTGGGGCCCGGTGGTCTGGGTGATGCTCGGGGAGATGTTCAACAACTTCATCCGGGCGTCCGCCCTCGCCGTCGCCGCGGCGGCGCAGTGGCTCGCCAACTGGGTGATCACCACGACGTTCCCCGGCATCTCCGGGTTCTCGCTGGGGCTGGCGTACGGGATCTACACGGCGGCCTCCGTCCTGGCGTTCGTGTTCGTGATCCGCGCCGTCCCCGAGACCAAGGGGCGCGAGCTGGAGGACATGGACAAGCTCGCCGCCCCCGGAGCCCGCTCCTGAGCGCTTTTTACCGCCGTGCGCCGGTTCGTCCCATCGGCTACGCTGGACGCATGCCGCACGTGTTCGAGACGACCGCGCCGGGTCACTCCCGGCGCGACGGCGGCATGTCCTGACATTGCACGCGGTGGGCCCCGGGAGCGATCCCGGGGCCCTCTCGCTTTCCAAGGCCGCCGACCGGGATCGCCGCGGGCCCTCCATGATCAGAGGAGCACCAGAGATGGAGGCGGATGCGTCCGGGGCCCACCCCGAGTCGATACCATCGGAACCCGCTGATCCCGGCCCATCACCACGAGGAGAATCCGTGTCCGAGCTGCGCATCACCGTCGACGGCGGCGAGCGGGCGGTGCCGGTGGGCGCCACCGCGGGCCAGGCGCTGGACGCCGACGGCCGCACCGTGATCGCGGCCCGGGTCAACGGCGAGCTGCGCGACCTCGCGGCCGGGCTGAGCGCCGGCGACGCGGTCGAGCCCGTCGAGATCGGCTCCGCCGACGGACGGGCGATCATGCGGCACTCCGCCGCGCACGTCATGGCGCAGGCCGTCCAGGAGCTGTTCCCCGAGGCGAAGCTCGGCATCGGCCCGCCCGTCGAGAACGGCTTCTACTACGACTTCGACGTCGCCGAGCCGTTCACCCCCGACGACCTCAAGCGCATCGAGAAGCGGATGCGCGAGATCGTCAAGCAGGGGCAGCGCTTCTCCCGCCGTCCCGTCTCCGACGACGACGCCCGCGCCGAGCTGGCCGAAGAGCCCTACAAGCTGGAGCTCATCGGCCTCAAGGGCTCAGGTGGCGCCGAAGAGGCGGCCGAGGGTGCCAGCGTCGAGGTCGGCGGCGGCGAGCTGACCATCTACGACAACCTCGACGCCAAGTCCGGCGAGCTGCGCTGGAAGGACCTGTGCCGCGGCCCGCATCTGCCGTCCACCCGCGTCATCCCCGCGTTCAAGCTGATGCGGACCGGCGGCGCGTACTGGCGAGGCAGCGAGAAGAACCCGCAGCTCCAGCGGATCTACGGCACCGCGTGGGAGTCCAGGGAGAAGCAGGACGAGTACCTGAAGTTCCTGGAGGAGGCCGAGAAGCGCGACCACCGCAGGCTCGGCGCCGAGCTCGACCTGTTCTCGTTCCCGTCCGAGATCGGCAGCGGCCTCGCCGTCTTCCACCCGAAGGGCGGCGTCGTCCGCCGCGTGATGGAGGACTACTCGCGCAGGCGGCACGAGGAGAGCGGCTACGAGTTCGTCAACACCCCGCACATCACCAAGGGCGACTTGTTCGACACCTCCGGCCACCTAGGCTGGTACAAGGACGACATGTTCCCGCCCATGGAGGTCGACGGCGGCGACTACTACCTCAAGCCGATGAACTGCCCGATGCACAACCTGATCTTCAGGGCGCGCGGGCGGTCCTACCGGGAGCTGCCGCTGCGGCTGTTCGAGTTCGGGTCGGTGTACCGGTTCGAGAAGTCCGGCGTCGTCCACGGCCTCACCCGCGTCCGCGGCATGACCCAGGACGACGCGCACATCTACTGCACCCGCGGGCAGATGGTCGACGAGATCAAGAAGCTGCTCACCTTCGTGCTCGACCTCCTCCGCGACTACGGGCTGAACGAGTTCTACCTGGAGCTGTCCACCAAGGACGACTCCGAGAAGTTCATCGGCTCCGACGACGAATGGGCGGAGGCCACCGCCGCGCTGCGCGAGTCGGCCGAGGAGTCGGGCCTCGACCTTGTCGACGACCCGGGCGGCGCCGCGTTCTACGGCCCGAAGATCTCCGTCCAGGCCAAGGACGCCATCGGCCGCACCTGGCAGCTGTCCACCATCCAGGTCGACTTCAACCAGCCCAAGCGGTTCGGCCTGGAGTACCAGGCGGCGGACGGCACCCGGCAGCAGCCCGTCATGATCCACCGGGCGCTGTTCGGGTCGATCGAGCGGTTCTTCGGCGTGCTGCTGGAGCATTACGCGGGCGCGATGCCGCCTTGGCTGGCACCGGTGCAGGCGGTCGGCATCCCGATCGGCGAGGCCCACGTCCCGCACCTGGAGAAGGCCGCCGCCGCGCTGCGCGAGCGCGGGATCCGGGTCGAGGTGGACGCCTCGTCCGACCGGATGCAGAAGAAGATCCGCAACGCGCAGAAGCAGAAGATCCCGTACATGCTGCTGGCGGGCGACGACGACGTGGCCAAGGACGCCGTGTCGTTCCGGTACCGCAACGGCGAGCAGAAGAACGGGGTCCCGATCGCCGAGGCGGCCGACGAGATCGCCAAGGCGGTCGAGGCCCGCGTGCAGATCTGACGGGCGGCTGGAGGGCCCGGTTTGAGCAGACGGCGGATGAAGGTCGGGCGCCCGGGGCGGTGGCCCCGGTCGACGCGGTCGCCCCGGTCGGCGCGGCGGCGGCCGTGGTCTGCGCGGCGGGCCCGGCGGGTCCGGCGGCCCCGGTCACCCTGGGTCCGGATCGGCGGCTACGGCGGTGCCGCGCTGCTGGCCGCCGCCGCCGTCGTGGTGCTCCTCATGCCGCTGATGGACGACGGGCGGGACGCCGGGGCCGCGGGCGCCCAGGGCCCGGCGAACCCGTCCGCCGCGCCGACCGGCGGGCAGCCCGGCGGCGCCGGCCTTCCCGCGTCCCCGACGCGGCCCGCGCCGCAGGAGAACCGCAGGGGAGAGCCCTACCCCGGCGGGCAGGGCGGCGGGCCCGAGATCCCCGAGCAGAACGGCCCGGCCCAGCTGTCGTGGTGCCCGCGGGGGACGGCGTACTACCGTGCCGTCCGCGACGGGGTCGACGTCGTGATCACCGTCTCCTCCAGCGGGGCGATCCGGGCCGAGATGTCCCTGGACGGAGGGCGGCAACCGGCGTCGCAGCAGACCACCGTCAAGGGCGGCGGGCCGCACACGTTCCATTTCACGGGCGTCCCGCCGCAGCTCGTCCAGCGCGTCAAGGTCACCACGGTGTCGGTCGGCGTCGCCATGCAGACGTGCTACGCCCGCGTCGCGGCCTGATCGCCGGGCAGGCGGACGTCCTCCACCGACACGTTCACCGCGGCGATCCGCATCCCGAGCATCATGCCCGCGACCCGCGCCACGTTCGCCTTCACCAGCCTCGCCACGTCCTTGATGACGGTGCCGTACTCGACGGCGATCGCGACGTCGAGGGCGACCTCGTCCGCGTGCTCGTCCAGGTCGACGCGCACGCCCGCCCGCGCCCGCGCCGCGTCCCGGCCCTGAGCGTCCGGGCCCTGGGCGTCCGGGCCCTGCGCGTCGGGGCCTTGCGCGCCGGGACCCGGAGCGCCGGGACGCGGGACGAGGGCGGCGACCCCGCCGACCTCCAGCGCGGCCAGCGCGGCGATCTTCCCTATGACGCCGTTCTCGATCGTGATGCGGCCGTCCACCGCGGTGGTGATGTCGCCGGGCGTGCCCTGCAGCGTCATCGGCAGCGCGTTCGCGCCCGAGGTCAGCGCGGACGGCGCGGACAGGGGCGGTCTCGACGGCGGCACCGGCCCCCGGCGCGCGGCGGGCCCGGGGAAGAACGTCCCGGCACCGGGCTCCGGCCTCGGCTCGCCACTTCCGGTGAAGCCCTTGTCGAGCCCGGTCATGATCGCTCCCTGGGGGTCGGTGGAATGACCATGGTGGCGGAGGGACCCGCGGGACGTCACGCACGGGTGTGATCGCGGGCGCGTCCCGCACGCGTGCCCGGCGGGGATCCCGGCTACAGCATCCCGGGCATCTCTCTCTATGCTGCTGGTCAGGCCGTGAACAAAAGGAGACCGCCGCCTTGAGCGCAGAGAACGAGCCTGGGCCCCGCTTCGAGCAGGAGCGGGGCGGCGCGGGCGAGCCCGACCGATTCCAGCGGCTGTGGACCCCGCACCGGATGGCCTACATCAAGGGCGAGAACAAGCCGACGGGCGCGGGCTCGGACGACGGCTGCCCGTTCTGCGAGATCCCGAAGATGCCCGACGAGGACGGCCTCGTCGTCGCCCGCGGCGCGTCGGTGTACACGGTGCTGAACCTCTACCCGTACAACTCCGGGCACCTCATGGTCGTCCCGTACCGGCACGTCGCCGACTACGCCGACCTCGACGAGGCGGAGTACACGGAGCTGGCGGTGTTCACGCGGCACTCGCTGACCGCGCTGCGCAAGGCCAGCGGCGCGCAGGGCTTCAACGTCGGGATGAACCTGGGACTGGTCGCGGGCGCGGGGATCGCGGCGCACCTGCACCAGCACGTCGTCCCGCGCTGGGGCGGCGACACCAACTTCATGCCGGTCGTCGGGCACACCAAGGTGCTGCCGCAGCTGCTGCGCGACACCCGGCAGATGCTCGCCGACGCCTGGCCCGCGTCATGAGCCCCCTGAAGCGGCGTGATCAGCCGGTCCTGGTGTACGACGGCGACTGCGGTTTCTGCACGACGTCGGCGCGGTTCCTGGAGCGGTACGTGCCCGTCCGGGCGGAGGTCGTCCCGTTCCAGTTCGCCGACCTGGACGATCTCGGCACGACGGTCGAGCGCGCCGAGCACGAGGTGCTGTGGGTCGACCGGCTGGGCCGGGTCAGCGGCGGCGCGGACGCGGTCGGACGGCTGCTGACCGAGGCCGGCGGCGCCTGGCGGGCGCTCGGCGTGGCCATCCGGATCGCGCCGGTGAGCTGGGCCGCGCAGGCCGCCTACCGGCTCGTCGCGATCAACCGGCACCGCATGCCGGGCGGGACGGCGGCGTGCAGGCTCCCGGCGGCGCAGCGTCCAGGCGGCGCCCGTCAGGAGGGCAGCGGCTCGCGCTGACCGGACGCGGGCGCCTCGTCCGCCGCCGTCCGGCCGCGCAGCCGCTCGGGCAGCAGTCCCGTGAGCCGCTCCAGCGGGAGGAACGCCGCCAGCCAGATGGCGTGCGGCAGGAAGTGGATCGTCATCAGCGCGTAGGTGACGACGTGGAAGCCCGCGAAGAACAGCACCATCAGGTACAGCGGGCGCCCGCGCAGGAACAGGATCACGGGGGAGACCGCCTCCGCCACGAACATGATCCACTGGCTGGCCTTGAGGACCGGCGAGTAGTCGATGAGGCTGCGCCCGAACGGCGTCCCGCGCCGGCTCAGCGCCCACTGGACGGTGTTGCCGTTCGGCCACGCGGGGAACCCGCCGATGCGCACCTTCGCCCACGCGGACAGGAAGTACGCCGCGACGACGCCGATCTGGATGCAGCGCACCGACCACGCCGACGCCTCGCAGCCCTGCGTGTCGCCGATCCTCGCGCGTCCGACGCTCGGCAGGGCGAACAGCGCCACGACGAGCGCCAGATGGTCGTGGTCGACCTTCCCGTACGACATGCTGATCGTGACCCACCACAGGTAACCGCACGCGGCGACGTACCCGGTCGCCCTCGGCAGGACCCGTCCGGTCGCCGCGACCAGCCCGGCCGCGATCGTCACCACCAGCAGCGTGTACATGGACCACAACGTGGGCGCGGGGATGTGCAGCAGCCGCCCGAGCAGGACGGGCTGGTACAGGTCGGCGGGCAGCCGCGCGTGCGCCAGGGAACTGCCGGTCAGCAGCAGCATGTCGAACGGCAGGAACGCGTAGCCGAGGATCCGCAGCCAGGCGACGCGGGCGCGCGGGGCGGGCCCGAACCACCAGCGGTCCCAGGCGGTGCGGGCGGTGGAGTCCCCGGACGCGCCGGCCTCGACGGGACGGGGCGCCTCCGGTGTCGCCGCGGCCGTCATCGCACGTCCCAGACGACGCGGTTCTGCTTCGTGACGCTTACCACCTTGCCGCGCTTCAGCGTCTTGATCTCCTGCACGACGTAGATCCTGGTCAGCCCGGGCTCGCGGGGATGCAGCCTGCGGTGCCCCTCGGCGATCCCCTGGAGCAGGGACGGGTCGCGGACGATCCGGCTCATCTGCCCCTCGATCTCGGCGCGTTTCATGCCCGTCCCGACGGCGTCCATGGACAGCTTCACGTGCACGCCGGCCGCGGTGTCGGCCTCCAGCCAGAAGGAGTTGATCGTGCCGCCGTCGTCTTTCACCGCGAACGCGAACTGCGTCATCGGACCGAGCGGGAAGGCGTCGTTGTCCCCGTACGAGCTGGTGTAGAGGAGCGTCCCGACGACGGACGCGGCGACGACGGACCGCCAGAGCCTCGAGGCGAGACCCAGGCGGTGGGCCGGGGTGTGCATCATCCAACCCTAGAGCCGCGCGGCCGCTCCGGCAGGAAGATCCCCTTCTCTCCGGCCCGGCCGTTTTCCCCTGTGGGGGGACGACCCCCCACACCCCCCGGCAAGGGCGGCGGGGCCGCCTGCCGCAGCTGCGACACGGTGACGAACTCGAAGCCCCTCTCCCGCAGCCCGCGGATCATGGCGGGCAGCTCCTGGACGGCGACCTTCCGGCTCGGCGCGCCGACGTCGTGGGCGAGCACGATGGAGCCGGGCCTGGCGTTGTCCACGACGGCGTCCACCAGCGCGGACGGCCGGTCGGCGAACCGGCGGTCCTGCACCAGCAGCGACCACAGCGCGATGTCGTAGCCGTGCTCGGCGGCGACGTGCAGGGTCGTCCCGCCGAGGCGGCCCCACGGCGGGCGCAGCAGCGTCGGCGCGCGGCCCGTGACCTCCTTGATCGCCTCGTGGGTGCGGTGGATGGACCGGTAGGCGGCGGCGTGGCTCATCCTCGACAGGTCGTCGTGCCGCCACGTGTGGTTGCCGATCTCGTGCCGGCCGAACCTGCCGCGGACGAGATCGGCGTTGCGGCGGAGCCTGCTCCCGACGACGAAGAACGTCGCGGGCACCTTCTCGGCGTCCAGCGCGTCGAGGGCCTGCGGCGTCCACCGCTCCATCGGGCCGTCGTCGAAGGTGAGCGCGACGAGGCGGCGCTTGGTGTCGACCGACCAGAACACGTCGACCTGGCAGCCGGGCGGCCGCCAGGACTCCACCGAGGCGGCCGACGCCGGGACGGGCTTGTCCTGCCACGCCTGCTCGGTCACGACGCCGGCGCCGCCCGCGAGCAGGCCGCCGGCCGCGAGCCCGATGCTCTTGACGAAACGGCGCCTGCCCGGCCCTTCGCGCCGCCGTTCTTCCCCCGATTTTTCCATGGCGAAGTCAGCGTGCCACGGTGATCCGGGAAGATCATCGGCCCGGCGGCCGACCTGCTCTCAACCTCTGGGATGAGGGGCGGATGACGAAAGGATGAACTCCCGGCCGGACGCGGAGGAGGGGCGGCCCGTCCGAGCCGGGCCGCCCCTCCCCGCGCCCCGCTGTCAGCCGTCCTTGGACTCCTCGGCGACCTTCTCCGCCAGATGCGACGGGAGCGGCTCGTAGCGCAGGAACTTCCGGCTGAACGTGCCGGTGCCCTGCGACATCGACCGCAGGTCGATCGCGTACCGGACGATCTCCAGCTGCGGCACCTCCGCCTTGATCATCGTGCGGCCGCCGGGCACCGCCTGGGAGCCGAGCACCCGGCCGCGCCGCGACGACAGATCGGACATGATCGGGCCCACGTACTCGTCGGCGATGAGCACGTCCACCTCGTCGACCGGCTCCAGGAGCAGGATCGGCACCTGGCTCGCCGCGTCCTTCAGCCCGAGCGCCCCGGCGGCCTGGAACGCCATGTCGGACGAGTCGACCGAGTGGGCCTTGCCGTCGTGCAGGGTGACCTTGATGTCCACCAGCGGATACCCCGCGGACACCCCGCGCGTCATCTGCTGCCGGACGCCCTTCTCGACCGACGGGATGAACTGCCGGGGGATCACCCCGCCGACTATCTTGTCGACGAACTCGAAGCCCTCGCCGGACGGCAGCGGCTCCACGTCGATGTGGCAGATGCCGTACTGGCCGTGCCCGCCGCTCTGCTTGACGTGCCGGCCGAGGCCCTTGGCGGACCCGCCGAACGTCTCCCGCAGCGGGACGCGCAGCCCGACCCGCTCGACCTCGACGCCGTAGCGCGTCTTGAGCCGGTCGATCAGCACGTCGGCGTGGGCCTCGCCCATGCACCACAGCACGAGCTGCCGCGTCTCGGAATTGTTCTCCAGCCGCAGCGTGGGGTCCTCGGCGACGAGCCGGCCGAGCGCCTGGCTGAGCTTGTCCTCGTCGGCCTTGGACTTCGCCCGGATCGCCACCGGCAGCAGCGGGTCGGGCATCGTCCAGGGGGCCATCACCATCGGGGAGCCGGGATCGGAGAGGGTGTCGCCGGACTCGGCGCGGGTGAGCTTCGCGACCGCGCAGATGTCGCCCGCGATGCAGGACGAGACCGTCCGCTGCGCCTTGCCGAGCGGGGACGTGAGCGCGCCGACGCGCTCGTCGACGTCGTGGTCCTCGTGGCCGCGGTCCTCCATGCCGTGCCCGGACACGTGCACGGTCGTGTCGGGGCGCAGCGTCCCGGAGAACACCCGGACCAGCGAGATCCGCCCGACGTACGGGTCGGACGTGGTCTTGATCACCTCGGCGATCAGCGGCCCGTCCGGGTCGCAGGCCACCTCCTTCGGCGGCCCGCCCTTCACCGGGGTCACGGAGGGGATGCCGTGCTCGAGCGGGGACGGGAACGCCTGCGTGATGATCTCCAGGAGCTCCTGCATGCCGACGACCGGGCCGGGGTGGTCGCCGTGCGGCACCGACGTCGCGAGGACGGGGTAGAAGCTGCCGCGCGCCACCGCGGTCTCCAGGTCCTCGATGAGCGCCTTGACGTCGAGGTCCTCGCCGGACAGGTACCTGTCCATGAGGGACTCGTCCTCGCTCTCCTGGATGATCCCCTCGATCAGCGTCGCGCGCTGCTCGGCGATCTGGTCCAGGTACTCCGGGTCGGGGTCGCACTCGGTGCGCTGCCCGGTGGAGTAGTCGAGGCACCGCTGGGTCAGGAGCCCGATGAGGCCCTTCAGCCCGTCCCCGTCGCTGACCGGGAAGTACAGCGGCGCTACGCCCTCGCCGAAGACGTCCTGGCAGGTCATGACCACGTCGTCGAAGTCGCCGCGCTGCTGGTCGACCTTGGTGACGACGACCGCGCGGGGCATCCCGACGGCGGCGCACTCCTCCCACAGCATCCGGCTGAGGCCGTCGATGCCGTCCACCGCCGAGATCACGAACAGCGCCGCGTCGGCGGCGCGCAGCCCGGCCCGCAGGTCGCCGACGAAGTCGGCGTAGCCCGGGGTGTCGATGAGATTGATCTTGACGCCGCCGTGCTCGAACGGGGCGAGCGCGAGGTTCACCGAGCGCTGCTGGCGCACCTCGACCTCGTCGTAGTCGCTGACGGTGGTGCCGTCCTCGACCTTCCCCGCCCGCTGCAGCGTGCCCGTGGCGGCGAGCAGCGCCTCCACCAGCGTCGTCTTCCCGGCCCCGGAATGGCCGACCAGCGCGACATTGCGCACCTTGTCGCACCCGCCGGCCTCCGGTGCCCTGCCGGGGGCTCCCGGGTGGCCTCCCTTGTCCGCCATGACTACCTCCTCGGAGGGGTCTCCGCGCGTGTCGCGCACGTGCGGGGCCCGCGTGCGGTTGGGCCCGGACCTCGCGGCGGTCCGGCCCTGACGTCCGAGTGCGGCGTCCGACCTCGTCCAACGTGCGTGACCGACGTCACACCCGTACCACCACCTTTTCCCGTGGCGAGCGGGACCACAAGGGGTGAAGGACAATCAACCGTGATCTGTCCGCGGCGCGGCGGCCGCAAACCCGGCCCTGACCACCGGTGCGTGCCGGCCGCACTACGATTGGCGCCCCGAGACCAGCAGAACGGACGGCGATGCTCAACAAGATCAGGCCCGGACTGGAACGCGCCCTCACGCCCGTCGGACACGCGGTCGCGCGGATCGGGCCGTCGCCGAACGCGATCACCGTCGTCGGGACGCTGGGCGTCGCCGCCGGCGCGCTCGTGCTGTTCCCGCGCGGCGAGTTCTTCTGGGGCACGATGGTCATCACCGCGTTCGTGCTGTTCGACATGCTGGACGGCGCCGTCGCCCGCGTCACCGGCAAGATCTCCAAGTTCGGCGCGTTCCTGGACTCCACGATGGACCGGGTCGCCGACGCCGCGATCTTCTCCGGGCTGATGATCGGGCTGTACCGGGACGGGCAGGAGACGCTCGCCTGGGTCGCGCTGTACTGCCTGGTCGCCGGGGCGGTGGTGTCGTACGCCAAGGCCCGGGCCGAGGGGCTCGGCTACACCTGCAACGTCGGCATCGCCGAGCGGGCCGAGCGCCTCATCGTCGCGCTGGTCGCCGCCGGGTTCGACGGGCTCGGCGTGCCGTTCATCCTCGCGGTCGCGCTGTGGGCGCTCGCCGGGCTGAGCACGATCACGATCGGGCAGCGGTTCGCGACGGTCCACGTCCAGGCGAAGGCCGCCGCCGAGGCCGGCGACGCCGGCGGGCCCAGCGACGCCGAGTCCGGTGACGCGGCTCAGGCGAGGGGCTCCGCGGCGGAGCCGAGACCGTGACCGCCGCCCGCCCGCGGGAACGCGCCGCGGTGCTGCGGGACGAGGTGACCGACGCCGCCTACGCGTTCGGCTGGACGGTCGTCCGGAAGATGCCCGAACGCGCGGCCCGGCTCGCGTTCGCCGCGCTCGCCGACCGCACCTGGCACCGCCACGGCGCGGGCGTCCGCCAGCTGGAGAAGAACCTGTGCCGCGTCCTCGGCAAGGACGCCGTCGACGACGAGGTCCGCGTCCTCAGCAAGAAGGTGCTGCGGTCCTATTTCCGCTACTGGCTGGAGGTGTTCCGGCTGCCCGAGTACGACCGGGCGCGGATCCTCGGCCGGATGCGGGTCACCGGCGAGAAGAAGATCTTCACCAGCCTCGACTCCGGCCGCGGCGTCATCCTCGCCCTGCCGCACATGGGCAACTACGAGCACGCCGGCGCGTGGCTGGTGCACTGCGGGTACCCCTTCACCACCGTCGCGGAGCGGCTCAGGCCCGAGTCGCTGTTCGACCGGTTCGTCGAGTTCCGGGAGGGGCTCGGCATGGAGGTCCTCGCGCACCGGGGCGCGTCCGCCTACGGCCGGATGGCCCAGCGGCTCCGCGCGGGCAGGCCGGTGTGCCTGGTCGTCGACCGCGACCTGACCGAGAGCGGCATCGACGTGCGGTTCTTCGGCGCCACCGCCCGGATGCCCGCCGTCCCGGCGGCGCTCGCGCTCCAGACCGGCGCCGCGCTCATTCCCGTGACACTCTGGTATGAGGGCGAGTACTGGGCGGCGCGCGTCCACGAGGAGATCCGGGTGCCCGACGAGGGCGGCAGACAGGAGAAGATCCAGGCCATGACCCAGGAGCTCGCGGGGGTCTTCGAGGCGGGCATCGCCGCCCACCCGGAAGACTGGCACATGCTGCAGAAGGTCTGGGTGGAAGACCTGGCGGACGGGGCTTGATGAGAGTCGGCGCGCTATGAAAGTCGGCATTGTCTGCCCGTACACGTGGAACGTGCCGGGCGGCGTCCAGCAGCACATCGGCGACCTCGCCGAGGCGCTGATCGCGCTCGGCCACGAGGTGTCGGTGATCACGCCCGCGGACGACGACGCGCGCCTGCCGCCGTACGCGGTGTCGGCCGGGCGCGCGGTCCCCGTCCCCTACAACGGATCGGTGGCCCGGCTGGCGTTCGGGTTCCTGTCGGCGGGACGCGTCCGGCGCTGGATCAACGAGGGCGGCTTCGACGTCCTGCACGTCCACGAGCCCGCGGCGCCGTCCCTGGGCCTGCTCGCCTGCTGGTCGGCGGACGGCCCGATCGTCGGTACCTTCCACGCCTCGTTCGTGAAGTCGCGGGCGCTGTCGGTCATGTCGCCGATCCTGGGCAGCGCCCTGGAGAAGATCACCGGCCGGATCGCCGTGTCCGAGGCCGCCCGCACCAGCCTCGTCGACCATCTCGGCGGCGACGCCGTGCTGATCCCGAACGGCGTCGCGACCGAGCGGTACGCGATGGCGGACCCGCTGCCCGGCTGGCCCGGCCGCGTCCCGTCCGCCGGAGCCGCGCCGCGCGGTCCCGGCGACGGCGACGGCGGCGCGCTCGGCTTCCTCGGCCGCATGGACGAGCCGCGCAAGGGGCTGGACGTGCTGCTGCGCGCCTTCGAGATCCTCGGACGGCGCCGCCCGGGCCTGCGGCTGCTGCTCGCCGGGCCCGGCGACGCCGACGACGTGGCCGCCCGCGTCTCGCCGGACCTGCGCGACCGGGTCGTCCTCCTCGGCCTGGTCAGCGAGGCGGACAAGGTCCGCGCCTACCATTCGGTGGACGTGTTCGTCGCGCCGAACCTCGGCGGCGAGAGTTTCGGCATCGTCCTCGTGGAGGCCATGTCGGCGGGCGCGCCGATCCTGGCCAGTGACATCGAGGCGTTCGACCGGGTGCTGCTCGGCGGGCGCGCCGGGGCGCTGTTCCCGGCGGGCGACCACAAGGCCCTCGCGGCCGCCGCCGGCGAGCTCCTCGACGACCCGGCCCGGCGCAAGCAGCTGTCGGCGGAGGCGCGCGCGGCCGTGCGCGCCTACGACTGGTCGTCCGTGGCCCGCGACGTGCTCAGGGTGTACGAGACGGTCACCGACGCCGGCGCGGGCGTCGTCGAGTCCGGCCTCGGCGCGTAGGCGGAGCGCTGATGTCCTACGACTGGATCATCGACGTCCTGTTCTGGATCGCGGTCGCGTTCCTGATCGCGGTGTACGTGTCGTGGCGCGCCACGCGGCTCGACCGGCTGCACGTCCGCGTCGAGACCGCCCGCGCCGCGCTGGACGCCGCGCTGGTCAGGCGGGCCGCCGCCGCGCTCGAACTGGCCGCGTCCCGGCTGCTCGACCCGGCCGCGAGCCTCGTGCTGGCCACCGCCGCGCACGAGGCGCGCACGGCCGACGCCGACAACCGCGAGTTCGCCGAGAGCGACCTGTCGCGGGCGCTGCGCGCCGTCGTCGACCAGCCCGAGTTCGTCGGGACCCTCACCGCCCGCGGCGCCGGCGAGGCCGTGCTGGACGAGCTGTCCTCGTCCGCCGCGAAGGTCGCCTACGCGCGCCGCTTCTACAACGACGCCGTCGCCCAGGCCAGAATCGCGCGCCGCAAGCCCCTCATCCGGATCCTGCCGCTCGCCGGCCGCGCCCCGCTCCCGGACTTCTTCGAGATCGACGACGACCCGCCCGGCATCTGAGACGCCCCCCGCCCGGCATTTGAGGCGGCGACCCGCCTGGCAGTTGAGGGGGCCCGCCTACCGATCCGAGCGTTCCGATTGAGCGGTCCCGGCCTGCCGAACCGTACCGCTGCCGGGGGGCGGGCGCACCCGGGCGTGTTCGCTACCCTCTGGCAGACCGTCCAAGGGAGGGGCACATCGTGCGATCCGTTTGGGGCACCACCGGCCGGCGCCGGACGGCGGCGTGGCTCGGCGTCCTCGCCGTCGCGGGGGCCGTCCTGCCGGCCTGCTCTGACTCCGGCGACCCAGCGTCGGCGCCGCCGCCGCGCAGCACCGGCGGACCGGCGGAGTCCGGGACGCCCGCACCAGCGACGCACCCGTTCACCGGCGGCACGAAGGGCGTGACCGACCCCGTCCTCGCCGTCAAGATCGAGAACACCCGGCCCGCGTTCCCGCAGAGCGGGGTGTCGGCCGCCGACATCGTGTACGTCGAGCAGGTCGAGGGCGGCGAGACGCGGCTGATGGCGGTGTACTCCTCCCGGCTGCCCAAGCGCGTCGGGCCCGTCCGCAGCGCCCGCATCTCCGACCTGCACATCCTGCCCCAGTTCGGCCGGCCCGCCTTCGCGTTCTCCGGCGTCCAGAGCAAGATGAAGAAGTACGTCCGCAAGTCGCCCGCGTACGAGGTCTCCCAGGAGAAGGCGGGCGGCGCCTACTACCGGTTCGGCGGCAAGCCCGCACCGTACAACCTGTACGCCGATCCGAAGGCCCTGCTCAAGCGGGCGCCGAAGGCCACGCCGCCGCAGGACGTCGGCTTCCGCTTCGGGGACGCGCCCGCCGCGGGCGGCAAGCCGGTCACGTCGTTCACCGCCAGGTGGCCGGCCGCGAAGATGGGGTTCACCTGGTCCGCCAAGCACAAGCGGTGGCTCGCCAGCTGGGGCGGCAGCCCGAGCCGCGCCGCCGAGGGCGGACGGCTAGGCGGGAAGACGATCGTCGTCCAGTACGCCAAGACCACCCGGTCGAAGTTCCACGACTTCCTGGGCAGCTACACCCCGCTGATCGACACCACCGGCACCGGGCGGGCGGTCGTCCTGCGCGACGGGAAGGCCTACAAGTCCAAGTGGTCCCGGACGTCCGAGGACAAGGGCACCACGTTCACCACCGAGGCCGGCGAGCCGATGAACTTCGCGCCCGGACAGGTCTGGGTCGTGCTCGTCAACGACGGCAAGCCCTACACCCCGTAGGCGCCCTACACCCCGTAAGTGAACGCGCAGGAGGCGCTGACACTCTGCCGGGTCCGGGACTCGTCCGAGCAGGGAATATCATTGAAGGTGACTTATCGCCCGTCACGTGAGGAATGCCCGTGTCCACTTCCACTCCCGTCCCTGAGAACGCCGCGCCTGAGACCGGGACCGCCCGCGTCAAGCGCGGTATGGCGGAGATGCTCAAGGGCGGCGTGATCATGGACGTCGTCACGCCCGAGCAGGCGAAGATCGCCGAAGACGCGGGCGCGGTCGCCGTCATGGCCCTGGAGCGGGTCCCCGCCGACATCCGCGCCGAGGGCGGCATCTCCCGGATGAGCGATCCCGACATGATCGACGGGATCATCTCCGCGGTGTCCGTCCCGGTGATGGCCAAGGCCCGCATCGGCCACTTCGTGGAGGCCCAGGTGCTGCAGGCGCTCGGCGTCGACTACGTCGACGAGTCCGAGGTGCTCACGCCCGCCGACTACGACAACCACATCGACAAGTGGGCGTTCACCGTCCCGTTCGTCTGCGGCGCCACCAACCTCGGCGAGGCGCTGCGCCGCATCACCGAGGGCGCGGCGATGATCCGCTCCAAGGGCGAGGCCGGCACCGGCGACGTCTCCAACGCCACCACCCACATGCGCAAGATCCGGCAGGAGATCCGGCGCCTGCAGAACCTCCCCGAGGACGAGCTGTTCGTCGCCGCCAAGGAGCTCCAGGCCCCCTACGAGCTGGTCAAGGAGGTCGCGGAGGCCGGGAAGCTGCCCGTCGTGCTGTTCACCGCCGGCGGCATCGCCACCCCCGCCGACGCGGCCATGATGATGCAGCTCGGCGCCGAGGGCGTCTTCGTCGGCTCCGGGATCTTCAAGTCCGGCAACCCGGCCCAGCGCGCCGAGGCGATCGTGAAGGCCACCACCTTCCACGACGACCCCGGCGTCATCGCCAAGGTGTCGCGCGGGCTCGGCGAGGCCATGGTCGGCATCAGCGCCGCCTCCCTCGGCGAGGACCAGAAGTTCGCGGGCCGCGGCTGGTAAACGGGCGCCCCCACTCCACAGCGCGCCCTTACAGGGTTTACGCTGGCGGCGCGGCCGGTGAGGGAGAGATCCCTGGGCGGTGCCCGGCCGCGGGAGGGGAGAGCATGGCTTGGTCGGTCGCGCTGGCGTGCGCGAGCGCGGGTGAGCCCGCCGAGGTGTTCCGGCCGGGCCTCGTGCCCGATCCGGACGCCGCCGCGGAGATCGCCCGCGGCCTCTACCCGGCGGACACCCTCATGGAGACCGGTGACACCGTCCTCGACTTCGCGCTCTGGCCGTACGAGGACGAGCTGTTCGTCGGGGCGTTCGAGCGGGCGCTGCTGCTGTGCGACCGGCGGCTGTTCTGCCTGGACGACGACGCCCGCCGGATCGCCGACACCGCCGCCGCCGCGCTGCCCGACTCCTGCTGCGGGGTCCTCGTCCTGCACACGGTGATCCGCGGCTGCTGGTTCCGCTGGTACGAGTACGGCGACCTGCGCCGCGACGTGTTCGTCACCGCCGAGGACGGCGTCGTCGTCGACCAGGGCGAGCGGCTCCCCGCCGAGCGCCCGTTCTGGCGGGCCATCGACGGGGGCGCGCCCGACGTGCCGCTGCCGTTCGACCCCGAGGAGTTCGGGCTGGCGCTCGCCGAGGCCCACATGTTCGGCCGCGGCATCGCCGACCGCGGCAAGGACGGCTTCCTGCCGCTGGAGCTCCCGCTCCGCCGCTTCAAACACGCCTGACCGGCCCGCCGTTCGTTCCTGGGACGACCCGCGCCGGACCCCGGGAGGACGCGCCGGGGCCTGGGGAAGACGCGCCAGGTCGTACGGCGTTGTACGGAACGTCCAAAGGTTGGCCGACCCCCCGGAAGGTTCTTCGTGACTGCTGTGCCGACGATCGGTGTCCTCGCCCTGCAAGGCGACGTGCGCGAGCACGCCCGTGCGCTGGAGGCGTCCGGGGCGCGTACCCTCACCGTGCGCCGCCGCGAGGAGCTGGAGGAGGTGGACGGGCTCGTCCTGCCCGGCGGGGAGTCCACCACGATGTGGCGGCTGGCGCGCTCGTTCGACCTGCTGGAACCGCTGCGCAAGCGGATCGAGGCCGGGATGCCCGCGTACGGCTCCTGCGCCGGGATGATCATGCTGGCGGACCGGATCCGGGACGGCGCCGCCGGCCAGGAGACCGTCGGCGGGATCGACATGACCGTGCGCCGCAACGCCTTCGGCCGCCAGGTCGACTCGTTCGAATCCGACGTCGTGCTGACCGGTATGGGGGACACGCCGTACCACGCCGTTTTCATCCGCGCCCCCTGGGTGGAGTCCGTCGGGGACGCCGTCGAAGTGCTCGGACGCACAGCGCATGTGCCGGAGGGGGGCCCGAACGCCGGTAGGATCGTCGCCGTCCGCCAGGGGCGCCTCGTGGCGACCGCGTTCCACCCGGAGTTGACAGGCGATTTCCGCGTGCACCACTACTTCGCCGATCTGGTGCGCCGGACGACAGAGGAGGAATGACAGAATGTCCGGCCATTCCAAATGGGCGACGACCAAGCACAAGAAGGCGGCCCTCGACGCCAAGCGGGGCAAGCTCTTCGCCAAGCTCATCAAGAACATCGAGGTGGCGGCCCGGACCGGCGGCGGCGATCCCGACGCCAACCCGACCCTCTACGACGCCATCTACAAGGCGAAGAAGAACTCGGTCCCCAACGACAACATCGAGCGCGCCCGCAAGCGCGGCGCCGGCGAGGAGGCCGGCGGCGCCGACTGGCAGAACATCACCTACGAGGGATACGCGCCCGGCGGCGTGGCCATCCTGATCGAGTGCCTGACCGACAACCGCAACCGGGCCGCCTCCGAGGTCCGCGTCGCGCTCACCCGCAACGGCGGCTCCCTCGCCGACCCGGGCTCGGTCTCCTACATGTTCAACCGCAAGGGCGTCGTGATCGTCCCCAAGACCGGCACCAGCGAGGACGACGTGATGATGGCCGTCCTGGACGCGGGCGCCGAGGAGGTCAACGAGCTCGACGAGGAGAACTTCGAGGTCGTCAGCGAGGCCGGCGACCTGGTCGCGGTCCGCACCGCCCTGGTGGACGCCGGGATCGACTACGAGTCGGCGGAGAGCAAGTTCCTGCCGAGCGTGACCGTCCCCCTCGACGAGGACAACGCCAAGAAGGTCTTCCGCCTCCTCGACGCGCTCGAGGACTCCGACGACGTCCAGGACGTCTACGCCAACTTCGACGTCAGCGACGAGGTGCTCGCCACACTGGACTAGCCGCCTCGTTGTCAGCGGGAGGGCATACGGTCGGGATCATGGAGATCCGCGCGCTCAGGCCGGACGAGTTCGACGGCGTCCGCGACATCCGGGCCCGTGCCTTCGGGCCGGTGCCGGACGAGGCGTGGCGGCAGCGCGTCCGGCGCGCCCGGCCGACGCTGGAGGCCGGACGGAACTTCGCCGGGTTCGACGGCGGCGAGATCATCGCCACCGGCACGCTGTACGACATGACGCAGTGGTGGCACGGCCGCGCCGTGTCCCTGGCGGGCGTCAGCGCGATCACGGTCGCGCCCGAGCAGCGCGGCCGGGGGATCGGGCGCGAGCTGATGACCGGCCTGCTGGAGCGGGCCGCCGGCTTCGGCCATCCGCTGGCCGTGCTGTATCCCGCCACCACGACCCTCTACCGCTCGGTCGGCTGGGAGCACGCGGGCGCGGAGCACCACGTCGAGATCCCCACCGAGGCGCTGCGCACGGTCGCCGCCGACCGCGTCTCCCTCCGGAGGGCCGGCCCTGACGACGCCGCCGAGGTCGCCGCCGTGATCGGCCGCGCCCACCGCGCCGCGCGGGACTGCGGGCCCGTCGGGTGGGACGAGCCGATGTGGCGCTCGATGCTCGAAACCGACGAGCACTTCTGCTACCTGGCCGAGGACGGGTTCCTGGCCTACCACTGGAATGAGTCCGCCACCGGCCTGGAGGTGCTCCGGCTCGTGGCGTCGTCGGAGCGGACCCTGCGGGCGCTGTGGGCGCTCGTCGGGTCGGGCTCGTCCACCGCCGAGACCGTCCGGGCGTGCGTCGCGCCCTACGACCCGGTGCTGTGGCTGCTCCGGGAGCGCGAGACCGAGTACGTCCACCGCAGCCAGTGGATGCTGCGGCTGGTGGACGCGCCCGCCGCGATCGAGGCGCGCGGCTACCCGTCCGGAGTGACGGCGGGGGCGTCCCTCCTCATCGAGGATCCGCAGCTTCCCGCGAACTCGGGCCACTGGCGGCTGGAGATCAAGGACGGCGAGGGGCGCCTGGAGCGCACCGCCGAGAACGCCGGCGCCGTCCGGCTCGGCCCCCGCGGCCTGGCGGCGCTCTACGCGGGCGTCCCGGTCGCCACGCTCCGCCGCACCGGCCTGCTCCAGGGCGGTGACGCGGACGCCCTGTCACCCGCCTTCGCCGCCACGCCTTTCACCCTTGACTACTTCTAGGGACACGCCCTGCTTCTAAAGGACACACCCTGGGCGCACGTGAACGGTGCATGCTGACTTGGTAGCGTGTTCGGCCGAACAGATGATCGAAGGAGTGGCCGTGCGGGTGATGGGGGTGGACCCCGGGCTCACCCGGTGCGGGGTGGGGGTCGTCGAGGGCGACCCGGGCAAGCGGCTCCATCTGGTGCACGTGTCCGTCGTGCGGACCGCCCCCGACGACGACATCGCCTTGCGCCTGCTGGGCATCGAGACGGGCATCGAGGCGCTCATGGACGAGCTGAGCCCCGACGCCGTCGCCGTCGAGCGCGTGTTCTCCCAGCACAACGTCCGCACCGTGATGGGCACCGCGCAGGCCGCCGGGGTCGCGCTCCTGGTGGCGGCCCGCCGCGGGCTGCCCGTCGCGCTGCACACCCCGAGCGAGGCCAAGGCCGCCGTCACCGGGAACGGCCGCGCCGACAAGGCCCAGGTGACCAGGATGGTGACCCGGCTGCTGTCCCTGGACGCGCCGCCGAAGCCCGCGGACGCGGCGGACGCCCTCGCGCTCGCCATCTGCCACGTGTGGCGCGGCGGCGCCCAAAAGCGCCGCGCCCATGCCCAGCGGTCGCGGATCGAGGAGGCGGCGCGGGCCGAGCGGGAACGCCTCGCCGCCCGCACCGCCGCGTCCCGGACCGCCGCCGCCCGGACCAGAGGAGGAACCAGCGAATGATCGCCTTCGTCAGCGGCAAGGTGGCCGCCGCCGGGCCCGACGGGGCGGTGATCGACGTGCACGGCGTCGGCCTGTCGGTGCAGTGCACCCCCGCCACGCTCGCGGGGCTGCGGGTCGGCGAGCAGGCGAAGGTGCCGACGTCGCTGGTCGTCCGCGAGGACTCTCTCACCCTGTTCGGCTTCGCCGACGACGACGAGCGATCCGTCTTCGAGCTCCTGCAGACGGCCAGCGGCGTCGGCCCGCGCCTCGCGCTGGCGATGCTCGCCGTGCACACCCCGAACGCGCTGCGCCGCGCCATGGCCACCGAGGACGTGACCGCCCTCACCCAGGTGCCCGGCATCGGCAAGAAGGGCGCCCAGCGCATCGTCCTGGAACTGCGGGACCGCCTCGGCGGCCCGGTCGGCGACGGCGCCGCCGACGTCCGCGCGCCTTCCCGCGCGGAGCCGTGGCGCGAGCAGGTCCAGATGGGCCTGATCAACCTCGGCTGGTCCGCCAAGGACGCCGACGCCGCCGTCAGCGCCGTCGCCGCCGACCTCGACGGCGCCGAGACGCCGCCCGTCGCGACCCTTTTGAAGTCCGCTTTGAAGAAGCTCAGCAAATGATGAGCGGCAGCGAACCGGGGGGTGTGGGGGGTCGCCTCCCACAGGGAACAGGGAGTGAGCCTGAGCGGCTGGTGGCGGCGGACGCGGGCGGGCCCGAGGAGCAGGTGATCGAGGCCGCGCTCCGGCCCAAGAAGCTCGACGACTTCATCGGGCAGGAACGCGTCCGCGAGCAGCTCTCGCTCGTGCTGCACAGCGCCCTGCGGCGTGGCCGGACGCCCGACCACGTGCTGCTGTCCGGCGGCCCCGGCCTCGGCAAGACCACCCTCGCCATGATCATCGCGGCGGAGCTGGGGCAGCCGCTGCGGATCTCGTCCGGGCCCGCGATCGAGCGCGCCGGGGACCTCGCGGCGGTGCTGTCGACGCTCGCCGAGGGCGAGGTGCTGTTCCTGGACGAGATCCACCGCCTGGCGCGCCCCGCCGAGGAGATGCTCTACATGGCGATGGAGGACTTCCGCGTCGACGTCGTCGTCGGCAAGGGCCCCGGCGCCACCGCGATCCCCCTGGACATCGCGCCGTTCACGCTGGTCGGCGCCACCACCCGCGCGGGGATGCTGCCCGGGCCGCTGCGCGACCGGTTCGGGTTCGTCGCGCACATGGACTTCTACGAGCCCGCCGAGCTGGAGATCATCGTCCGGCGGTCGGCGCGGCTGCTGGACGTGGAGATCAGCGACGACGGCGCCGCCGAGGTCGCCGGGCGCTCCCGCGGCACCCCCCGCATCGCCAACCGGCTGCTGCGCCGCGTCCGCGACTACGCGGAGGTCCGCGGCGACGGGACGGTCTCCAGGGAATCGGCCCAGGCCGCGCTGGCGTTGTACGAGGTGGACGAACGGGGCCTGGACCGGCTCGACCGGGCGGTGCTCGGGTCGCTGCTGCGCAAGTTCGGCGGCGGTCCGGTCGGCCTGTCGACGCTGGCCGTGGCGGTCGGGGAGGAGCCGGAGACCGTGGAAGTGGTCGCCGAGCCGTTCCTCGTCCGGCAGGGCCTGCTGGCCAGGACGCCGCGCGGACGGGTCGCCACGGGCGCCGCATGGGCGCATCTCGGGCTGACCCCGCCTCCGACGGCGCCGCTGGCCGGGACGCTGTTCGATATGGACGAGGACCGGGACGAGACGGCCGATCGGCCCGAATAGTGATCATTCGGGTAACGGGTTGGGAACTTCCCGGCTTCGTCGGTCGTCGCGTCGTTGCCGGGGTCTGGCGTACTCTCTAGACTCCGGGACTTGGTTGACCGTTCTCCAGCCGGCGGTCCCGTAGATGTGACCGGTCCGGTCACAAGGCTCCGGTCACAAGGCTGGGCTAACGACATCGGAAGGACGCCCCTGTAATGGGCAGCGACATTATTCTCGCGGCGGAATCGGGCGGTAGCGGGGCCTTCAACCTGCTCCTGCTCCTCGCAGTTCCCCTGGTCTTCTACTTCCTGCTGATCCGCCCGCAGAGCCGGCGCCGCAAGCAGCAGATGGAGATGCAGAACGCCATGGAGCCAGGCGCCCGCGTGCTGACCACCAGCGGCATGCGCGCGACCGTCGTCGAGGTCGACGACGACGGCATCGTGCTGGAGATCGCCGACGGGGTCGAGGTGCGCTTCGTCAAGGCGGCCGTCATGCAGGTCCTCAAGGACGACGAGCCCGAGGACCTCGACGACGAGCAGGACGAGCCCGCCGAGGCGGACGGGGACGAGGACGGCGACCGCGTCGACCTCTCCAAGGACGACGACGTCGAGGACGCGGAGGCCGGCGGGGCGGACGAGGCGGACGAGGCCGAGGAGTCCAAGCCCAAGGGGAGGGCCAAGGTCAAGGCGTCGGACAAGCCGTCCGCCTGACCCTCCTCCGGTGCCGACACTAGACGGGAAGTAAGACGACCAGTGGCTCCGCCCAGTACCGCTCCCAAGCCCGGGCGCACGCTTCTCGCGCTCTTCGCGATCCTGGTGATCCTCTCCGGCGTCGCCGTCTGGCAGGGCCAGACGACGCCCAAGCTGGGGCTGGACCTCGCCGGCGGCACGACGGTGACGCTCACCGCCAAGACGTCGTCCGGCAAGAACCCGCCCGCGCAGCAGATGGACCAGGCCGTCAAGATCATGACCCAGCGGGTCAACGGCCTCGGTGTGTCCGACGCGGAGGTCGCCAAGCAGGGCAGCAACAACATCGTGGTGAACGTGCCCGGGGAGGGGCAGAGCCGCGTCGTCAGCCTGATCGGCACGACGGCGAAGCTGCAGTTCCGCCAGGTGTTCGCCGTCGCCGACGGCAAGCCGTCCACGGGCGCCGCGCCGGCGCCGTCCGCGAGCCCGTCCGGTAAGGCCAAGGACGACGGCAAGAAGAAGGACGACAAGAGCCCGTCGCCGTCCGCTTCGCCGTCCGCCAGCGCCAAGCCGTCGGCGTCCGCGTCGGCCACGCCGCGCGGCAGGGCGCTGTCCGGGGCGCTCACGGCCCCGACGCCCACGCCGTCCGGCGCGGCGCCGTCGCCGACGTCGCCGCTGATCCCGCCGACCGGCCAGCCGCTGCCGGGGCAGCCCGCGCCCGGCCAGCAGCCGCCCCCGCAGGACTACACCGGCGTGACCGACCAGGCCGTGATCAAGCAGTACGAGGCGCTCGACTGCTACACCGGCGACCGGCGCGCCCCCGGCTCCAACGACCCGAGCCGCAAGTTCGTCGCCGCCTGCGACCAGGACGACGAGGGCGGCCAGATCGCCAAGTACATCCTCGGTCCCGTCCGGGTGCTCGGCGAGAACGTGGACGGCGCCAACGCGATGCCGCCGAACTCCCAGCAGGGCCAGGCCAGCTGGTCGGTCTCGCTGGACTTCGACGGCAGGGGCGCCCGCCAGTTCGGCGAGGTCACCACCGACGCCTACGGCGCCTACCAGCAGGACCCGAACTCCCCGCGGGCGCAGGTCGCGATCGTCCTGGACGGCCAGATCGTCTCCGCGCCCAGCATCAGGGAGGGTGCGATCACCGGCGGCACCGCCAGCATCGACGGGCCGCCCGACAGCTTCAACCAGCGCTACGCCACCGACCTCGCGAACGTCCTCAAGTACGGGGCGCTGCCGCTGGAGTTCACGCAGAGCTCCATCGACGAGGTGTCGTCCACGCTGGGCTCCGACCAGCTGACCGGCGGGCTCATCGCCGGCGCGATCGGGCTCGGCCTCGTCGTCCTGTACTGCATGTTCTACTACCGGGGCCTCGGCCTAGTCGCGGTGTCCAGCCTGATCGTGGCCTCGGCCATCACCTACCTGGCGGTCGTGATCCTCGGTGAGGGGATGGGCTTCCGGCTCTCGCTGCCGCACATCATCGGCCTGATCGTCTCCATCGGCATCACCGCCGACTCGTTCATCGTGTACTTCGAGCGGCTGCGGGACGAGCTGCGCGCCGGGCGCAAGCTCAGGCCGTCGGTGGAGACCGCCTGGAAGCGGGCCCGGCGCACCATCCTGGTCGCCGACGCCGTGACGTTCATCGCCGCGCTGGTGCTGTACTTCCTCGCGGTCGGCGGCGTCGCCGGGTTCGCGTTCGCGATGGGCCTGACGACGCTCATCGACGTCATCGTGGTGTTCTTCTTCACCAAGCCGCTGGTCGCGCTGCTGTCGCGGACGAGGTTCTACGGCCGCGGCCATCCGCTGTCCGGCGTCGACCCGCGCAAGCTGCACCGCGCGGCGCAGAAGCCGTCCGCCGCCACCGCCGGCACGAGCCAGGAGGCCTGACCCATGGGACTGCGTGCCGTCACCTCGCGGATCTACCGGGGCGAGATCAGCGCCGACATCGTGGGCCGCCCGAAGATCTGGGCGGCGATCTCCGGGCTGCTGCTGGTGCTGTCCCTCGCCGGGCTGCTCGTCCAGGGCCTCAACTTCGGGGTCGAGTTCAAGGGCGGGTCCGTCTTCACGTTCAAGGCCCCCGGCTCCTCCATCGAGGACGTCCGCGGCGCCGTCTCCGGCGGCGGCGTCCACCAGGTGATCGTGCAGAAGGCCGGCGGCGACTGGCGTGTCACGACCGAGAGCCTGACCTCTACGCACGTCACCGAGGTCAAGACGCACGTCAGCCAGGAGCTGAACATCCCCGCCGACAAGATCAGCACGCAGGTCGTCGGCGCCTCCTGGGGCGGCGAGATCCAGGAGAAGGCGTGGCAGGCGCTGATCGTCTTCATGATCTTGATCATCCTGTATCTGTCGCTGGCGTTCGAGTGGCGGATGGCGGTCGCCGCCGTCGTCGCGCTGATCCACGACCTGGTCATCACGGCGGGCATCTACGCCTGGTCCGGGTTCGAGGTCACGCCGGCGACCCTGCTGGGCTTCCTGACGATCCTCGGTTACTCGCTGTACGACGCGGTCGTCGTCTTCGACATGATCAAGGAGGTCACGAAACCGCTCACCGCGACCTCCAAGACGACCTACAGCCAGGCGGCCAACCAGGCGCTCAGCAGCACGCTGGTCCGCTCCCTGAACACCTCCCTGGTGGCGATCCTGCCGGTCGGCGCGATCCTGTTCATCGGCACCACGCTGTTCGGCGCCGGGACGCTGAAGGACCTGTCGCTCGCCCTGTTCGTCGGCATGATCGTCGGCACGTACTCGTCGATCTGCGTGGCGACGCCGCTGCTCGTCCAGTTCAAGGAGCGCGAGCCGAAGTACAGGCAGATCCGCGTGAACATCGCCCGCCGCGAGCAGAGCACGAAGCGGCAGGCGAAGAAGCAGACCGCCAAGGTGAAGGCCGCGGCCGGCGGTCCCGGCGACGCGCCCGATGACGAACCGTCCGGCGGAACGTCCAGCGGCGAGCCGGACGACGACGCCCCCGATCTCCGGAGCACCGTCACCGTCAAGAAGGTGGTGCAGACGGGGCCGCGGCAGCAGCCCAAGCGCGGCACCCGTCAGCAGCGCCGCGGCGGCGGCGCCAAGTAGCCGTTAGCGCGGCGTTCGGTCAGGGCGGGGGAGCAACGTGGATCTCGGCAAGCTGATCCAGGACCGGATCCGCGACGTGGACGACTACCCGCAGCCGGGAGTGGTGTTCAAGGACATCACGCCGCTGCTGGCCGACCACGTCGCGTTCGCCGGCGTCGTGGACGCGATCGTCAACCACTACGGCCGCGGCACCATCGACAAGATCGTCGGCATCGAGGCGCGCGGGTTCATCCTCGCCGCGCCCGTCGCCTACCACTTCGGCGCCGGCTTTGTCCCGGTGCGCAAGAAGGGGAAGCTCCCGTCGCGGACGCACGAGGAGACCTACGATCTCGAGTACGGGACCGAGACGATAGAGATCCATCTCGACGCGCTCCGGCCCGGGGAGCGGGTGCTGATCGTCGACGACGTCCTCGCCACCGGCGGGACGGCCGCGGCCGCCGCCGAACTCGTCCGCCGGGGCGGGGGAGACGTCGTCGGTCTGTCGGTCCTCCTGGAGCTGTCGTTCCTTCACGGACGCGACAAGCTGCGGAATCTCGACGTTCATTCCCTGGTTACGGTCTAGTACGAAATGGGCGCCGGATACACTGGCGCCATCAGAGCCCGGTGGGGACGGGCGCATCCCGCGGGGCACGGAGAGAGCAGCGCCCGCACGGACTAGGAGGCTGGGTGCCAGGTGAGGTGGTATCGACCGACGCGGTGAACGACGCCGCCGAGCCCTCCGAGGCGGGGGCCCGCCCGGTGCCGCCGGCCGCGGG
>NZ_SMKT01000090.1 GCF_004348735.1 Actinomadura sp. KC06
GGCGTCCAGCTCGCGGAGCGCGTCGGCGAGGACGGCGTCGGCGCGGGCGGTGGTCCAGGCGCGTCCGCCCGCGGCGTCGATGAGCGCGGCGGCCCGGGACGCGTCGTCGTCGGTGAGGGGCTCGTCGCGCAGGTAGAGCGCCGCCAGCTCGTGACCGGCGGGGGTGGCGGACGTGAGCGCGGCCACGACGGGCAGCGACTTCTTGCGGGTGCGGAGATCGGCGTGGACGGGCTTGCCGGTGACGGCCGGGTCGCCCCAGATGCCGAGCAGGTCGTCGGCCAGCTGGAAGGCCAGGCCGAGCCGTTCGCCGAAGGTGCGGAGGCGGGCGGTCTGCGCGGCGGTGCCGCCGCCGTGGTCGGAGCCGAGCGCGCACGCGGCGCCGAGCAGCGCGCCGGTCTTGCGGTACGCCATCGCGACGCATTCGTCGAGGGTCACGTCGCCGCGCTCCTCGAACGCGAGGTCGGCGCTCTGGCCCTCGACCAGCTCGATGACGGCCCGTCCGAGCGTCCGGACGGCGCGCGGGACGATCGCCGCGCCCTCCCCCGCGAGAGCCTCGAAGGCGGCGGCGAGCAGCGCGTCCCCGGCCAGGACGGCGGGGCCGGTCCCGAAGACGCTCCACGCGGTCGGGCGGTGCCTGCGGGTGAGGTCGCCGTCCATCACGTCGTCGTGCAGGAGCGAGAAGTTGTGCGCCAGCTCGACGGCGACGGCCGCGGGCACCGCGGCGTCGGCCGTCCCGCCGACCGCCTGCGCCGTCAGCAGCACCAACGCGGGACGGATCGCCTTGCCGGACGCGCCCGCCGCGGCGTCGAGCGGGCGTCCCCGCTCGTCCCGCCAGCCGAAGTGGTAGGCGGCGATGCCGTGCATCGCGTCCGGCAGGGTCTCGATCGCGTCCCGCATCGCCGGGTCGAGGAGGCGGCGGCTCCAGGCGAGGATCTCCGCCGCCGGCCGGGCGGCGCCCGTTTCGGGATCGCCGCCCGGCCCCTGACCGCCCGGAGCCCGGCGCCCCGGTTCCCGGCCGTCCGGTGCCCGGCCACCTGGTGCGCGGCCGTCCGCCTCGGGATCGGCGGCCGGGCGGTGGTCGCAGCGGAGGACCGCCGGGTCGTCTCCCCAGACGGGCATGTCGTCGTCCCCTCTCATGCTGGTCTTCATGGCGGGTGCGTCATGGCGGGTGTCATGGCGGGTGCGGCATGGCGGGGTCGGCTAGCGGGCGATCTCGACGTTCTCCAGGACGCCCAGCGCGTCGGGGACCAGCACGGCCGCCGAGTAGTAGGCGCTGACCAGGTACGACATGATCGCCTTGTCGTCGATTCCGGTGAACCGGACCGACAGGCCGGGACGGACCTCGTTCGGCAGCCCGGTGCGGCGCAGGCCGATCACGCCCTGGTCGTCCTCGCCGGTGCGCAGCGCGAGCACCGAGCTCGTCCCGGACGGGCTGATCGGGATCTTGTCGCAGGGGTAGATCGGCACGCCGCGCCAGGCCTGCGCGCGGTGCCCGTCCACCTCGACGGTCGCCGGGTACAGGCCGACGCGGGTGCATTCGCGGCCGAACGCGGCGATCGTCTTCGGGTGGGCGAGGAAGAACCGCGTCTTGCGGCGCCGGGCCAGCAGCTCGTCCATGTCGGCGGGCGTCGGCGGCCCGCCGTTGGTCTGGATGCGCTGCCGCAGGTCGGCGTTGTGCAGCAGCCCGAAGTCGCGGTTGTTGATCAGCTCGTGCTCCTGCCGTTCCCTGACCTCCTCGATGGTGAGCCTGAGCTGCTGTTCGAGCTGGTTCATCGGGCCGTTGTAGATGTCGGCGACCCGGGTGTGGACGCGCAGCAGCGTCTGCGTGACGCTCATCTCGTACTCGCGCGGCGACGCCTCGTAATCGACGAACGTGCCGGGCAGCGCCGGCTCGCCGTCGTGCCCGGACGCCAGATCGATCGCCGCCTCGCCGTGCCTGGTCTGCGGCGGGACGGGCGCGCTCCGGTACTCCTCAAGGTGGGCGCGCAGCGAGTCGTACCGGCCGGTCAGCTCGTCGATCGCCTCCCGGGAGAGCCGGAGGACGGTCGTGGGCGTGAGCGCGCGGTACGTGTGCGGCCAGGCGTCGTCCGCGCCGAGGAGGGCGCGGTCGCCGAAGAACCGGCCGCCGTCGAGGATGTCGACGCGGGCGTGGGCGTCGTACTCCCCCGGCCCGGTCACCTCGACCTTGCCGTGCGCGATGAGGTGGACGGCGTCGGCGGGACGGCCCGCCTCCGCGATCGTGTCGCCAGGCGCGTACTCGTGCTGGACGAACCGTCCGGCGAGCCCGTCCAGCAGCGCGGTGTCGCCGAAGCCGCGCAGCGGCGGCAGTTCGGTCAGCTCCGGCGGGATCACCCTGATCGCGGCGCCGTCGTTGACGAACGTGACCAGCCCGTCGCCGAGCTGGTAGGTGAGCCGGCGGTTCACCCGGTAGGTGCCGGCGTCCGCCCGCACCCACGGCAGCCGCCGCAGCAGCCACCGGGGGGTGATGCCCTGCATCTGCGGGACGGACTTGGTCGTCGTCGCCAGATTGCGTGCGGCCCTCGTGGCGAGGGCGAGTTGCCGCTCGTCGGCGGCGGCCTCCGTCGCGGATCCTGCTGTCGCGGGGGGCGTCTCGGTCACGACGCGGCACCGCCGTGCGCGATCTCGACGGACTCCAGCATGCCGAGGGCGTCGGGCACCAGGACGGCGGCCGAGTAGTAGGCGCTGACCAGGTAGGAGATGAGCGCCTTCTCGTCGATGCCCATGTACCGGACGGACAGGCCCGGCTGGTACTCGTCCGGGAGCCCGACCTGGTGCAGGCCGATGACGCCCTGCTTCTCCTCGCCGGTGCGCATCAGCAGGATCGAGCTGGTCCGCGTCCGGCTGACCGGGATCTTGTTGCACGGGAAGATCGGCACGCCGCGCCACGCGGGCACCTTGTTGCCGCCGACGTCGACGTGGCTGGGGTACACGCCGCGCGCGCTGCACTCGCGCCCGAACGCGGCGATCGACTTCGGGTGGGCGAGGAAGAACGCCGGGTCCTTCCAGACGAGGGTGAGCAGGTCGTCCATGTCGTCGGGGGTCGGCGGGCCGGTGCGGGTGTGGATGCGCTGGGACAGGTCGGCGTTGTGCAGGAGCCCGAAGTCGCGGTTGTTGATGAGCTCGTTCTCCTGGCGTTCGCGCAGCGCCTCGACGGTCAGGCGGAGCTGCTGCTCGACCTGGTCCATCGGCTCGTTGTAGAGGTCGGCGACGCGGGTGTGGACGCGCAGGACGGTCTGCGCGACGCTCAGCTCGTACTCGCGCGGCGAGCCCTCGTAGTCGACGAACGTGCCGGGCAGCGACGGCTCGCCCTCGTGCCCGGACGCGAGGTCGATGGCGGCCTCGCCGTGGTCGTTGTGCGGGCGGCTCGGACTGGCCCGGTACTCGTCGAGGTGCGCCTGCAAGGACGTGGACTGCCCGAGCGTCTCCTGGAAGTCGGACTCGCTCATGCTGAGGATCGTGCAGGCCGTCACGGCCTTGACCGTGTAGTCCCACGTGGCGGGCTCGTCGCCCTCGGCCGTCCCGACGAGGGCCTGCTCGCCGAAGAAGTCGCCGTTGGCGAGCGTCCCGTGGACGGCGTCGGCGTCGAACTGACCGGCGCCGATCTGCTGGAGCTTTCCGTGCGCGACGAGGATGACGCGGTCGACGGGACGGCCGCGCTCGACGATGACGTCGCCGGGCTCGTGCTCCTGCTGGGTGAAGCGGCCCGCGATGGCGTCGAGGGTGAGGTCGTCGTCGAAGCCGCGCAGCGGCGGCAGCTCGCCCAGCTCGCGGGGGATGACGCGGATGTCGGCGCCGGTGGTCACGAAGGTGACCCGCCCGTCGCCGAGCGTGTAGGTGAGGCGACGGTTGACGCGGTACGTGCCGCCGGCGGCCTGCACCCACGGCAGCAGCTTCAGCAGCCACCGCGAGGTGATGCCCTGCATCTGGGGGACGGACTTGGTCGTGGTCGCCAGGTTCCGTGCCGCTGCGGTACCGAGGCTCAACTGCTGCTGTTCCTGCTGCTGCTGTTCCTGCTGTTCCGTCACGTCCACACCACCGATTCGTCGCCGGTCTGTCAGGATGCGGCCGGGTTCGGCCAACGGTGACGCTACAGACGGTAATCAAATGATCGCAATGAGCCAGTGGCCTCACCTCTCCTTTGCCGCACCGCCACACAAGTCGCACCCGGCCGCGATAGCACCGCGGAGACGACCGAATATGCCCTGCAATTCATATGAGCGGACGGTTATGCTGGGCCCATGTCGTCCGCGTTCGCCGTGCTCGCCGAGCCGACCCGCCGCCGCATCCTCGACCTGCTGCTGGAGCGTCCCCGGCCGGTCGGCGAGCTCGTCGAGCGGCTCGGGCTGACGCAGCCGGGGACGTCCAAGCATCTGCGGGTGCTGCGCGACGCCGGGCTCGTCCGGGCCCGGCAGGACGCGCAGCGCCGCGTGTACGAGGTGCGCCTGGAACCGCTGGCGGAGGTGGACGCCTGGCTGACGCCGTACCGGCGCGCGTGGTCCGCTCGCCTGGACGCCCTCGAAGAGCACCTCGACGCCGGAGACCGACGTGGCGGCGGGTGAGGCGAATCACCCGTCCCGACGGATCGGGCAAGGAAAAATCGACCTCACCCTGGTGTTAGGCGTACTGAGCATCGGGCCCGATCCGGAAGGGCCCGGCGAGTTCGGAGGGGAGGCTCCCAGTGACCGTGGTCTGGACAGCACTGGCGATCGAGACCGGCGCCGCACTGGTCGTCGCGGCATCGCTGGCGGCCTGGGCCCGCCGGCACTTCGCTCCCGACGCCGGTCCGGAGAGCTAGGCGCGGGGCCCCGCCCCGGAGCCCGCGGGTTCCGGGGCTTTCAGTTCTCCGGCCTTCTCGATCGGGACCCCGGCCGTCTCGGGGATCTTCATGATCGGCACGAGCGCGACCAGCCCGGCGAGCATCAGGTAGTAGGCCGGGACGTAGTTGGACCCAGTCGCGTCGATCAGCGACCCGACCAGGACCGCGGCCGTCCCGCCGAACAGCGACGTCGAGATGTTGTAGCCGATCGCGAACGCCCCGTACCTGACCTTCGTCGGGAACATCGCCGGGAACGTCGCCGCGATCACCGCCAGGATCAGCACCAGCAGGCCCCCGACGATCGCGTACCCGAACGCGACGCCGATCGCGTTCTCGGTCTGCATGAGCGCGAACGCGGGCCACGACAGCACGATGTAGCCGATCGCCGCCGTCATCAGCAGCGGCTTGCGGCCGATCCGGTCCGACAGCGCGCCCAGCGGCACGATCACCATGATCATCACCGCCTCCACGCCGATGGTGATCAGCTGCGCCGTGGTGTCGTTCATCTCCAGGAAGTCGACGAGATACGACGGCATGAACGTCAGCAGCGTGTAGTCGGCGACGTTCAGCAGGAACACGATGCCGATCAGCATCAGGATGACGCGCCAGTAGTGCTCCAGCGTCTCCTTCAGCGGCGACTGGGCCTTCTTGCCCGCCTCCTCCATCTGCTGGAACGTCGGGGTGTCCTCGATGCGCGTCCGGACGTAGAGGCCGACGAGGCCGAGCGGCAGCGACAGCAGGAACGGGATCCGCCAGCCCCAGCTGTGCATCGCCTCCGTGGTGAGCGCCAGGTCCATCAGCAGGACGAGGCCCGCGCCGAGGATGTAGCCGGTGAGCGTGCCCATCTCCAGGAAGCTGCCGAAGAACCCGCGGCGGCGCGTCGGCGCGTACTCGGCGATCATCGTCGCGGCGCCGCCGTACTCGCCGCCCGTCGAGAAGCCCTGGACCAGCCGGACGAGGAGCAGCAGCAGCGGCGCGGCGACGCCGATCGTGCCGTAGCCGGGCAGGATCCCGATCACGAACGTGGAGCCCGACATCAGCATGATCGTGGTGGCCAGCACCCGCTTGCGGCCCAGCTTGTCGCCCATCGGGCCGAAGAACATCCCGCCGAACGGGCGGGCCAGGAACGCCGCCGCGATCAGCGCGAACGAGCGCAGCGACGCGCTTCCCGTCGCCTCCTCGGGGAAGAACACCGTGCCGATGATCGCCGTCATCACCCCGGCGCTGAACACGCCGAAGTCGAACCATTCCACGCAGTTCCCGATCGCGGAGGCGATGACGGCCTTGTGGACGGCGGCGACGTCGGCCTCGTCCTTCGAGGCCCCGTCCGTCGAGTCTGCCCCGTCCTTCGAGGCGGTCACGTCCTTGGGGCCGGTCTCGTCGTTCGGCGGTTCCACGGGCGTTGATCTGCCCCAAGATCCGCAAAGCTAACGCCGCGCGAATCTCCCCGATGACTCAGGGGAACGGCCCGGTCACGCCCTCCGGGAGTCCGCGTTCTTCTGGTCGGCGAAGTCGTCCGGGATCACGGGGAGGACGGTGGTGCGCTGGGGATCGTCGTCCTCCTCGGCCTTCGCTTTCTCCTCGGCCTTCTCCTCGGGCTCCGCTTCCTTGACGAGTTCGTCGGGGAGTTCGTCGGTGCTCTGCGGGTCGCCGTCCATGAGTTCGTCGAGGGTGACGGTGGCCTGCGTGGCGTCGGGGTCGAGGACGTCCTCGCCGGCGGGCGGCAGGTCGTCCTCGGGGATGGACATCAGCGCCTGCGTCTCCTGCGCCTCCCGGGTGATGACGCCGCTGGCGAGGACGGTGTTGCGGTGCCGCAGCGCGCCGTTCTCGCGCAGCAGGTTGTCGACGTCCGCGCGGACGCGGGCGACGCGGCGGCTCGCCCGGACGTGCACGGTGAACCCGCCGGCGGCGAGGCCCAGGATGAAGGCGGCGACGGGGATGCCGACCGACCGCGGCGCGAGCGTCGCCACCAGCGCGACCGCGATCAGCGCGACGACCACTCCAAGCGCGAGATAGTGCTCCTCGATCCAGTCGAGGACGGTGTTGACGCGCTTGGGAATTCGCACTCGTCTTCTCCTCCACTCGGCCTGAAACGTGGACAACGACCGGGTCGCGGCACGGTGTTCCATGCGCCTCTAGCGCGCTGTTCTACGCGCGCCTCCGGCGCGATGTTCCACGCGCGGCCCGCGCGGTGGTCCTCGTTCTCGGCACGGTTGCTTGGCGGGGCACCGCCGGGCTCCGCGGCCGGGACGGTGTGCAGGCCGGCGCCGCTCGGGCGCCGCCTCGCCTCCCGCGGTTCTCTGACCGGCGGGGGGCCGATCAAAACACTAACAGGCTGTGACGCCTGCTCCGGCGACCGGCGCCGCGACCGCCGCGTCCCGCGACGGCGTCCCGCGATCAGGCGCGTCCCGCGATCCGCCGCGCGTTCCGCGACAGGGGTCACGTCAGGGCCGGGATGCGAGCACCGTCGTGCGGCGAATATCGTCCATGGATATGAGCGAACACTTTGACGTCGTGGTCCTGGGCGCGGGCCCGGGTGGATATGTCTCCGCGATCCGGTCGGCGCAGCTCGGGCTGAAGACGGCGATCATCGAGGAGAAGTACTGGGGCGGCGTCTGCCTCAACGTCGGCTGCATCCCCTCGAAGGCGCTGCTGCGCAACGCCGAGCTGGCGCACATCTTCACCCAGGAGCAGAAGACCTTCGGGATCAACGTCGAGGGACGGGTCTCGTTCGACTACGGCGTCGCCTACGAGCGCAGCCGGCAGGTGTCGGACAAGCTCGTCAAGGGCGTCCAGTTCCTGATGAAGAAGAACAAGATCACGTCCTACGAGGGGCGCGGCACGTTCACCGACCCGAACACGCTGCAGGTCGCCGGGACCGACGGCTCCACCCAGACGGTGACGTTCGCCAACTGCATCATCGCCGCCGGGGCGCACACGAAGCTGCTGCCGGGGACGTCGCTGTCCGAGCGCGTCGTCACCTACGAGGAGCAGATCCTCAGCTCCGACCTGCCGGAGAGCATCGTCATCGCGGGCGCCGGCGCGATCGGCGTCGAGTTCGCGTACGTGCTGCACAACTACGGCGTGAAGGTGACGATCGTCGAGTTCCTCGACCGGATGGTCCCGAACGAGGACGCCGACGTGTCCAAGGAGCTGGCCAAGCGGTACCGCAAGCTCGGCGTGGACGTGCTGACCTCCACCCGCGTGGACGCCATCGACGACTCCGGCGACAAGGTGAAGGTCACGGTCACCGGCAAGGACGGCGCGCAGCAGGTCCTGGAGGCCGACAAGGTGCTGCAGGCGATCGGGTTCCAGCCGAACGTGGAGGGCTACGGGCTGGAGAAGACCGGCGTCGCCCTGACCGAGCGGGGCGCGATCGGCGTGGACGGGCGCTGCCGCACGTCCGTCCCGCACATCTACGCCATCGGCGACGTGACCGCCAAGCTGATGCTCGCGCACGCGGCGGAGGCGATGGGCATCGTCGCCGCCGAGACCATCGCGGACGCCGAGACGATGGAGCTCGACTACGTGATGATCCCCCGCGCCACGTACTGCCAGCCGCAGGTCGCCTCGTTCGGCTGGACGGAGGCGCAGGCGAAGGAGCAGGGCTTCGACGTCAAGACCGCGAAGTTCCCGTTCAGCGCGAACGGCAAGGCGCTCGGCCTCGGCGAGGGCGACGGCTTCGTCAAGGTGATCAGCGACGCGAAGTACGGCGAGATCCTCGGCGCGCACATGATCGGCCCGGAGGTCACCGAGCTGCTGCCCGAGCTGACGCTGGCGCAGCAGTGGGACCTGACCGTCCACGAGGTGTCCCGGAACGTGCACGCGCACCCGTCGCTGGGCGAGGCGATGAAGGAGGCCGTGCACGGCCTCGCCGGCCACATGATCAACCTCTGAGCGACCCAGGCCCTCCGGGGCGCCGGACGCGTCCGGCACCCCGGCCCCGGGCCCCCGAATCCGGGCCCCCGGCGCGGTCAGCGGGTCACGGGGTGTTCCACCTGTTGAGGGCCGCGTAGGCGGGACGCCACTCGTTCTCGAACGCGGCGCGGGCGGGCTCCGGGAGCGGGGCGAGCGTCGCCGCGACCGTCCTGTCGTCGGCGCCGTCCACCAGCCACGGGAGGATGCGCGGCGCGTCCGGGCCGATCCCGGCGGCGTGGGCCTGCCCGAACAGGATGAGCTGCTCGGGCGTCACGGCCTCGTCCATCAGGGGCAGCGCCTCGTCCTCCTCGTGCTTCAGGTGGGCGGTGAGGCCGTCGGCGAGGGCGCCGACCAGGTCGGCGAGCGGCTCCGACCCCGCGTCGATCGCCTCGATCACCGGGTCGATGCGGGCGTGCTCGGCCTCCATCGCGTCGAGGAGGGCGAGGTCGTCCGGGCGTCCGGCCAGGGCCTCGCGCATCACGGGCCACAGCGCCTCGTCCTCGGCGGTGTGGTGGGCGTGCAGCGCCTTCTTGAACAGCTCCCAGCCGGGCGCGGCCGCCAGGATGCGGCGCGGGTCGCCGTCCTCCCGGGCGGCGAGCTTCGCCAGGTGCTCCAGCTCCCGCCTGAGCGCGTTGTGCATGGCGTACATCAGTGTCATGTCGTGCTTAGCCACGTTTTCTCCTTCCGTCTCCGCATTGACGAAGCGGGGGAAGGAAACGTGACCGTCAGGACGCGCGACCGGCAGATGAGGACGGGGCGGGACGGGCCAGCCGGCTCAGCAGCCGCTGGCCCTGACGTGCGCTGATGTCCAGGCGCCGGCCCAGCTCGGCGCCCGTGATGTCGGGTTCGGCATCGATGATCGCGAGCGCGCGGGCCTCGTTGTCGGTGGCGACGCTGCGCGGCAGCCGCTGCTGGGAGACCTGCCGCCGCGCGGGCTGCCGGCGCGGGGCCTTCTTCGGAGGAGCCTGCTTCGGCGGCTCCGGCGCCGACGGCTCCGGCACCGGGGGCTTGGGCGCCGTCAGCTCGGTGACCCGGGCGAGGGCCTGGTCGAGCATGACTCCGTCGCGCAGCATCCAGGTGATGTCGGCGGGGGCCTTGGACTTCCACTTGCGTCCGTAGTGGGCGTCCAGCAGGGCCAGGGCGTGGCGGCGGCGCTGCTCGGCCACCAGCGCCTGCGGGTAGGACGTGATCTGCCACAGCACCATGCGGCGCCACAGCCGGAACGTGGAGAACGGCGCCAGCAGCCACCGCGTGGCCGGAATCCCCTCGCGGACGGTCCCGGCGGCGATCCCGGCGCGCCGCCGGATCGCGTGCCGGACGGCCTCGATGAACGTCACGAACAGCACCGGCATCGCGGCGTGCATCACCATGCCGGTCACGTCGCCGTGCGCGGCCGAGACGTTCAGCCACACGGTCGCGCCGGTGAACGCCATCGCCATCCACCGCAGCGCGGGCATCGGCATGGCCAGCCACTCCAGCAGCAGCGCCACCGACACCAGCGCGAGGATGCCGAGGTCGACCCCGGCGGGGACGATCCACGCCTGGTCCCCGAACCACGGCTCGGCCACGTCCCGCACCGAGGCGAACGACCCGTACCCGCCGAGGCCGGCGAGCCCGGCGAAGAACAGCCCGCCGACCCCGGCCAGGACCTTCTGCGCCCGGGTCAGCGGGACGACCGGCTTCACAAGAGCCGTCCGCACCTCGCTGGTCATGACGTCCTCCCGCACAGAGGTGTCTACGCGATCACCAGGTGACCGTAGCGTGCCCGCGGCCCCGTCCGGACGAATCAGCCATAACCGCCCAGAACCCCCAGGTCATCGGGGCGTGCGGTGTCAGACGGGTCAGCGGAGCGGGTTGAACGGGGCCAGCTCGGCGGGGCGGCGCCCGGTGGTGATCTCCTCCGCGAGGAGGCTTCCGGTGGCGGGGCCGAGGGTCATGCCCCACATGCCGTGCCCGCCCCCGACGAAGACGTTCGGCGAGCGGGTGGCGCCGATCAGCGGCAGGCCGTCCCGAGTGCACGGGCGCGACCCGACCCACTCGTCCTGGCGGGCGTCCAGGCCGGCGCCGCGCAGCAGCGGGCGGGCGGCCTCGACGATCGCCCTGATCCGGCGCGGGTCGAGCGGCGCCTCGGGGTCGCGGAACTCCATCATCCCGGCGACGCGGAGCCGGTCGCCGAGCGGCGTGCAGGCCACCTTCTGGGCGGGGAAGTAGAGCGGGCCGTCCGGGACGCGCTCCATCGGCACGCTGAAGCTGTAGCCGCGGCCGGCCTGCAGGAGGGCGCGGACGCCGAACCTGCGGGCCAGGCCGCCGAGCCACACGCCGCTCGCGATCACCGCCGTGTCGAAGTGCTCGGGGCCGCTCCCGGCGGCGTGCACGACGACGCCGCTCCGCACGTCGCGGATGTCGGTGACGGCCGCGCCCGTCTGGATCTTGCCGCCGCGGTCGATGACGGAGCGGGCCAGCGCGTGCACGAACCGTCCGGGATCGATGAAGCGCTGCCCGCGCAGCCGGATCGCCGCGCCGATCTCGTCGGACAGCACGGGCTCCAGCCACCGCGCCTCGTCCCCGGTGAGGACGTCGAACTCCAGGTCCTGGCCGGCGGCGCGGATGTGCTCGACCTCGTCCAGGAGGAAGCGGCGCTCCTCGGCCGTCCGGTAGGCGGCGAGGAAGGATCCGGCGTCGCTGGTCTCGGCCTTGACGCCGCCCTCGGCCAGCGCGTCGAAGCTCGGCAGGGCCCGGCCGTTGATCGGCACCAGCGACTCCATGGAGCGCCGCCACCGGGCCATGGTGCTGTTCCGCGCGAACCCCGTGAGGAACCTGAGCAGCCGCAGGCTGGCGGTCGGCGGGACGTACACGGGCGAGGACGGGCTGAGCACCGCGCGCACCCCGTACGACAGGACGGCGGGCTCCGGCAGCGGGGTCGCCAGGCCGGGCGTCAGCCATCCCGCGTTCCCCCAGGACGCTCCGGCGGCGACGTCCTTCCGGTCGAACACGGTGACGTCGGCGCCCCGTTCCTGCAGGAACCACGCCGTGGACAGCCCGACCATGCCGGCGCCGGCGACGGCGACACGGCGCGGACCGGCGCTGGAAGCCATGACCACCCCTCCTCTTCAACGATGCCACTCCGATGGTGACTCCGTACCGTCCCGAAGCCCCTGTCGTTTTCGGCCAACGCGAACGGATCGCATAGTGTGAAACGCACAATGATCAAGGTGACGGACTTCGTCGACTCGCTCGGCCCGGGCCTGTTCCGGCTGGTGGCGGCGGGACGCGACGCGCAGGTGCACGACGTCGTCCTGGCCGTACCGGACGAGGCCGCCGGACGGCCGGGCGAGATCGTCCTGGGCGCCGGGGTGACCACAGCTCCCGAGGCCCTGGCGCTGCTCGGACGCGCCGACGCGGCGGACGCGTCCGGGGTCGTCCTGAAGGCCCCGCTCGCCCCCGAGGTCGTCGCCGCCGCCCGGCGGCTGCGCCCGGCGCTCATCGAACTCCAGCCGGAGACGTCCTGGACGCACGTGATCTGGCTGGTCCGCGCCGCCATCGACCACGCCCACGCCCCTCCGGGCGAGTCCGGCGACGACCTGTTCGCCCTGGCCGACGCCGCCGCCGAGATCGCGGACGCGCCCGTCACGCTGGAGGACGCGCGCTCCCGCGTCCTCGCCTACTCGGGCCTCCAGGACAGCACCGACCCGGCCCGCGTCTCCACGATCGTGGGTCGCCGCGTCCCGCCGCAGGTCATCGCCCACCTGCGGGCGTGCGGCGTGTTCCGTCGCCTGGCCCGCACCAGCGATCCCGTCCTCGTCCCCGCCGGGCCGGACGGGATGCTGCCGCGCCTCGTGATTCCGGTCCGGGCCGGGGGCGAATGGCTCGGCTCGATCTGGATCGTGGCCAAGACTCCGATCCCCCCTGACCGCGTCCAGCGCCTCACCGACCTGGCGTCCGTCGTGGCCCTGCATCTGCTGCGCCTCCGCGCCGAGACCGGGGTGGCGCGGCGGGCGTCGGCCGACCAGCTCCGCGCCGCGCTGCGCGACGGGACGACGGCACCCGTGCCGGCGCGTCCGCCGTGGCGCGTCGTGGCGCTCGGCGGCGACACCGGCGACCTGCGCCGCCGCCTCGACCTGTGGGAGGCGATCACCCACCGCTTCGGCTGGCACCGCCCCCTGCTCACCGACCTGGACGACACGCTCTACGCGGTCCTCACCGTCCCGGACGGCCCCGGCCGCGACGCCGGGTCGATGCCGTGGCTGGAGCACGCCCTCTCCCGCGTCCGGTCTCACGACCCCGCCCTGTACGCCGCCGCGGGCGGCCTCGCGCGCACTCCCGCCGACCTCCCCCGCTCCCGCTCGGAGGCCGCCGAACTCGCCGCCCTGGCGGCGTCCGGCCGCCTCTCCCCCGGCCTTCTCCTCCTGGACGACGTCTGGGACGCGGTCACGGTCGAACGCGCCCGCAAGACCACGGGGACCTCCCTCCTAAGCGGCCCTCTCCCCGATCTCAAGGCCCATGACGAGAAACACGGGACGGCTTTCCTGCCTACGCTCGCCGCCTGGCTGGACCATTACGGGGACACGAAGGGCACGGCACAGGCGCTCGACGTCCACCCCAACACCCTCCGCCACCGCCTGAAGAGAATGGCCGAAGTCACACCGCTGGAGCTCTCGTCCAGCCAGATCCGGCTGGCTCTTCGCCTCCAGTTGGACGCTCTCCTCAACGCCGATTGAGCGCGGCCCCGGGCACCGCAGGCGCCGCGCAACGAAGTGATCGGAACCGGGCCGAATACGCAACGAAACTCCAGGTCGGAGCAAGGTTGGCGCATTGGATCGCAGGCGCCGGCTTTCTAGGCTTTCGATCGGTCGAACCTAGCCCCCTGGAGATGTGCATGAGCGTTCTGCCGGCGATGGCGCCCGGTGCCGGCGCCGAGCGGACGGCGCGGCGGCGGCGGTATCTGATGTGCCGTCCCGACCACTTCGCCGTCACATATTCGATCAATCCGTGGATGGACCCGCTGGCGGGCGCCGACGCCGTGAAGGCGGTGGCGCAGTGGGAGGCGCTGCGGTCCGCGTATCTGGCGCTCGGGCATGAGGTCGAGCTCATCGACCCGATCGAGGGGCTGCCCGACATGGTGTTCGCGGCGAACGGCGCCCTGGTCGTCGGCGGACGCGTCTATGGCGCGCGGTTCACCCACCCGGAGCGGCATGCCGAAGGGCCCGCCTATTCCCAGTGGCTGCGGAAGAACGGCTACTCGGAAGTGCTGGACGCGCAGCACACGAACGAAGGCGAAGGCGATTTCCTCACGCTCGACCACATGATCCTGGCAGGGACGGGATTCCGGACGGAAATCGCCGCACACCAGGAGGCGCAGGAATTCCTCGGACGGCCCGTCGTGACGCTCCAGCTCGTCGACCCGCGCTTCTACCACCTGGACACGGCGCTGTTCCCGCTCGGCGGCGGGAACGTCGCGTACTTCCCCGGAGCGTTCTCGCCTGGCAGCCGCGCGGTGCTGGAAAGGCTGTTCCCGGACGCGATCCTGGCGGGCGAACGGGACGCGGCGGTGCTCGGCCTCAACGCCGTGTGCGACGGCCGCAACGTCGTCATCAACGCCGAAGCCGTCGAGTTGATCGAGACGCTGCGGGGCCGCGGATACGACCCCGTCCCGGTCGACCTGTCGGAACTGCGAAAGGCAGGCGGCGGCCCCAAGTGCTGCACCTTGGAACTGCGTTAGGACGCCGTTCCTTTCTGCTTGGGCCTAGCGCGCAGGTGCATGCGCTCGCCCTGCGGCCCGAACAGGCTGAGCAACTCGACCGTGCCGCCGTAGCCGCTGAACCAGTGCGGCAGCCGGGTGTCGAACTCGGCGGCCTCGCCCGCCTCCAGGATCAGCTCCCGGTCGCCGAGGAGGAGGCGGAGCCGCCCGTTCAGGACGTACAGCCAGTCGTAGCCCTCGTGCGTCTGCGGGTCGGGCGTCCAGCGGCGCTCCGGGACGATCATCTTGAACGCCTGGACCCCGCCGGGACGCCGCGTCAGCGGCAGCACGGTCATGTCGTGCATGCGCTGCGGGCGGGGCCTGATCCGCGGGTCGCCGACGTCCGGGGCGCCGACCAGCTCGTCCAGCGGGACGCGGTGGGCCCGCGCGAGCGGGAGCAGCAGTTCCAGGCTCGGCCGCCGCTTGCCGGACTCCAGCCGCGACAGCGTGCTCACCGAGATGCCGGTGACCTCGGCGAGCGCGGTCAGCGTGACGCTTCGTTCCTGCCGCAGCCGGCGGAGCCTGGGCCCGACACCGGCGAGGACGTCCTCGGTCGTCTCCATGCGTTCATTGCAGGAACGGCAAAGCGGTTTGTCAAATGGGAGGCCCTCTAGGGTGGCTGCCATGAGACCCGGCGAGCGGCGATGGCGGGACGAGCGGGCAAGGCTGAACGCCTCGCGCGGGCCGCTCGGCGAGGCGGCTAGCGCGCTGTATCCGGAAGTCCCACGCGTCGCCGGGACGACATTGCTGTGCCGCGAGGAATGGATCCCGGACGCCCCGATACGGCTGGAGGACATCCGCCTGGAATGGGATGCGCACGGCGCTCCGCCGGCCGTCGCGGACCCGTCCGACGGACTCCCGGACGGCTACCGCACGTACGCCGAGGCGATGGCCGCACTCGCGCCGCCGAGAACCTTCGAGGACCGGCCGAGCTACCGCCTCCTCGACGCCCGGCCCCCAATGCTACGCCTCGGCCCGGCCCGGTATTTCGACGGCGTGAACGTGGGCGAATCAGTCGCCCACGAATTGGCGGTGGGCACAGGCGGTCTCCCCTTGCGCACCCGAATCGGCGACCCCTGCGACCTGACCCGCCGGACGGCCCTCCCCGCGATCACGACGGCGACCATCACCGCGTCCGGCTCGTACGTCCTGCATTGGCGAGACCCGGACAAGGTCGCGCACGCGGGCGGGCTCCACCAGGCGATGCCGGTCGGAGTCTTCCAGCCGTTGAACGACGAGCGGCCAGACCTCTGGGCGTGCATGGTCCGCGAATACGCGGAAGAACTGCTCGGAATGGACGAGAATTACGGCGAAGGCTTCGTCCAAAACGAGTGGCCCTTTCACCGGGCGCTGACGTCCGCCCGCGAACAAGGACGCCTCCGCGCGCACTTCCTCGGCCTCGGCGTAGACCCGCTCACGTTCGCGCTCGACCTCCTGACGGCGGTCGTCATCGACGACGACGCGTTCGCCGACCTCTTCGGCGGGCTGGTCACGGTGAACGACGAGGGCGAGGTGTCGACGCGACCGTTCGACGGGTCGGTCCCGCGGCCGATGCAACCGGCCGGGGCCGCGGCACTGGAGCTGGCGTGGCGGCACCGGACGGCTCTCGGGATCACTCCCGGCTGAGGTCCCTCAGCTCGTCCAGCGCGTCCACCAGGTGGTCCACGATCTCGGACGGGTCCGGGACGAGCTCGCGGCAGGCGACGATGCCGACGTTCACCCTGCCGTCGTAGGAGAAGACGGTGATGTTGAGCCCGCCGGTGACGTCGGTGATCACGGAGATCGGGTAGTAGGCGAGCACCCGCGCCCCGCACAGGTACAGCGGGAACTGCGGGCCGGGCACATTCGAAATGATCAGGTTGATGGGGCGCAGCGACATCGTCGGCGCGGCCTGGAGGGCGAGGCGGGTGGCGGCGCCGGCGATGGGCGCGGGCAGCAGGCCGCTGATCTCCTGCACCCAGCTGCCGGACGACCCGGTGAACCGCCGCTTAGCGGTGTCCATGGCGCGCCGGACGGCGAGATAGCGCTCGGCCGGGTCCGGGATGTCGGTGGCCAGCGGCGTCGCCATCATGGAGATCTGGTTTCCGGCGTCCGTCCGGGCGGCGCCGCTCCGCGCCCCGCCGCGCCGCAGCGACACCGGGACGGCCGCGACGAGCGGGCGGTCCGGCAGGTCGCCGCGCTTGTCGAGCCACTGCCGCAGCGCCGTCGCGCACAGCGCCATGACCACGTCGTTGACGCTGCCGCCGAGCCCCTTCCTGATCTCCTTGACCGTGTCCAGCGGCAGCTCGCCGCAGGCGACGGCGCGGCGGCGTCCGATCGGCTGGTTGAACGGGGTCGGCGGCGCGCTCATCCGCGGCGCCCGCGGCACCTCGGGGCGGCGCAGCGCGCCCTGCACGACCGACGACACCAGCCCGACGCCCGGGATGGACGAGACACCGGGGATCTCGTCCAGGTACGGGGCGGTGCGCGCGACGGAGACCGCCGTCCGGACGGGATGCAGCGCGGTCCTCAGCAGCCCGCTGCCGACCATTTCGGCGGTGCCGGGCGCGCGGGCGGGCTCGGACTCGTCGGCGGGCAACTCGCGGGGCTCGGGCGAAAGGTCCAGCAGCGCGGCGAGGGTTTCGGCCGCCATCACACCGTCGACGGCGGCGTGGTGCACCTTGACGTAGACGGCGGTCAGGCCGTCCGCGAGGCCGTGGATGAGGAACATCTCCCAGAGCGGGCGGGACCGGTCGAGGGGCTGCTCGTGCAGCATCGCGACGACGTCGGCGAGCTGCCGGTCGGTGCCGGGCGCGGGAAGGCCGATCTCGAAGATGTGCCGGACGGGGTCGAAGTCCGGGTCGTCCTCCCAGTAGGGGTGGTCGAGGCCGAACGGCACCTGGACGAGCCTCTGCCGCAGCGGCCGGGCCGCCAGATGAGCACGATTCCGGACGAGCTCGGCGACGAGCGGCACCGTGAGCCGTCCGCCCGGGCACGCGGCCGCGTCGACGATGCCCAGCCCGGCGATGTGGGCCTGGGTCGTGCCGGTCTCCGCGTTGAGGAAGGTGGCGTCCACGGTGGTCAGCTGGCTCATGCTCTCTTGTCCGTCCGCTCGTTCTGCGCCTGCCTGCCCTCTAAGGAGATGCCGCCGGAGTCCGCAGGTCAACGCGGTCCGGCAGGAAGTAACCCGGACTTAACAGGACGTTTCACGCGATTCACACAGCCGCCCGAAAAAACGTTCGCGGGGCGGTCGCATGATCATCGCACTAGGGTTGTGCCCCATGACGGCACGACCACTCACGGAGATCGTCGAAGCCGGGTGGGCGACCGCGCTGGAGCCGGTCGCCGGGACGATCGCCGCCGCCGGAGACTGGCTGCGCGCCGAGGTCGCCGCCGGACGCCGCTACCTCCCCGCCGGGAACAACATCCTGCGCGCCTTCACCCAGCCGTTCGACGACGTCCGCGTCCTCATCATGGGCCAGGACCCCTACCCGACCCCCGGGCACCCGGTCGGGCTGAGCTTCTCCGTCGCGCCGGACGTCCGCCCGCTGCCCGGCAGCCTGATCAACATCTTCCGCGAGTACTGCAGCGACCTCGGCCACCCCGAGCCGTCCAACGGCGACCTCACCCCGTGGACGGAACAGGGCATCTGCCTGCTCAACAGGTCGCTGACCGTCATGCCGGGCAAGCCGGGCTCGCACCGGGGCAAGGGCTGGGAAGAGGTCACCGAGCAGGCCATCCGCGCCCTCGCGGCCCGCGGCCGCCCGCTCGTCGCCATCCTGTGGGGCCGCGACGCCCGCAACCTCAAGCCGCTGCTAGGCGGCGTCCCGTGCATCGAGTCGGCGCACCCGAGCCCGATGTCCGCCGACCGCGGCTTCTTCGGCTCCCGCCCCTTCAGCCGTGCCAACCAGCTCCTGGAACAGCAGGGCGCCCAGCCCGTCGACTGGAAACTCCCCTAACGCCCGCCGCAGGCGGGGCCCGTTCGCCGCGTGCGCGACCGCACCAGCCACTGCCCCAGCCACGCGACGACCTCAACAGTCGCGATCGCGTCCGAAGGCGGTTTCGAGCCTGCGAGAAACCTGATCGCGCAGCGAGCCGCCAGGCGAGCCGGAGCGATGCAGCGATCGCACGCAGTGCTCGACGATGGAGGGCGCCCAGCGCCCGAAGGGGAGAGCACTGCAAACAAACACAGCAGCGATCGCACGCGGTGAGCTTGATTGAGGGCCGCCAAGGCCCTCAATCAAGCTCACCGCAATCAAGCACATGCAGGAGGCCGGCGAACTCGGCGGACGCGTCGGGGTCGGCGGGGAGCGGGGTCAGGCGGCGCTCGCCGTGGCTCCAGTAGACGCCGGGGGCGCAGGGGTCGTCGGCGTCGGCGTGCATCTCCCGGACGACGTCGGAGAAGACGGGGAGCACGTCCCGGACGGCCGCCGACGTGATCGGGTACAGCAGCAGCGTGCTGTGGCACGGGACGCCGACCAGCGCGCCGTGCTCGTTCGGCCACGGCAGGAACTGGTCGACCTCGCTGAGCAGCGCCGACACGTACCGGCTGCCCGGCTTGGTGACGACGCGGACGTTGCGGCCCGGCAGCAGCGGCTGGTCGCGGACGGCGACGTCGGCGAGCTCGCGGTCATGGGTGTTCGTCATCACGTAGCCGAGCTTGTGGAGCCCGAGGAGCCCGGCGCGGGCCTTGGTGAGCGGGCCGCCGTACCGGGGGTGCTCGATCATCACCATCGCGTCGAAGTGGTCACCGGCGGGGACGACGACGAGGCCCTCCCGGTCGCGGGGCGCGAGCTTGGGGACGATGCGCAGCCGCAGCAGCTCCCTGACGTCGCCGAACAGCTCCATCTCGCCGACGGCGAGGAACGCGCGGTCGCCGACCTCGCGGACCCACTCGTCCACCACTTTCGGCCATGCCGAGCGCGGCTCCCGGGCGCAGCGCTCGAGGACCGTCCAGCTGGAGGCCCGCGCCTCCGACCGGCCGACGGGCAGCACCACCTCGGAGGTGCCGGAGTCGAACCAGGCGCTGGGCGCCAGGGCGGGCAGCACGTCGCGGATGAGCGCGTGCACGTCCGCCGCCGCGTCCAACGGTTCCATCTGTGCTCATCCCCTTTCACACCCTCAGGGGGATCTTCGGGCTTCGGCGGCTCACGTCACAACCCCCACCTTCTCAGAGTTCCGGTCGGTTGTGGGAGCCATCCGGATCCCCGCCCGCACTCGCTGATCATGAAGGCCTCAAGTACCGTGCTCCCATGCCCGAAATCGTGTATCCACCGGTGATCATGACGGCTCGCTGCGTGTTCAAGGCCCTGAACATCAAGATCCGTATGGAGGGGACCGACCGGATCCCCAGCACCGGCGGGGCGGTCCTCGTCAGCAACCACGTCAGCTACCTGGACTTCATTTTCGCCGGGCTCACCGCGCATCCTAAGAAGCGGCTGGTGCGGTTCATGGCGAAGAAGGAGATCTTCGACAACCGGATCGGCGGGCCGCTGATGCGCGGGATGAAGCACATCCCCGTCGACCGGGACGCGGGCGCCTCGTCGTATGCGGCGTCGCTGAAGGCGCTGAAGAGCGGCGAGATCGTCGGGGTGTTCGCCGAGGCGACGATCAGCCGCTCGTTCACGGTGAAGGACATCAAGAACGGCGCGGTGCGGATGGCGGTCGCCGGGAAGGTGCCGCTGATCCCGGTCGCGATCTGGGGCCCGCAGCGGCTGTGGACGAAGGGCCGCAAGCGCAGGCTGCTGCAGCGCGGCGTGCCGGTGACGATCCTCGTCGGCGAGCCCCTGCATCCCAAGCGCGGCGACGACTACGACCAGTTCACGCGGGATCTGCGCGCCCGGATGTCGGAGCTGCTGGAGAAGGCGCAGCGCGAGTACCCCGACGTCCCGAAGTCGGACGAGACGTGGTGGCAGCCCGCCTACCTCGGCGGCACGGCCCCGACTCCGGAGGAGGCCGAGAAGCTCGACCTGGAGGAGGCCGAGTCCCGCAGGGCCGCCGCCGAGGGTGACAGCGGCTCCTGACCGCCGCTAATTCGGTGGACGCGGCCGGTCACGGGGCCTGATCATTTTTGGCATGACCACGCCGCAGGAGATCCTCCATCTCGTCGAGTCCGGGGAGAACGTCACCGCCCCCGGGCTGGACTCGACGCTGCCCGTGGTCTTCAACCTGAGCGACAACAACTCGCCCGCCGACGTGATGGACGTGCTGTCGCTGCGCCCGTTCGCGTCCGGCGAGCAGCCCTGGTCCCGGTCGACGCGGCTGGAGCACGTCCGCGCGGACGCGCCGCTGCGTCCCGGCGACGCCCGGCTGGTGCGGGTGGCGCACGAGAAGGGCAAGGAGTCGGTGCTGGCCGAGGGCGACGGCTGGACGCTGCTGACGAACCGGTGGAAGAACGGCGTCGCGTACGTCGCCGTGTCCGCCGTGACGGAAGAGCTGGCGGAGACCGTCCTCGAGGCGTCCGTGAAGGACGCGACCGACCCGCCGAAGGTGGACGAGACCAGCGTCGAGATGGGCTTCTGGCACATGGGCACGCACGGGCCCGTCCGCAGCGAGCGCGCGATCACCGCCGACTCGTGGGCGGACATCCGGCGCAACTACACCGCGCCGGTCGCCGAGGCCCTCGACGACGTCATGCGCCTCGGCCGCGACGAGGTGTCCGGACGGCTGCTGCTCCTGCACGGCCCGCCCGGCACCGGCAAGACGACGGCGCTGCGGGCGCTCGCCCGGGCCTGGAACGGCTGGTGCCAGTCCGACTGCGTCCTCGACCCGGAGGCGCTGTTCGGCACGCCCAGCTACCTGATGGAGGTCGCGGTCGGCGACGACGAGGACGAGAACCGCCGCTGGCGGCTGCTCATCCTGGAGGACTGCGACGAGCTGATCCGCGGCGAGGCGAAGCAGTCGACGGGCCAGGGCCTGTCGCGGCTGCTGAACCTCACCGACGGGATGCTCGGGCAGGGCCGGGACGTGCTGGTGGCCATCACCACCAACGAGGACCTCGCCATGCTGCACCCGGCGGTCGTCCGTCCCGGCCGCTGCCTCGCGCAGATCGAGGTGGGCCGGCTCACCCGCGCGGAGGCGGTGTCCTGGCTGGACGGCGCGGGCGTGCCGTCCGGGGAGGCCGGCGCGATCGGCGACGGCGGCGCGACGCTCGCCGAGCTGGCCGCGCTCCGCAAGGGCGAGAAGCGTCCCGAGAACCAGGACGTCCCGGCGACGGCGACCGGCTTCTACCTGTAAGCCGGCCGCCTGCCCCGCATGGGGCCTCGCCTAGGTCGCCTTGGCGAGGGCCTGGTCGATGTCGGACCACAGGTCGTCGGGGTCCTCCAGGCCGATGGACAGCCGCACCGTCGCCTCGCCGATCCCGGCGGCGGCGAGGGTCGCGGCGTCCATCTGCCGGTGGGACGTGCTCGCGGGGTGCATCACGAGCGTCGCGATGTTGCCCAGCGACGGACCGAGCGAGATCAGCCGGACGGCCTCGGAGAAGACGCGGCCCGCGTCCCGCCCGCCGGCCGGCTCGAACGCCAGGACGCCGCCGCTCCCGTCCGGCAGCAGGCGCCGCGCCACCTCGTGCTGCGGATGGCCGGGCAGCCCCGGATAGTGGACGCGGGTGACGGACGGGTGCGCGGCGAGGCGGCGCGCGATGTCCAGCGCGGACGCGCTCTGCCGCGCCACCCGCAGCGGCATCGTGGCGAGGCCGCGCACGGTCAGCCACGCGCCGAACGGGTCGGCGGCCGACCCGAGGTCGATAGCGTGGTCCCAGACGCGGCGGTGCACGCCCGGGTCGGCGAAGACGGCGATGCCCCCGATGACGTCGCCGTGCCCGCTCAGGTACTTCGTCGCCGAGTGGATGACGATGTCGGCGCCGTGCTCGATGGGCTTGCAGAGGCCCGGGGCGAAGGTGTTGTCGACGACGGTCAGCACGTCCGTCCCGCGGACGGCCGCGGTGTACGCGGGCAGGTCCGTCACATGGGTGGTGGGGTTCGCGACCGACTCCAGGTAGAGGAGGCGGGTGGCGGGGCGGAGCGCGTCCCGCACCTCCGCCGGGTCGTCGCCCGAGACGTAGGTGACGTCGACGCCCCAGCGTTCGGCGAGGTCCTGGAACAGCGCGAACGTGCCGCCGTAGAGGGTGGTCTGCGCGATGACGTGGTCGCCGCTGCGCAGCAGGCTCATCAGCACGGTGCTGACGGCGCCCATGCCGGACGCGGTGGCGAGCGCCGCGGCCCCGCCCTCCAGTTCGGTGACTGCCCGTTCGAGGGAGCGGACGGTCGGGTTGGACATGCGGGCGTAGAAGAAGGCCTCGTCCGGTCCGCCGAAGGCGGCGGCGAGGTCGTCGGCGGCCTCGAAGGAGAACAGGTGGCCCTGGTACAGCGGCACGGAGAGGGGGCGGCTCCCCGCCGGAACGATCACGGGCGGGTGGACGGCTCGGGTCTGCGGATGGTGTCCGGTCATGCCTCAAGCCTGGGGTGGGAGCCGGGCCGCGGAAACGGCCAATTCCGACCAGTGGCCCGGACCACGCCCCCCCGAAATCGCGGCGCCGGACCACCGGCCCGGCCGAAGGCGCACCGGGCGCCCCGGTAGCCCGGTGACGGTCCCCCGCCGCCGGCTCACCCACCCCGCGAGGGCGAGCCGGCGATCGGGGTCGTCCCGGACGGGTGACGCTCGGCGTCCCTCGGCCGGTGTACCGAGCATCGCCCGGGACGGGCCCCGCCGCCATCCGGGAGATCACCGGCAATTCGCCGCTTTCGTCCGGATCAGGGTTTTCACGTACTACGGGGTCGCCCGGGCGAACAGGCGCCGGTACACGCACCGCAGACCGTGGAGATCACTGACAGGCTCGGCGAACGGGAGCCGCAGGTCGAACGCAGCGTGCGCGTCCGGTGGCGGTGCGATGCGGCGCAGCCACATACCGTACCGGTCGAGCGCCAGCGGCCGGACCGTTCCCGGCGGGACGGATTCCGGCAGCAGCCCGATCAGCTCGTCGCGGTGGCAGGAGTCCAGGTGCGTGAGGATGCCCGACTCGACGGCGACGAACGGGTCCGGCGCGGCGGCGGCGTACTCCTCGGGTTCGAGGCTCGCGCTCCCCCAGGCGTCGTCGATCTCGACCTGGCCGATCTCCAGCGCGAGGACCGTCCATTCCGGCCGGGCGTCCGGCAGGCCGCCGTCCCGCCCGCCGCCGTCCCGCTCCGTGCCGAGGTCGAGCAGCTCGGGACGCGGATGGACGTGCGAGAGGCGGAGCGCGGCGGCGCGCAACTCACCGTCCGGGACCTCGCTGAGCCAGCCGTGCAGCCAGGCCCGGCCGCGGACGCGGTCCGCCAGCGCGACCGGCGCGACGTCGGAGATCCGCAGCGTGGCGGGCACGTCGGGGTCGGCGTCCGGCGCCGGGTTCCGGAGCCCGGCGGCGATCGGCGAGGCGGACTGGACGAGCAGCAGCGGCCTGCCGTCCCGGTCGGTCGTGTGCGCCGGGACGGGCGCGTACGGGACGCCGGGCGCGACGAGGACGCCGTCCGCGACGCCGTAGGCGAGGGTCCGCGCCCGCTCCGCCGCCGTGGGGCCGTCCACCGTCTTCGTGGTCTCCGCTCGCCGCACCTTGCCTCCTTGACCCACTAGGTTAGGCTTACCTAACTTAGGCATACCTAACCATCAAAGGAGCGTGATGAACAACCCTCGTCCCAAAGTGCGGATCTCGCGGGCGCTCGGCATCCCGCTGACGCCGAAGGCCGTGAAGTACTTCGAGGCCCGCCCCTACCCGCCGGGCATGCACGGCCGCGCCCGCAAGCAGGAGTCCGACTACAAGGTCAGGCTCCGCGAGAAGCAGCGCCTCCGCGCGCAGTACAACATCCGCGAGGCGCAGCTCCGCAACGCGTTCGCCAAGGCCGCCAGGACCGGCGGCAAGACCGGCGAGGCGCTGATCGTCGACCTGGAGCGCCGGCTGGACGCGATCGTCCTGCGCGCCGGGTTCGCCCGCACCATCTACCAGGCCCGGCAGTTCGTCGTGCACCGGCACATCCTGGTGAACGGCCGCCGCGTGGACCGTCCGTCCTACCGGCTCCGCCCCGGCGACGTGATCACCGTCGCGGGCCGCAGCCGCGCCATGGACGCCTTCCAGATCGCCGCCGCCGGCGGCCACACCGAGAAGGTCCCGGCCTACCTCGACGTCCGCCACGACGCCCTCGCCGCGCAGCTGACCAGGCTCCCCGAGCGCCGCGAGATCCCCGTCATCTGCGACGAACAACTGGTCGTCGAACACTACTCGCGCTGATTCCCAGGGGGGCGACCCCCTGGAACCCCCGTCGCGAGCCAGTCGATCCTCACGCCACGGTGGCGGGTTCTCGTGACCGTGCGGGCTTGCGACCGTGGCGCTCCGGTCGCCCGGCTCGGCGGGTCGTGCGACCTCCGGCGCTGGGCGCCTCCGGCCGCACGACCCGTGACCCGTTGCTGGAGTCCTGTTTCAGTGAAGGGCGCCCAGTTCCTTTCGGGCGGTGGTGCGGAGGGTTCGCAGGGCGTCCACCAGGACGTGGCGCTGGTCGTCGGTCAGCGGGCCCGCGAAATGCTCGCGGAGCGTCTCGGCGTGGACGCGGAGGGCCTCGTCCAGTTTCGCGCGGCCGGCGGCGGTCAGCTCCACCAGCTGGCGGCGGCGGTCACCCGGGGCCGGCTCGCGGCGGACGAGGCCGGCCTCCACCATCCGGTCGATGATCCGGGTCATGCCGCCGCTGGTCAGGATCAGCTCGCCGGCCAGGTCGCCCATCGTGTGCGGGCCGGACCCGGCGGCGCCGGACAGCTTCAGCAGGACCTCGAACACCGCGTGCCGGATGCCGCAGCGGCGCTCCAGCTCCCGGCCCGCGATCCGCTCCAGCACGGACGCGGCGCTGAGCAGCGCGCCGAACTCGTGGACCAGCTCGTCCGGGACGACTCCGCCGTCGATCCTGCGCTCGCCCGGTTCCGTTTCCGTCACGGTCGACATGATGCCCCGCCTTCGTCCAGCGACCCCGTCCATCCGCACAACGCGCGGCGCCCCGCGCGGCTTCCACGCGGGGCGCCCGGCTTTGACCGTCAATTGCCCGGTGTGCCGCTCTTCTCCGCCTTCGGCGACTTCGACGCGCCGCCGCCCGGGACGCCGGGGAGCTGCTGCCCCGGCTGCTGGTTCTTGTTCTGCTCGTTGATGCCGGACGCGTACTGCTGGGTCACCTTCCACTCGCCGTCGACCTTGCTCAGCGAAAGCCGCAGCAGCGTCGCCGGCTCGGTGGCCTGCCCGTCCTTCGTCTTGAGCGAGACCTCCACCATGACCACCGCCGTGGCGAACCTGCCGTCGACGCTCCCCACGAAGACCTGGTCGGTCTTGGACGACACCGCCACCTGCGAATCGGACTTGAACGCGCTGGTCAGCGACGGCATCGTGTTCTTCTTGAACTCGTCGAGGAGATCGCCTGCCATCAGCTTCTGGGCCTTGTCGGCCTGCGTCTGGTAGTTCTGCGCGTTGTAGCTGAACGCCGCGTTGCCGTAGGCGGAGGCGACCTTGCTCACCGCCGCCCGGTCGTCCTCCTTGGCCGAGAGGGAACTCGCGCTGCGCCACTGCCAGATCGCCAGGCTGGCCAGCAGCGCGACCAGGACGACGACCACCACGGCCTGCACCATGCCGAGCCCGAAGAGCGTCGACCGGAGGACGACCGGCTCCCTCTCCTCCGGCTCGTCTTCCGGGGCCTCGATGCGGGACGGGCGCGGCTTCGGCACCGACTTCGCCGCGGGCTTGGCGGCCGGTTTGGCGGCCGGTTTCTTGGTCTTCGCGGCGGGCTTGGCGGGACGGGGCGCGGGCTCCTCCTCGGGCTCCTCGTCCTGCTCGTCCTCGGCGTCCAGGGCCTCCAGGACCTCGTCCAGGTCCTCGTCGTCGATGACCTCGATGACCCGCACCCGGCGCTTGCGCCTGGCGGCGGGGCGTGCCGGACGCTCCGCGACCTCGGTCTCCTCCGGCGCCTCGGTCTCCTGCGGCGCCGCGTCCGCCTCGTCCGAGACCCCGCCGGTCTCGTCCCTGGTGGTCTTGGCTGTCACTTCGGGCACTCCTCGGGGTTGGGGTCAGTCCTTGCCCCGACGCAGTCGGGTCAGGCGGGACACCACGGGCACCGAGCCCATCATGACCCTGATCAGCACCAGCAGGGCGATGACCGGGGGGACGTACACTAGCCACGCCGGCGGCCCGCCGGAAGAGTCCTCGCTGGCATTCGCGGCCTTCTCGGCCCGCACGTCCTTCCGGTCGAGCGCCGGGTCGTGGGTGGGGATCGTCTCGCCCGGGTTCTTGGCCCGGTAGGTCTTCTGCGGCGTAACCGCCGGGGTCCGTCCGCCGGGGCAGGTCCGCATCTTGTTCACCGCGGGCTGCGGCAGCGGGTACTTGTACTCCAGCGCGGCGGGCTCCTTCAGCGTGACCTGGAAGACGACGTTCAGGACGGGCTGCCCCTGGTCGATCCCGATCACGTTGTCCAGGACGACCTTCAGCGCCGGCGCGTATTCGAGCGTCTTGCGCAGGTCGGTCAGGTAGTCGGGGTTGTACCGCGAGAAGCCCAGGGTGCCGAGATTGTCGACGGCGCAGCCGAAGTCGGGGCCGGTCTCGTCCAGCAGGTCGTTGACCGTGTCGAGCAGCCCGGGCCCCCGGTCGCGCAGCTGGGCGATCTTTCCGCGGACCTGGCTGAGCGCGGCGGTGAGCGCGGCCAGGTCGTCGATCCCGGAGCCGAGCGAGCCGCGGTTCTGGTTCAGCACGCGGGTGATCCGCCCGAGGTCCCTGGTGAGCCCGTCGAGCAGCTCGGTGTTCTGCGCGAACGTCTGCGTCAGGTCGTCGCCGCCGTTGATGATCTGGCGGAGGGAGTCCTCGCGCCCGGCCCAGCCTTCGGCCAGCTCGTGGGTGAGGACCTTGGCGTCGTCGGGGTTGATCGCCTTGAGGGTGTCGATGACCGCGCCGAACAGGTCACCGTACTTGGGCGGGACCTTCGTCTGCGACACCGGGATGACGCTGCCGGGCTTCATCGGCGGCGCGTCCGCCTTGCCGGAGCCGGGGGTCAGCTCGACCACCGGCTCGCCGACGGCGGACTTGCGGGCCGCGGCGGCGGTCACGCCCTGCGGGATCGTGACGCCGCGCTCGATGTCCATCCGGACGACGACCTTGTCCCTCTCCAGCTTCACCGAGTCGATCTTGCCGACGCGCAGGCCGAGATAGTCGACCTCGAAGTTCGGGTGCAGGCCGGGCGAGGACTCGAACTCCGCCGTGAGGCGGTACGGGCGGTCGATGAAGTCGAACCGGACGACGTTGTTGAACGCCCACACGGCCATCACCACGGCGAGCGCGGCGAAGACCGCCAGGTTGATCGTCAGCCGCCTGGTCATCCGCGTCCTCCCAGGATGGCGTCGAGGTCGGGGAGGGCGCCTTCGAGCTGGTCCGGGAGCTCCGGAGCCGGGGCGGGGTCCCGCCCGGTCCCGTTCTCCTTCTTGTTCTTGGGCTTCTCGCTCAGGCCGGGGAAGATCGGCGTCCCGTCCGGCCAGACGATGCGGACGATCGGGTACAGCAGCAGCTGGCCGTCATAGCTGGCCAGCGGGATCTTCTTGGAGAAGGCGACCAGGCCCTCCACCAGGGCGGTGAGCCGCTTGCGGTTGTTCCCGAGCTGGTGCAGGACGGGGTCGAGGTCCGCCAGCAGCTTCCGGAACCGCAGGACGCGTCCCTCCAGCACCTTGTCGTTCAGCTGGCGGGCCATCCGGGTGAGCCGGTCGACCGTCTTGACGATCTTGTCCTTGTCGTCGTTCAGCATCCGCGTGGTGCGTTCGAGCTGGCCGGGCGCCTCGTTCAGCGCGTCGTCGCCCTTCGCGAGCGAGCGGCCGAGCCTGGCGAACCGGTCGACCGACTCGCCCAGCTCGCGGCGCTGGTCGGCGAACATCTTCATCAGCCCGCTGGCCTGTGCGATCGTCATGTTGAGCTTCTGGCCGTTGCCGTCCAGCGCGGTGGCCCCGGCGTTGACGACGGTCGCGACGTCGTCCCCGGCGAGCGCCTGGATCAGCGGGCCCGCCTGCCCGACGACCTGCTCGAACGCCGGCTGGACGCTGGTCTGCGCGATCGTGTCGCCGGTGGCGAGGTACGGGCCGCGGCCCATGCTCGCGCCGGGCGGCATCCGCAGGTCCACGTAGTTCTCGCCGAGCAGCGACGTCACCCTGATCTCGGCCCGGGTGCCCTTCGGGATCTTGATGTCGTCCTCGATGGACAGCGTCACCTTCGCCCGGTAGCCGTCCAGCCGGATCTTGGTGACGCTGCCGATCGTGATGTCGGACATCTTGACGCTGTGCCCGGCGACGAGCTGCTGGACGTCGTCGAACGTGGCCGTCAGCGTCAGGCCGCCCTTCGGCGCGCCCGCGGTCGTGTAGGAGCAGCCGGAGGCGGCCAGGGCGAGGGCGACGACGAGAACGAGAACGGTCCTCCCCATCAGTTGCCTCCGTTCTGCCAGGGACAGTTGGAGTTCGGGGGCGGCAGCGGGCAGTCGACGTCGTCGCTGTTCATCAGGCCCTTCAGCCACGTCCGCAGGAACGCGTCGGTGGCGAAGCGGATCTGCAGCGACTTGTTCTTCGGGTTGTAGCCGTTGAGGAGCAGCTCGTTGACGCCGGGCAGCGCGTGGATGAGCTGCGCCAGCTCCTTCGCGTTGCCCTTGAGGGTGAGCGCGGTCCGGGTGAGGACGGCCAGGTCGTACGGCAGCCGTCCCTTGTACTTCTGGATCAGCTTGTCGCCGTTGTCCGCCAGCTCCAGAACGCCGCTGATCAGCTCCTGCAGCGCGCCCCGCTCGGCGGCGAGCACCCGGCTGGCCTCGCCGAAGTCGCGGATCACCGAGCCGAGGACCTGCTCGCGTCCGCGCACCACCCCCGCCAGGCGGCTGAGGTTCTGCGCGACCTCGATCAGCTCCTTGTCCTGCCCGGCGACGTTCTCGACGAGGCGGGCGCTCTGCTCCAGGGTGGCGTTGAACTGCCTGCCGTTGCCGTTCACGGTGTCGGCGGCGTTGCCGAGCGCGCCCTGCATCTTCGTCGGGTCGAGCGCGTTCGCGAGGTTGGTGAACGAGCTGAGCGCGTCGTCCACCTCGACGGGCACGTGGGTGCGCTCGATGGGGATGACGTCGGAGGTCTCCTTCGGCTGCCCCGGCTTCCACGCCGGATGCAGGACGAGGTTGCGCTCGCCGATCAGGTTCAGCGGGACGATCGACGCCTGCACGCCCCTCGGCAGCGGGACGTCCTCGCGCACATGGAACGTCACCCTGACCCGGTCGCCCTGGTTCTCCACCTTCTCGACCAGGCCGACGTCCGCGCCCATCACCTTGACCTTGGACTCCGGGTAGAAGGAGCGGGCCTTCGGGACGAAGACGACCATCGTCCGCTGATCGCCGCCGCCGGACGAGGTGATCGAGCAGCCGCCGAGCGACGCGGTCATGGCCAGGCCGAGCGCGATGGCGACGATCTTCACCCTGCTCATCAGTTGCCTCCCTGCTGGCGCCGCGTGGAGACCGGGCCCGGCGGCTGGAGCGGGCCGAGGCCGGTGAGCACGCCCTCCACCCACGGCCCGTTGCCCTTGAGGACGGCGAGCTGCTGGAACGTCGGCCCGAGGAGCGAGAAGTCGGTGTTCAGCGCGTCCATGTTGGGGGCGAGCCTGGTGGTCAGCAGGTGCAGGTTGTCCAGGAGCGTGTTGAGCTCCTTCTGGTTGTCGGAGATCACGTTGGACAGCGTCCGGACGGTGCGGCTGCCCTGCCCGATCGTCGCGGCCAGCTCGTCGCGGCGGCGCACCAGCGTCTGCAGCAGCACCTGGCTGGCGTTGATGATCTCGCGGAGCTGCTCGTCCTTGGCGGCCAGCGTGCCGGTGATCGTCTTGCTGTTGTCGATCAGCTTCTGGATCTCCGGATAGGAGTCGTTGAGCATCCGGGACATGTCCTGGATGTTGACCAGGACGCGGTTCAGCTTCACCGCGCCCGGCGACTCGATCTTGTTGACCTGGGTGAGCAGCCGGTCGATGCTCTTCTGGTCGAGCTTGCCGACGATGTTCTGCGCGCCCTCCAACGCGTCCGGGACGGTGAACGGGACGCTGGTGCGCGACAGCGGGATCCGGCGCCGCGACTCCGGCACGTCCGCCATGTACGGCTTGGCGACCGGGCCGGACAGCCGCAGGTACCGGCCGCCGAGCAGCGTCGTCGTCTGGATCTCGGCCCGGGTCTTCGGCCCGAGGTCGATCCCGGCGTCGACATGCCACGTGACGATGATCTTGCCGCGCTGGAAGTCCGGCTCGACGGATGTGATGCGGCCCGACTTCACGCCCGCGACCCGGACGTCCTGGCCCTTCTTGAGCCCGGCGGCGTCGCTGAACTCGCCGGTCATCGTGTAGCCGCGGTCGAGCAGGTGGAGCTGGCCGACGGCGAACGCGAACACGCACCCGGCGGCGAGCGCGGCCAGGGTGACGATCGCGACCAGCTTCTGGTCGACGTCCCGCAGCGACTTCAGCGCCATCAGCCGCCCACCCCCAGCAGCATCTTCCGCAGCTTGGTGAGGTCGTCCTTGGACGGCGCTCCCGCGCCCGGCGACCTCGGCAACGTCATCGGGAACGGGCACGGGCCCTGCATGATGTTCAGGCAGAGCGCGTTCGTCCGCAGGTAGTGGCCGCCGTTGGCGGACGCGAACAGCTGCCGAAGCGTGAGCGGGAGCTGCCGCACCATCTTCTCCAGCTGGTCGACGTTGAGCCGGAACGTCTCGCTGAACTTTCCGAGGTTGTCGATGATGCGGCCGAGTTGCGCGTCGTTGCCGCCGAGCACCTGGTTGAGGTTGGTGGTGACGCCGGACACCTCCACGACGGCGTTCTCCAGCAGCCTGCGGTTGTTCGCGAAGACCCTGGTGAGCGACTCCAGGTTGTCGACGCTGGCCGCGATCTGCTTGTCGCGGGTGGCGACCGCGGCGCTCACCGTCTCGTAGTCGTCGATCATCTTCTGGATCGTCTTCCGGCGGGCGGCGAACGTCTGGAGCAGCACGTCCAGGTTGTTGGTCAGCAGGGTGATGTTCTGCTCGTTGCCCTCCAGGGCCTGGGTGAACGAGAACAGGATCTTGTTGAGCTGGTTCGGGTCCAGGCTGCGGGTGAGCGGGCCGAGGTCGTTGACGATGGCGCCGAGGTCCACGACCGACCTGGTGTGCGGGACGCGGTCGCCGTCGTCCAGCATCTCGGGCTTCTTCCCCGGCTCCAGGTAGACGACCCGCTGGCCCATCACGTTGCGCCAGCGGATCGATGCGGTGGAGTCGGACGGGATCCGGACGTCGTCGTCCACGGCCATGTCGACCACGGCCTTGCCGCGTTCGACCCTGATGCCCTTCACCTGCCCGACGGGCGTGCCGGCGACCTTCACGTCGTCGCCCTCCAGCAGCCCGGTGACGTCGTCGAACGTCGCCGTCAGCCGGTAGCGGGACGCGAAGCTCGTGCCGAGGATCTGCCCGCCGATGAAGAACGTGAGCAGCCCGGTGACCGCCACGAACACCAGGAACTTCAGCGTCGTGGCGCCGCTGGGGCCGCGCGCGGACCTGGCGCGCCTGCGCGGGCTCACGGCCGTCCCCCATTGGACTTGCGGGTCGGCGACGCGGTGAACGCCGTCGTGGCCGGGTTGACCGGGCAGATGTCGATGAAGATCTGGCAGATGTCCAGCGGGAGGTCGTCGCGCGCCTGCGCGATCAGCGTGCCCTCCGGGCCGGGGACGCGGATGATCTGCGCCAGCAGGTTGAAGAACCCGTTCAGGCTGTCCAGCAGCACGGGGATGTTCCGGCGCTGGCCGTTGAACACCGCGACGACCTGGCCGCCCGAGTCGATGATGTTGCCGAGGTTGTCGCCGTGCCGCTGCAGGTTGTTGCCGAGCGTGTCGCCCAGTCGGCCGGACTGGTCCAGCAGCTGCGAGACCTTGTCGGGACGTTCGTTGATCGTCCGCGCGAGCCGGTTGAAGTCGCCCGCGAAACCGGCGATGGTGTCGCCGCGGGACGCGAACGTCCCGGACAGGCCGTTGAGGTCGGCCAACAGCGCGTTGATCGCCGCGCGGCTCTCGTACGTCGCGTCGACGACGATGGCGCCGTTCTCGATCGTCCGGCGCAGCGCGGGCCCCTGGCCGGAGAGCCCGCTGCCGAACGTGTGCAGGATCGTGGCGAGCTCGTCCGGGTCGATGGCCTTGGTGAGCTTGTAGGTGGGCCAGGCGGTGTCGGACAGCTCCTCGGGGTCGCGGGTCTTGGCGATCTTCCCGCCGTCCTCCAGGTACGGGCCGGTCAGCTCGTGCGCGCCGAGTTCCAGCGCGAGGTCCTTCGGCCCGAACACCGAGACGGGCTCGACCGCCGCGACCGTCGTGTCGGCGACCTTGATCCCCTTGTCGACGCGGAACCGGACGTTGACCCGGCCGCTGTCCACCAGGGTGATCTTGTCGACGGCGCCGACCGCGATGCCGCGGATCTTGACGTCCGACTTGCCCGGGTCCAGGCCCTGCCCGGCGCGTCCGAACGTCGCGTTGTAGTAGGTGGAGCCCTCGTGCGACGGCGTCGTGCCGACCGCGACGAACACCGCGGCGGCCGCGATCACGCCCGCGCCGACCAGCCCGAAGACCGTCCGGGAGCGGCTCGACAGCGTCTCCTCGCTCATCCGGTCAGCCTCACCGTGCTGCCGTGGCCCCAGAAGATGTACGACAGGACCAGGTTCATCAGGATCATCAGGATGGTGGACTCCCGGATCGCGCGGCCCGCGGCGACGCCGACGCCGACCGGGCCGCCCGCCGCGTAGTAGCCGCGGTAGCAGTGGACGAACATGATGATGAACGCGAACACCGCGACCTTGATGACGCTGTAGAACACGTCGATCGGCGGCAGGTAGAGGTGGAAGTAGTAGTCGTAGATGCCGGGTGAGAGCCCGAAGTACTGGATCGTGATGAACCTGGTCGCGAAGAACGCCATGAACAGCGACACCAGGTACAGCGGCACCAGCGCGATGACGCCCGCGGCGACCCGCGTGCACACCAGGTAGGCCAGCGAGTTGATGCCCATGACCTCCAGCGCGTCGATCTCCTCGGAGATCCGCATCGCGCCGATCTCGGCGGTGAAGCCGGTGCCGACCTGCGCGACCAGCGCGACGCCCGCGATGATCGGGGTCACCTCGCGGACGTTGGAGTAGCTCGCCACCAGCCCGGTGAACGCCTCCGCGCCGATCCGCTCCAGGCCCGGGTAGCCCTGCAGCCCGACCATCGCGCCGGTGGCGAGCGACATCGTCGCGATCACGAAGATCATGCCGCCGCCGATGACGAGCGCGCCGACGCCGACGGTGATGTCGCTGACCTGCTTGGCGAGCGTCCTGCCGTACTTGCGCCGGATGATGATGTCGACGACCAGGTGGTACAGGACGCGGCCGAGGAAGACCGGCAGGTCGGCCGAGCCGGCGAGCCCGGCGGCCCGGCCCCGGACGGCCCGGCCCAGCTTGCGTACGGGGGAAATGGCGACCATCAGAACCTCGGGGGGAAGAGGACCTGGTAGATCATGGTGAGGATGTAGTTCGTCGCGAACACCACGATCGAGGTGACCACCACCGCCCTGTTGACCGCGCGGCCGACGCCGACCGGCCCGTAGTCGCAGTTCATGCCCATGTAGCAGGCGACGGCGGCGGCGATGAAGCCGAACACCCACGCCTTGAACAGGGTGATCACCAGGTCCGGGAACTGCAGCAGGGTCGTGGCGCCGTCGAAGAACGCGCCGGGGCTGACGCCCTGCTGGATGACGTTGAAGTAGTAGCCGCCTAGGACGCCCGCCAGGATCACCACCGAGCAGAGCAGTAGGGACACCGTGCTCGCCGCCCACAGCCTGGGGGTGACCAGGCGGTGGACCGGGTTGATGCCCATGACCTCCATGGCCGCGAGTTCGTCGCGGATGTTGCGGGCCCCCATGTCGGAGGTGATGGCCGACCCGCCGACCCCGGAGACCAGCAGCGCCGCGGCCAGCGGCGCCACCTGCTGGATCATCGCGGCGGTCAGCAGCGCGCCCGTGCCCGACTGCGCGCCGAGCTGCCGGGCGATGTCGCCGACCTGCAGCGAGATGGTCGCGCCGAGCGGCACCGCGATCAGCATCACCGGGACGCTGGTGACGCGCGCCAGGAACCAGCACTGCTCGATGAACTCGCCCCACCACTGGCGCACGTCCCAGGTGCGGCGCAGACCCTCCAGGAGGGTCACGCACAGCAGTCCGGTCTCGTCGAGCGTCCGCCCGACGCGCCTGCGCGCAAGGTCCGGGGCCTTCGTCAGGCTCAGGGCCATCAGCCGGTGCCCTCCCCCAAGGGGGTTTGGTGAAGGTACAACCCAGCCTCCTTCGCTTCTCGGACGTCGGCGCTCATCCGATACTCCGCCGCCCCGCCGCGCCACGGGGGCGCACTGTTCCGCTCGTTCGCGCGCCACCGCGGTCTCGGCGGAGACCGGGACCACACGCGGAGGCCGCACCCAAGCAAGCACTCGGGCAACCCCGCATGTGATCTGAGGCACTCTATTGGAAGAAGGTCTAAGAAGCGAGTACTTACATGTCGATTCTTCCGCGGCTAAGATCATCCGGTGCGAACCGAGGCGCGACACGACACCGGACGGGACGGAACGGCGGGCATGGCGGCCGACACGGCGGACACCTGGGGCTTGGCGGCGGACGGCGCGGACGGCGCCGATCCGCTGGTCATGGACGGCACCGACCCGCGGGTCATGGACGGGGTCGACCCGCTGGTCATGGGCGTCCGCGACCGCTGGGAGGAGCAGGGGCTGCTCGGCGGGCCCTGGCCGTTCATGGCGATCTGCGCGGTGGGGCGGCTCAACCAGCTGCTGAAGAAGGCCCTGGACACCGAGCTGAAACGGCTTGACCTCACCCGGACCGGCTACTTCCTGCTGACCACGCTGGCCCTCACCGTCCACGGGCGGGCGCGGCTGAGCACGCTCGGCCGGATCCTGATGATGCATCCGACGACGGTGAAGCTCACCGTCGACCAGCTCGAGGCGGTGGGCCTCGTCGCCCGCAGCCCGCATCCGAACGACCGGCGCGCGACCCTCGTGGAGATCACCGCCGCCGGACGGGACCGCGCCAACGAGGTCAGCCTGGCGCTGGAGTCGCCCGGCGGCGAGCTGGCGGCGTTCGACGGGCGGCACCGCGAGATCTTCGAAGCGCTGCAACCGGCGCGACTCGCGGCCGGAGATGTGGAACTCTTGAATCCTGGCGCGGGGCGGGATCGGGGGCACCGCGACGGGTGAACCGCGGGTCACCCGGTCCCCGTACAGGCACATGGACCTCGTCCGTGGACGGCTGAGCCTCGTTCATGGACGATCACATGGACGACAGGACCCCGGGCGATAAGGCAGTCTTCTCTCATGCCACAGAGTCACGGCACACGCAGACGTCCCTCCGCCTCCTCCCGACGCGCCCGTTCCGGGCCGAAGCGATCGGAGGGGCGCGTCCGCGACGCCGTGCAGGTACCCCCGCCCCGCGAGGCGCCCGGCGCGCGCGGCCGGCGCGGGCCCGGGCCGTACCCTCCCTACGATCCGTACGACCCGAACGGGACCGGGACGCCGCCGGACGGCGCCCGCCCGCCCGGGAAACGGCGGATCCGGCGGCTGCTGACCAGCAACGTCACGATCACGGTCGTGGCGATCTGCGCGATCGTCGCGGCGGTCGCGCTCGTCGACATCGGACGCTTCGTCGGCGGCGACGACACCAAGCCGCCGAAGATGGCGGCGGGCGACCTGTCGACCAACGACATGCTCACCCGGCTGACGGCCGCGTCCGACATGGACCCGGTCGTCGCGGACGCGGTCGCCGCCGCCAAGAAGCGCGCCTACGAGAAGCACAAGCGCGAACTGGCGGCGCTGAAGAAGAAGGCCGAGAAGGAGGCGGCGGCGCGGGCGAAGCTGAAGGCGCAGCAGGAGAAGGAGCGGCTCGCCAAGCTGAACCCGAGCGCCAAGCAGAACAAGGCGTACGGCAAGAAGATGAACGCCCTCAAGGGGTGGGACCGCTGCTGGCCGTCCCTGCTGACGCTGTGGAACCACGAGAGCGGCTGGAACGAGCGGGCCGAGAACCCGTCCAGCGGCGCCTACGGCATCCCGCAGGCGCTTCCGGGCTCGAAGATGGCCAGCGCCGGGAACGACTGGCGTACCAGTACGCCGACGCAGATCGCATGGGGGCTCGGCTACATCAAGGCCCGCTACAAGGACCCGTGCGGCGCGTGGTCGTTCTGGCAGAACAACAACTGGTACTGAGCTGGTTGGGCCTCGCGGAGAGCCGGGTGCGGGCCAGGGGCCGCCTGGCACCATGGTGGGATGCGGACGAGCGGGGCCCACGAGGGCGGCGAGGCGACCGGCGGCACCGGTGACGGGAACGGCGGCGGCGAGAGCGCCGGGAGCGCAGGCGGCGGGCGCCAGTGGGCGCGGGCCGACGCCACGCGGCAGGCGCTGCTGACCGCCGCGCTGCACGTGTTCGCCGACCGCGGCTACGCCGACGCGGGCATCGCCGAGATCGTCGAGCGGTCCGGGATCAGCGTCGGCAGCCTCTACCACCACTACGGCGGCAAGGCCGGGCTGTACGTCGCGCTGTGGGAGGACCTCAGCGCCGAGCAGGAGGCGAGCGCCGCGCAGGCCGTGTCCGCCGCGCGCAAGGACGGCGAGTCCGACCCGATCGCGCTGTTCATCGCGGGCGCCCGCGCCTACCTGCGGGTGTGCTGGGAGCGCCGGGACGCGGCCCGGCTGTTCCTCGGCGGCGAGGGGCCGTCCGGGTCGTCGCTGATGCGCCGCAGCCGCGCCCAGCACTGGATCGCGCAGAACACCAAGCTGCTGCGCGGGCCGTGCCCCGGCGAGCCGGCCGGACGTCCCGAGCAGGTGCTGAGCCTCGTCCTCACCACGGTGATCGGCGAGACCGGACGCGAGATCGCCACGGCCGAGAGCGAGACCGAGGCAGCGGAGATCATCGAAGAGGTCTGCCGCATCCTGATCCGCCTGGCCCGCTGAGAGGTCGGATCAGAGCCGGGCGGGACGAGCCTGCCGCAGCGGGAACAGGGCGGGCCGGGGG
>NZ_SMKT01000091.1 GCF_004348735.1 Actinomadura sp. KC06
CCTTTCGGCCGGGCCCACAGGCATCAACTCCTGCGCCACTACAACGTCACCGACTTGCCCCGCTGGCAGCACCCACGTCACATTGCCGCCACTTATGGGCACCGCCGACATCAGGCGCCGTCCAGCAGGTCAAACGCGATAGGGGACGCGACGACGAGCAACTGAAGGACGTCCGGGAGCTGATGGCTCACGTCCAGCCACTTCCCGTCGAAAAGGGCGATCCGACTTCCGCTCGCATCCATGTAGTCGACCTTCTTATTCAACGCACCGTCCGGGAGTAGTCACGTTCGTTGGCGAGCAGCCGCCCAAGCTTCCCGCGAGGCTGCCCCCCTTCGATCTGCCTCACAGACGCCAGGACGTTGTCATCGGCATCGAGGTACTGGTACTGACGACGTCCCAGCCCCTTGAACTTCAACCGCGGCGCGCTGAGGAGCCGATGCATCAACACCCTTTCGCTTTGATGTCAGGCGCCGTCGAGTAGGTCGAAGGCGATAGGGGTTGCGACGACGAGCAACTGGAGGACATCCGGAAGCGGGAAATTGATATCCAGTCGCTTTCCGTCGAAGTGAGCGATCCGCGTGCCGGATGGGTCACTGTAGTCGACTTTGTCGCTGTGCGACGGCGCCCTGAACAACCCGGTCTTCTTGAAGATCCGCTGTTCCGCGACGCCTTGGACGGCATCGTTCGCGTCACGCAACTGCCACCTGTCCTGCATGATCCGCCACCTGTCGTGCCCTCGCCCATCAACGAGTGGATCACTGTGAATGCGTCCGGCCCGGGATCCGTCAGGAAAATAAACAATCGGCGCCGACAGATTGTCGAGCTCCTTGCCCGGCCTTTCGATGGCGAAGATCGGCGTGCCATCGGGCGAAACCGCCTCAAGAACCGTGCGCGTGCGGTCACGCTCCACGGCGAACATGCGTCCCAATTTTCCGGGTGGCCGCCCGCCTTCGATCTGCTTTACGGAAGCCAGCAGTTCCCCGTCGGCATCGAGGTACTGGTACTGTCGACGCCCCAAGCTAGTGAACCTTATGCTCGCTGCACTGAGCAATTTATGCATCGCCACTCCCGATCACTTTACGGGGTCACTTCCAGGGCGGATCGAAATTCTTGTGCTGGCTTCCCCAGGGTGTGACCCATGAAGCCTTGTCCTCCGCCTTCCCGTCAGGCTCGACGGCCTTTTCGTAACCAGCCTTGACTCCGCTGTGCGGCTGCTCAGCGCCGACGCCGTACGTCGTCTTCGCGTCGCCGTTCTCGTCCCATTCCTTCTTGACGCCGCCCGTGAGGTCGATGCCGGGCCCCGGCTGCTTTCCCTTGAGTTCGAAATCGCTGCCCGCGTAACCTTCTGGACCATACTGACGGTGGCCGGACACTTCCACCTCCGGGCCATACGGGCCAGGCATCTTCACTTTGGCGCCGCCCCCGACATTCCAGGTCGTGTCGTATTTGCGATCAGCATCGAGGTCGATTTCCTGGAGCGGGAAGCCACGAGATCCTGAAACGTCATTCGTTCCAGGGATAGGGTGCCTTTCACCGTTTGAGCGATTCAGGAATGCGAGGCCGGTGTTGGCGGCGCTTTGCAGGAGGTTCGCCGCGGCTCCTGCCGAGCCGGTGACGGCGGCCTTCTTGAGCGCGTTCCAGGCCTCGCCGTTGCCGTGGTCCGCCTGGTACTTCGCGGTCACCACGGTGCCGCCGGCGAGTACGGCAGCGCAGACGTGCCCAGCCATGCCGAGCATGCCGGTTACCACATACGTGATGCTGAGCGCTGTCTGGGCCAGGGAGACGCAGGCGCCGTACATCGTCCCGAGGCTGGCTCCCGCCGCCACGACCAGGGACACGAGGAAGGCCGCCACCCCGATCGCGAATATCGCGTAGGCGAAAAGCGCCCAAGCGAGGGCGATGAGCGCGTAGTGGACGGCCATGCAGTAGTTGTGCAGGTAGTCGAGTTGGAGGCAGTACTCGTCGACTGTCCGCTCGTATTCAGCCCGGTCGTCCATGTTCCAGGCGGTCTGCGGGATGCCGTCGACCATTTCCTTCAGTTGCCGCGACCCGTTTTCAAGGTCCTTTGCGGCACTCTCCCAGTACCCTGCTGCCTTTTCCAGGTTCTGTGGTTTTGCGGTCGCCAACTTGAACTGGAAGGCGATCATAAGGGCGGGTGGCAGGATGCCGGCTGACGCGGCCATGGTGAACGCGCCGTTCATCAGGCCCTCAGCCGCCCCTGTCACGGAGTTGCCGGGGATGAATGCGCCGGCGGCCGCTGCCGCGCCCGCGCCGCCCGCTGCCGCGCCACCGCCCGCCAGGGCTTTGCCCCGCGGCGCGCTGGCCGTCCCTCCGGTACCGGGGGTCGTCATTATTACGCTCTCCGATCCGTTCGTGGCCTGTTGTCAGTGACCGATGTTGCTCTGCTGATCGGCTTTGGCGTAGTTATCTGCCGACTTCCCGATACGCTCAACGTAGGATTCGGCGACGCGCTTCTGCGCCTTCAGGTCCTCGAACGCGAACTGGACGGCCATGGGGTAGGCGGCAGAGGCCGTGAAGCAGACGATGCTGAAATCGCCTCCTTCGAGGTTGTAAGCACCATCCTGCGAGAGGGTTTGGCCAGCCCGGTCTATCAATGGGACCACGATATTGGCTATGTCTTCCCCGTGCTTATGGATGCGCCATGGGTCGGCGTCCTTCTTGCCCATCCACCCTCCTGGTCAAGGTGAAAGCAACTGATGCGGGGTTGACCAGTCATGGATGATAGGGCACGGCTCGAGTTTCAGGCCAGTGGCAGTAATGAATGTGGATGCGGTTCGCACCTTACGGCCAAGGTCGACAATTCGCCCAGTGACACCGACTGGCGGGGGACGCGCTGGACATCGTTGCCATTGTTCGGTGGGCGACTTACGTGTAGGTCACGACAGTCCTAATTGAGTCACCAGACTTGCAGTAACGGATCGACCCAATCACCGCAAGCTGTCGACTGACTGGTCGGACTTTGTGCTGGTCTGGAGGTGAGAGGCCGGTTCGCTGCGTTTGTATCGCTTGTCGGTGCGGTGGCTGCTCAGCGGGTTCGTTTCCTGGTGGGCATCGGGAGGAAGAGGACGCGCGGGGCCAGGGATGCGGACAAAGGCCGCCTGAGCAAGGTGGCTCGTCTGGCGCGGGCGGTTAGAGGTCAGACTATGTATTTGAAGATCAGGGCGATGATGATGATTACGCCGGCGATTGGGCCGAAGATCTTGATGAGGTGTTCGAGCTGGTCTCGTTGGATGCCTCTGCCCAGCGGTGTGCGGACCGGAGGTCTGTACTGGTCCATGAAGTTGCGCTGGAACTCGTCGTAGGCGGAGTGGAGGCCTGCGTAGCCGGGGTAGAGCTCCGGTGTTGTTTCGGAGGCTTGGCGGTCCGCGAACGGGAGGTGGAACTCGAAGGCGACCGCTAGGTAGGAGCAGATGATTATGGGGCGCCAGACTCCGGTGACGCGGTTGTCGAGATAGAGGACCGCGTCGCGGCGTTGGGCGAGGACGGTGCCGTCAGGGGCGATCCAGCGAATGGCTCTGGCGTCGAAGCCGTCGGGCAATGTCGGGCGGCTCAGGTCGGGGGGCTGTTCGTAGACCAGGTCGCCTAGAGGCTGGTTGTTCGCGTCGAGCAGGCGGGCGGCGGGTGTGAGGGTGTGGCCTTGCTCGGTGCTTCCCAGGGTGCGTCCGCCGCCGTGGAATGCCGAGTGGCTGTCGAATTCCACCCTGGCCAGAATCCTGCCGTCCGTGGCTACGAACGCCGTCTGCGGTGCGACGGGGCTGAGCTTGAGGTGCTCGGCGCGGTCGAAGTACAGGAGGGTCGTGCCGTCGGGGGCGTTGACGGCCAGTGTGAGGCGGGGTGTCTGGACTCGGTCGGCGCTGAGGAAATTGCCTCTCGGTGCGCGGACTCGTGCCACCTCGACGAGATTGGCCTGGACGATTCCGGAGGCGGCGTCCTGGATCTCGTACAGGTTCGATGGGTTCAGGCGTAATGAGGCGGCGGTGAACAGTCCGGCGGACATCACTTGTCCCAGGGAGGCGTCTCGTCCTTTGGCTTTTCAGCAAAGGACCCCTCACGGTTGAAGGCGGGGGTGTTCACGTTGTACTTGTCGGAGTAGTCGCCCTTGCCGTCCCAGTTGCCCTCGTATTCGGCCTTGCTGCCCGAAGGGGTGTGGCCGCCGCCGGCCTTGAAACCGCCGCCGACGTTCTCGTTCTCGTCCCAGGTGACCTTGCCGCCCGCGGTGCCGTTGACGGTGCCGCTGGGGTCTGTGTACTTGTGGTTGACGCCGACCTCGCCGCCGGCCCAGCCCTGTTCGTTCTTCTTGATGTTGCCGGCGAGCTCGGTCTCACCCGCGGGGGTGTTGACCTTGACGCCGCCGCCGTAGGTCCAGGTCTCGTTGATGTCGCGGTCGGCGTCCAGGTCGACCTCGCTGATCGGGAAGCCCTTGCTGCCCGCGGACTTGCCGCCCGGCAGGCCGCCGTTGATCGTGCTGCCGTCGGACCGGTTGACCCAGGAGAGGCCGGCGTTGGCGGCGTTCTGCAGCAGGTTGGCCGCGGCGCCGGCGGACCCGTTCACCAGGGCCTCCTTGAACGCGCCTCCGGCGCCCTCGTTGCCGTGGCCCGCCTGGTAGGCGCTGGTGAGCCCGGCGCCGCCGAACATCGCCATGCCGGCCATCGAGCCGGCGGTGGCGAGGATCCCGGTGGCGACGTGGGTGATGGTCAGGCCCGTGCCAGCCGCGGCGACGATGGCGCCGTACGAGGGGGCGCCGACGATGCTCGCCAGCGCGGCCACCGCCAGGACGAGGAGGACGTCGATGTAGACGGCCATCCCGATGGCGAAGATCGCGTAGGCGAGGAGCGCGTACGCCAGGACGGTGAGGGCGATCGAGACGGCCATGCAGTAGTTGTGCAGGGCGTCGACCTGGAGGCAGAACTCCTCGACCTTGCTCTCGTAGCCCTTGCGGTCGTCCATGTTCCAGGCCTGGTCGGGAATGCCCTGCACCAGGCTCCGCAGGTCGTTCGCCGACTGCTCCAGTTCCTGGGCGGCCTTGCCCCATTGGGCCGCCGCCTTTTCGAGGTTCTGCGGCTTGCCCTTGGACAGCCGGAACTCGAACGAGATCATGAGCGCGGGCGGCAGGATGACCGCGGCGCTGACCATGGGAATCGCGATGTCCATCAGCGTTTCGGCGACAGCGGTGGCCGAACCGCCCGTCAGTGCGGCTACCGCCGCACCGCCCGCCGCGGCGCCGCCTGCAGTGGCGGCCTTGCCGCGTCCTTGAGTTCCGACGGTTGACGAGTTCCCGCCACCATTGCCCGTACCGCCGCCACCGCCACCGTTGCCGCCACCGCCGTTGCCACCGCCACCGCCGCCGTTGCCTGGGCCGCCGCCGTTCTGTGGTGCCATGCTGCCTGCTCCTCGTTGCGTCGCTCTGCTAGGGGGTTACGGAGAGGTTCAGGCCAACGTGTTGGATTCCTCGGCCTTGGCGTAATTCTTCGCCGACGCGTCGATCTTCTTCGCGAAGCCCTGGGCGGTGTCGATCAGCAATTTGATGTCCTCGAAGCCGAACTGCACCGCGATCGGATAGGCAGTGGACGCCGCCGTGCAGGTGATGCTGAAATCGCCGCCTTCGAGGTTGAACGTGCCGTCGCTGTTGAGCGCGTTTCCGGCGTTCGTGAGCCGCGGGACGACACGGTCGGTGATGTCCTTGCCGTGCAGGGCGATCCGTTGGGGGTCGGCGGACTTATTGGGAGCCAACTCTGCCTCTCCAATCGGGCTGCGTCGCGGGTCGTCTGATCAGGCTTCGGGACATACTAGGGCACACGGGTCAGGCCGTAGTGTCTCTCCGGTGAACAGGGCACAGTGGGCTCGCCTTACCGCTATGCCGCCATCGGTCAGCGGTTCGGAGGGGCTCGGTGGAACGGTTTACTTGTCCCACGGCGGGGTCTCGTCGCCGTACTTGGTGGTGCCCCCTGGCGTGTCCACCGTGCCGGACGTGTGGGTGCCGCCCTTGCCGTCGTAGTTGACCGTCCCGGAGCCCTTGACGACGTCGCCGCCGTTGTACTGGCCGCTGCCGGTGCCGGTGACCTTGCCCTCGCCGGTCTGGAAGTCGTGCTCGCCCTCGATGCCCACCTTGCCGCCGACGGTCGGGAGCGGGATCTCCGGGCTGCCCTGGCCCCCCGAGGGCACGCCGCCGGGGGTGGTGTAGCTGACGTTGCCGCCGTACTTGATGCTGCCGTCGTTGCCCTGCCCGATGCCGTCCTCGTCGGTGTACTCGACGCTGCCGTCGGCGCCGACTCCGACCGGGGTCTTGACACCGCCGGACAGGTCGCCGCCGGCGAAGCCGTGGTCGCCGTACTTGACGTGGCCGCCGCCGGTGATCTCCGTCCCGCCCGGGGTCTTGACGGTCGCGCCGCCGCCGACGTTCCACGTGTGGTTGGCGTTGCGGTCGGCGTCCAGGTCGACGTTGGAGACCGGCAGGCCCTTGCCGCCCGGCCGCGAGCCGGCGAAGGCGAGGCCGCCGTTGATCGCGTTCTGGCCGAGGTTGGCGAGGGCGGTGGCCGAGCCGGTGGCCTGCGCGGTCATGAAGTCGGAGAGGGCCTGGTCGTTGCCGTTGAACGCCTCGGCGACCGCGGCGAGCATCGCGCCGCCCTGGAACACCATCGCGGCGATCTGCGCGGCCGCCGCGAGGACGCCGGTGGCGACGAGCGTGACCGTCAGGCAGGTCGCGGCGATGGCCTGGCAGGTCGCGGTGATCCCGGCGGTGATGATCCCGGCCAGGGCGGCGGCGGCGACGGCGGCGAGCGCGGCGAGGAACGTCCCCATCGCGACCGCGAAGATCGCGTAGACCATCAGCGCCCACGCGAACGAGATCAGCGCGATGCTGACGGCCTGGCAGTAGGTCTGCAGGATGTCGAGCTGGGCGACGAACTCCTGCACCTTCTGCTCGTAGGCCGGACGGTCCTTGGCCGTCCAGTCCGCGGCCGAGATGGCGGACACGCGCTGCTGGAGGACCGTCTTGGTCTCCTCGATGGCCTGCGCGGCCTCGTCCCAGGCCTGGCTCGCCTTCTCCAGGTTGGCCGGGTTGCCCTTGCTCAGCTTGAACTGGAACCCGATCATGAAGGCCGGGGGCAGGATGAACTGCGCGATGCCGACCTCGACGTCGGCCGTGCCCATTAGGGCGTCATAGGAATTGAACGCGGTCATTGCGGCGGGGCCCCCTTAGCCTCAGACCTGCTTGATCTTGCTGGCCGTCTCGGCGCCGCCGTAGTTCTTCGCCGTGGTGGCCAGGTTCGTCGCGAACCCGTCGAGCATCTCGAGGTGGGTGTTCAGGTCCTCGTAGACGAACTGCAGGCCCATCGGATAGGCCATGGAAGCCATGGTCCCGGTGATGCTGAAGTCGCCGCCCTCGATCGTGCCCTTGTCGTTGAGGGTGCTGCGCGCCTTGTCAAGGGCGGGACGGACCGCGCTCTTGATCTCCTTGCCGTGCTGATCGATCCGCGCCGGATTGATCGAGACTTCCCCCACGCCCGTCGCCCTTCCTCGTTCCGCCACGCGGATCTTCGCCTGTGGACCGTCCGGCCACAGCAGAGCGTATCGCCATTGATACCGCGTGATAGGACATCATGCGCGACCGTATCCCGTCTACCGATGGCGGCCGAATCCGTCCGCCGAGGGAACGCGGTATACCGCCGCCGAACGCGGCATACCGCTCCTTCCGTCCTCTACAGTCGTGAATAGCGAAAGGAGTTCCGGGATGAGATGGACGGCGGTCGCCGTGGTGGCCGGATGTCTGGCACCCCTGTACGCCGCGCCGGTCGCGCACGCCGCGCCGCAGGCGCCTCGCGCACCGCTGGCCCCGCGCGCGCCGGTCGCCCGCGCCGCGCCGCAGAACTGCCAGCCGCCCGCGGGGAACATGACCGCGCAGCAGATCGTCCAGAACGGGCAGCCGTGGGCGCAGCAGATCCTCAACTTCGGCGCGGCGCACGAGCGGGCCACCGGACGCGGCGTCAAGGTCGCGGTGGTCGACAGCGGCGTGACCCCGGCGAACCCGCAGCTCGCCGGGCAGGTCCTCAAGGGCGAGGACGTGACGAAGACCGGCGCCGCGGACTGCCTCGGGCACGGCACCTGGGTGGCCGGGATCATCGCCGCCAAGCGGGGCGTCACCCCGTTCACCGGCGTCGCCCCGGACGCGAAGATCATCCCGATCAAGTTCGCCGGCCAGGCGCAGAACGTCGACAGCGGTCTCGCGGCCAAGGGCATCGACGCCGCCGTGCGCCTCAACGCCGACATCATCAACGTGTCGACCCAGTCGCTGGGCGACGACCCGCGGCTGCGGAAGTCCGTCGAGAACGCGCTCGCGAAGGGCATCGTCGTCGTGGCGGCGGCCGGGAACATCGACCCGAAGAACGGCAAGCCCGCGGGCCTGATGTATCCGAGCGCCTACAAGGGAGTGATCTCGGTGGGCGCCGTCGGCCAGGACGGTCAGGTCAGCACGTTCTCCAACCAGCAGACGCCCGTCTCCGTCATCGCGCCCGGCAAGGACATCCTGACCACGTCGCCGGACGGCAACTACGCCGTCGCGGAGCAGGGCACGAGCTTCGCCACCCCGTTCGTCTCCGGCCTCGCCGCGCTGATCTTGGAGGCCCACCCGAATCTCACCGCCGCCCAGGTCAGGGAGCGGATCGAGGGGACGGCCGAGGGCAACAAGGGCGCCGGCAGCGGGTACGGCATGATCAACCCGGTCGAGGCCATCACCGCGGTGAACGTCCAGAGGCCAGGGGGGCAGGACGCGGCCGGGCCGCCGGTGCGGATCGCGATGGCCGACCGGCCGGACCCCACCACCCAGAAGGTGGCCCTCGGGATCGCGGGCGGGGCCCTGGGCGCCGCCGTGCTGGTCGTGGCCGGGGGGATGCTGATCCCGCGCGGCCGGAAGCGCGGGTGGCGGCCAGGTTACGTCCAGTCGTCGAACCGCGGCACGGACGAGCCGTCCGAGGCGTAGCCCGACAAAACCGGATCTCGTCCGACATGACCGGACCCTTCCGTCACCCCCGAAACGTGGCGGGGTATTACCATCGGGCGGATGCACTCGTACGCACCGGTTCCTCCGCCTCCCGCGGAGCCCGCTGAGGAGCGGCGGCAGCGCCGCTGGGTGGTGCCCTTGTGCGTGCTGGGCGTGGTGGCCGTCCTCGTCCCGGTGCTGTGGGTGACGGGCGGTTTCGAGGAGACGCCGAAGCAGCCGGCCGAGCCGGCGGGCAAGGCGCTCGACCTCGGGCTGTTCAGCGTCACCGTCCGGGACGCGCGGGTCGGGCTGGTGGACGCCGGCTTCGGCGACAAGAAGGAGCGCTTCCTCATCGTGCGGATGAGGGTCGTCAACAAGGGCAAGGAGACCGAGTCGCTCGACACGGGCGGGCTTGCGGACGGCGTCGCCGCGCTGACGAAGGACGGGAAATGGGTGAGGCCCGAGCAGGTCGAGGGCGTCGCCGCCGGCGCGAAGACCGGTGTGGCGCAGCCCGAGCTGCCGGTGGAGGCGTCCGTGATGTGGAAGCTGGGCCCGGTGGACGCGCCGCGGAAGCTGACCGTCGGGCTGCGCAAATGGACGTACGACCACGGGTTCACCGACAGCGCCTTCAACTGGACGGTCGACCGTGAGGACGAGACGCTCGTCGGCCGCCTCACCCTCCCCGTCGCGGAGCCGAGCGTGGCCCCGGAGCCGCAGCCGTCCTTCGGCAACGGCCTGCGGCCGACGCTCGGAGCCAAGCCGCGGGCATCGCGGACGCCGGCCGGGCGTCCGGCGCCGCGGAGCTCGCCGAGGCCCACCGTGAGCCCCCGATGAACGTCCAGAAAGTGCTCTTGAAGGGCGGCGCGGGGATCGGCGGGACGGTCTTGCTCGCCGGCGCGATGTGGATGCATTCGCTGAAGCCCCACGTCCGGGCTGCGGAGCTGGATCCGATCCGGGGCGGCGGCGCGGTCGGCGAGGAGGTCCGCAACCGCGACTTCAGCGTGCGGGTGGAGAAGGTGGAGGCGGCGAAGTCGCTGGCGCCCGGCCTCAGCCTCGGGAACCCGCCCCCGGTCGGCACGGACGGGATCTACCTCGTCGTCCGGGCCAGGGCGACGAGCCATCGCGAGCCCCTGGAGCTGAGGACGGCGGAGCTGGAGACGCCCGGCGGGTTCACGTTCAAGGACGACCCGCGGCCGTCCTCCGTGTCCGGCGGGGCGCAGCCGACGTTCCAGCCGATGATCTGGACGCCGGCGGTGTTCGTGTTCGAGCTGCCGAGGAAGCGCCTGGAAGGGGCGCATCTGATCGTGGGGACGGGCGGGCTGCTGCCGCAGCTGTCCGCGGCCGCCGACATCGACCTCGGCCTCACCGCCGCCAAGGCGGACGAGCTGATCCGGAACGCTCCCGACCGCTACGACATCAAGGCGGGCGGCTCATGACGGCGGCGGAGACCAGGCCCCAGCCGATCGTCCAGGCCGAGCCCGAGCCGGAGCCCGAGGAGCGGCCGGAACGGCTGCGTCCTCTCGACAGGCGCATCCTCCAGGCGCTCGCGCTGATATGCGCCGTCCCGGCCTTCCTCGCCCTGCAATGGGTGGACGAGACGAACGGCATCCAGAAGAACCTGAAACCGCCGGAGAAGGTCACCAGCGTCCAGCCAGGGCAGGTCGGCGAGATGCTCGGCGCGCAGTGGAAGGAGATCGGACGCCAGCAGGCCCCGCCCCTGGCGAAGGACGACTTGAACGACGTGGTCGACCTGCGCGTGGGCGTCGCCGTCCGTCCCAGGGACGCCGCCAGTGCGAAGTCGGTCGGCTCCTACGGAATCGTCTACCGGCTCGTCGACGGCGAAGGCCGTGAATGGTCGGCAATGGCGACGAGCCCGGGAGCCCCTAGGGCGGGCGTCGCGATGCGCATCGTCGTCAAGGGGACGGTGCCCCGTGCCAAGGCGGACTCGCTGGAACTGGTGATCCAGGCGCCGAAGACGTCACGGAAGGGCGAGGACCCACTGCCTTCGCTGCGGTTCGAACACTGACCCTCGCCATGACGAGGTTGAACGCGGCCGCCAGCAGGCAGACCCGCAGGATCTCGAAGACGGCCGACGTCGCGAACCCGACGAACGGCAGCACCTGGATCCACCATGTCACCTCGTGCGGCCCGATCAGCTCGTAGACGAACCGGCGGGACGCCTCCGCGGCCACGTCCAGGCCCGCGAACAGCAGGCAGAACGTGGCGAACGGCATCATCCCGGACCGGCGGACGAGCCGCAGCCCGTACCAGGCGGGCAGCCACATCTCCCGGATGCCGCGGGTGAGGAGCTCGCGGGGGCTGTTCACCCGGCCGACGCCGCCCGCCGCGGCCAGCCGCCGGGCCGCGCGGCCGCGGCCGAGCACGACCTGCTCGTCGCCCGCGTCCAGGCCGAGGATCACCCCGGCGATCACCAGCCAGATCAGCGCGCCGAGCACCGCGTCCTTGAACGGCGGCCACAGCTCCAGGGCGGGCCCGGCGACGTCCGTCACCCATGCCCAGACCTCCCGCCCGCTGAGCCATTCGACGCCCTTGGCGCGCAGGTGGTCGATGGTGAAGATGCCGAACAGCGCGAAGTTGACCTCGAGGAAGGCGACGAGGGCGCCGATGGCGCGGGGCAGCCGCTCCTCCAGCCGCCACTCCGCCGCGACCTTCAGCACGAACAGCCCGGCGGTGAGGCCGATCGCGAGGCCGATGTGCCGCTCCAGCGAGAGCAGCATGTCGAGGGCGTCGATCTGCCCCTGGAGGCCGCCCTCCTGGAAGCCCCGGCTCGCGGCCTGGTCGGCGAACTCGCGGGCGTCCTCGCCCTGCAGCCCCCAGGCCAGGTAGAAGATGACGAACGGGAGCGCGGCGCGGCCCATCGCGCCGATGACCGACTCCTCGTTCCCGACCGCCCACGGCGTGAGGTCGCCGTCCGCCTCGCGGGCGTGCACGACCTCCAAGCCTTCCCGGACGCTGTGCACCATCAGCACCGCGACCGCCAGGGTGATGACGACCAGCAGGCCGATGGTGGCGATCGGCGCGACCGTCGCCGCAGTCCCCTTCATCCCGCCGAGCCGGTACCCGCCGTACATGGCGCCGTAGCGCAGCAGCTCGCCGACCGTGAACCACAGGGTGAGGGGCAGGACGAACCGTCCCGCGAGCTTCAGCGTGGCCAACGGGAGTATCAGCGGCGACCGCGCGGACAGTCCGAGCATCGCGCTGATCGTAGAGGATCGGCGCGTTGCCCGTGCACGCGGACCGGCACGGGACGGTGGAAACGACGGACCCCGCCGTCCCGGATGGGCGGGACGGCGGGGTCCGGCGGCCGTTTCACCGCGTGGGCGCCCGCGTGAGCACCTCGGTCGGACGGGCTCCGGTCAGATGGCGACCTCGAGGCCGGCGACCTCGCCGGTCTTCGCCGTCACGGTGTTGTCGACGCTGACGCCGCCGGCGGCCAGGACGCGCACCGTCCAGTCGCCGTCGGCGGCGAAGAACCGGAACACGCCCTCCTCGCCGGTGACGACCTCGGCGGTGAACTCACCGGTCGAGTCGAGCAGGCGGGCGTAGGCGCTGGACACCGGGGCGCCGCCACGGGTGACCTTGCCCTGGATGACGGCTTCGTGCGTCAGGTCGACGGTCGCGGGCAGGTGCGCCGTCTGCTCGGGGGCTGCGCAGCCCTGGGTGGTGGTCATTGCTCCTCCATCTCCGTGCACACGGCCGGTTTTACTTGGGTGCGCCCAGCTCGATCGGGACGCCGACGAGCGAGCCGTACTCGGTCCAGGAACCGTCGTAGTTCTTCACGTCCTGCAGGCCCAGCAGCTCGCGGAGCGCGAACCAGGTGTGCGAGGAGCGCTCGCCGATCCGGCAGTACGCGATGGTGGCCTTGTTCAGGTCGACGCCGGCCTCGCTGTACAGCTCGCGGAGTTCGTCGTCGGACCGGAACGTGCCGTCGTCGTTGGCCGCCTTCGACCACGGGATGCTGCGCGCGGTCGGCACGTGCCCGGCCCGCTGCGACTGCTCCTGCGGCAGGTGCGCGGGGGCGAGCAGCTTGCCGCTGAACTCGTCCGGGGACCGGACGTCGATCAGGTTCTTGCTGCCGATCGCGTCCACGACCTCGTCGCGGAACGCGCGGATCGACAGGTCCTGCTCCTTGGCCGTGTAGTCGGTCTTCGGACGGGACGGGACGTCGGTGACGAGCTCGCGGGAGTCCAGCTCCCACTTCTTGCGGCCGCCGTCGAGCAGCTTGACCTTGTCGTGGCCGTACAGCTTGAAGTACCAGTACGCGTACGCGGCGAACCAGTTGTTGTTGCCGCCGTACAGGATGACCAGGTCGTCGTTCGCGATGCCCTTCGCGGACAGCAGCTGCTCGAACCCGGTCTTGTCGACGAAGTCGCGGCGGACCGGGTCCTGCAGCTCGGTCTTCCAGTCGATCTTCACGGCGCCACGGATGTGGCCCTTGTCGTAGGCGGACACGTCCTCGTCGACTTCGACGAGAACGAGACCGGGGTCGTCCAGGTGGGACTCAACCCAGTCGGTGTCCACCAGGACGTCTGAGCGGCTCATGCGGGAACCTCCCTCTCGGAGCGGAATTTCGCGGTGATACGTCGGATGAGCAGATACATCTCGCACCCGAGGCAGAACCCGAACGCCGCGTTCAGGAACGCCGCCGCCAGCGCGAGGGCGGTGGCACCGATGCCGAGCCAGGTGATCCCCGCCGCGTAACCGGCCGTCCCGGCCAGGGCGAAGGCGAGGCCGACGCCCTGCGCGAAGCGGGGCGGGGCGGCGTCCTCCAGTTCCCTGGGCGGAGCGAGCCGGGGACGGATGAGCACTTTGAACAGCAGTCCGTACGGGGCGTACCGGAGGCCGAGGAAGGTCGCGACGGCGAACACGACGGCCTGAGCGGCGAGCAGTGCCCAGCTTCCGGTCACCAGCACCACGACGAGAACCGCTGTCGTGACCCAAGCGCCGAAGCGCGGCCCACGCGGGTCAACCTGCATCGGGGTGCTCCTGGCGGAGTGGAAGCGTGCGTACGAGCTGGAAGTGGAAGTGCTCGGGGGGCGGACGGGCTCGATGCCTCAGGCCATGCGACAGAGCGAGGCGGACACGCGGCAGAAGTCGACCGCGCGACGCTTCGTGAGCATCTGCTCTGTCCAGTAACGCACGGACATGATGTTAAGCCGACAATCCACGCGCTGTCACATCCGTCTCGCCTTGCGAGACAGTGACATTCGTCTTCGCCCAGGTCATCCCGGTATGGCTCATGGGATTGGTCCGGAGGGCGGCCGGAAGCGCGGTCGTTTGCGGGGTCATGGGATGGCCTCGCCGAGGGCGGCTATGACGTCCGGTTTGCGGGGGGCTCCGGAGGCGCGGCGGACGACGCGTCCGGCGTCGTCCAGGACGAGGACGGTCGGGGTGCGGATGACGTTCAGCCTGCGGACGAGGTCCAGGTGCGCCTCGGCGTCCAGCTCGACGTGCGCGACGCCGTCCACCATCTCCGCGACCTCGCCGAGGACGCGCCGGGTGGCCCTGCATGGCGCGCAGAAGGCGCTGGAGAACTGCAGGAGCGTGGCCTTCTCCCCGAGTTCGACGCCCAGGTCGTCCGGGCTGAGGGGTTCGTTCACCTCACCGTCCTCCCGCCGCCGCTGCGCGCGCAGCACGCCGTCGCGGCGCCGCCACAGCAGGCCGAACAGCGTGGCGGCGGCGAGCACCGCGGCCGCGATCAATGCTCCGGTCATCGACATGGACAACCTCGCAGGACGGTGAGTTCTTCCGCCGGACGTCCTCGGGAATGGGGCAGTCAGGCGGGGATGGTGAGCAGCGGCTTGCCGTCCAGGCCGACGATCTCGAACGAGAACAGCTGCCCGCGTGGGAACATCGTCGAGCCCGTGTACTCACCGTAGCCCTTGTCGTACGGGACGTACCAGCTGCCGAGCGCGTCCCGCCGCCCGTCCCGCGCGATCACCAGCAGCCGGCAGTGCGACCCCTTCGGGACGCCCGCCAGATGCAGCTCGACCTCCGTGCCCCATTTCTTTTTCTTGAGCAGCACGTAGCCATTGATGTTGTTCTTGGGGTTCGCCGCCGCGATCCGCTCGACGCCGGCGGACGGCGACGCGGACGGAGACGGCGGGGGCGAGACGGTCTCGTCCGACCCGGACGGGAACACCAGCCCGCCGAACAGGGCGCCGATCACCAGCAGCAGGCACGCAGCGACGGCCAGCGGAGCCCATCTGGCGACCCGGCGGCCCGCGCCCTGCCCGTTGGCGCCCTGCCCGTTGACGGACCGGCGGCCCAGGGACCTGACGCGCCGTCCGCGTTGCGCGGCCGCGCGGGCGAGGAGGCCGTCCAGGAGTTCGGGCGACGGTCCGGCAAGCTGGGCGAGCTGGGCCTCGTCGACCCGTCCGAGCATCGCGGGCAGGCCGGCCAGCCCGGCGAGCTCGTCCCGGCAGACGGGGCAGCCCGCCAGGTGGGACTCCACCTGGGACCGCTCGGCGGGGTCGAGTGCCCCGAGCACGTACACCCCGAGCGAGGTGCGCACGTCAACGCAGCCGTTCATGGCGCCAACCCCCGCTCCTCCAATGCGAGTTTGAGCGCCCGCAGGGCGTAGTAGGTCCGGGACTTCACCGTGCCGGGCGGGATGCCCAGCGTCTTCGCCGCCTCCGCGACCGACCGGCCCTTGTAGTACGTCTCCACCAGGACGGCCCGGTGCGGCGGGCTCAGCCCGGCCAGCGCCTCCGCGACCGTCCAGGACTCCAGGGCCCGGTCGATGTCGTCCGAGCCGGACGCGGTCATCATGACATGCTCGTCGATGCCCGTCTCCGGGGGCCGTGCCTGTCTCGCGCGGTGCGCGTCCACCACGAGGTTGCGCGCGACCGTGAACAGCCACGGCCGGACGGGACGTCCCGCGAGCGCCTCCGGGTGCTTCCAGGCGCGCAGCAGCGTCTCCTGGACGACGTCCTCGGCCTGGGTGCGGTCCCCACCGGTCAGCCGCAGGACATAGCCGAGGAGGGGACCTCCGTGCTCGCTGTACAGGGCGCGCAGCAAACCCTCATCCGCGGTGGGACCCACATCCCTGTCACGTACGCGTCTGCGCACCGGTTCACCAGCGCCCTGTCATTTTCACCAGCGCCGCACCATTTTCACTGGCGCCGCGTCATTTCTGCTTCTGCTGGAGGTCGTTCAGCCGGACGTTCTCGGCGGTGGCGCCGACGCGCAGCCCGTCCGGCGTCGGCTCGATCACGCTGATCCGCGACCCGACCGGGAGGTCGGCGACCGGGACCGTCCAGGTGAGCTGCTGCCTCACCAGGGCCAGCGGGACCGGCGGGCCGCCGTCCGAGCTCACCGACACGGGCGTGACCGCGATGCCGCGCGCGGTCGGCTTGACCTCCACGATCGCGGTGCTGGTCAGCGGACGGCCGAGGAAGGTGCCTTCGAGATCGACTTCCAGGTTCTCGCCCTTCGGCCCGATCCGCTTGACCCCCTTCGGCGCCTCCTTCTTGATCACGTCGTAGGGGATGACGGCGGACGCGGTCGCGGTGCGCGCGGACACGTTCGCGGCGCTGCCCTGCGTGACCTCCGACAGCGGCGCGCTCACGCCCCGCATGTCGACCTTGACGCCGGTGACGGTGATGCCCTGCTGCGTCCAGTCGTCGATCGTCACCTCGATGTGGTCGTAGTCGCCGCCGATCGCCTGCGTCAGGAACGGGAACCCGTGGATGGTGACGTCGGGCCGCTGCTGCAGGTTGTACTGCGCCGCCACCTGCTCGCCGATCTTGTCCTCGGCGATCCGCACGCCGAGCCGGTCCGCGGCGACCACGCCGACGGCCACGAGGACCAGCAGGACCAGCAGTACTTTCCGCATGTCTCTCCTCCGGGCTCCGGCATGCGCCCCGTCATGGCAGTCCGCGCACACCATAGTGCGCGGATGCCCATGAACGGGTCGCACCGGAGAATGACCTCGTAGCCCGAAAAATCACACCATGGTGAGATCAACCGCCCGCGAACGGCGGGAGAACCTCCACCACGCCGCCGTCCGGGAGCTCCACCGACTCGTGCGCGCGGGTCCCGACGGGCTCCCCGTCCACGAGGAACGAGCTGCGCCCGACGACGCGCCGGAACTCGCCGCCGCGCCCCTCCTTCGCCACCGCCGCGGCGACGGCCTCGGCCAGCGTCCCCGCGTCGTACGGCTCCTCATGCGTCCCCGCCGCCGCCTTGGCCGCCGCCCAATAACGCATCGTCCCCTTGGCCATGTGCCCAGACTCTCATTCCCACACCTGGACCGGCCCGACCCGGCCACCCCGTTGTCCGCCGGAGCGCCTTGTATATGCTCATGGGAAGGGATCCGGGCGACGAGGCCATGGAGTTCATCAGAGACCCTTCATGGTCGCCTCGTCCTTGAGCCGTCGGCCGTGGCCGGGGCTGGAGGATGAGCCGCCTGGGTCCTACGTCTTTTTCAGGGACGGGAGGCGGCACGTGAGCAGCTTGCTCCTGCTGACCAACGCGTTGGAGCCCTCCGACGAGGTCCTGCCCGCGCTGGGCCTCCTCCTGCACTCCACGCGCGTCGCCCCGGCCGAGGCGTCCGCGCTGATCGACGCGCCGCCCGCCGACGTCCTGCTGGTCGACGCGCGCCGCGACCTCGTCCAGGCCAAGAGCCTGTGCCGCCTGCTCCGCACCACCGGGCTCGACTGCCCCCTCTTCGCCGTCGTGACGGAGGGCGGCCTCGCCGCGCTCAGCCCCGAATGGGGCCTGGACGACGTGCTCCTGCAGACCGCAGGACCGGCCGAGGTCGAGGCCCGCCTCCGCCTCGCGGTCGGACGCGCCGCCGCCGAGGCCGACGACGACGAGGTCCCCGGCGAGATCCGCAGCGGCGACCTCACGATCGACGAGGCCACCTACACGGCACGGCTGCGGGGCCGCGTCCTCGACCTCACGTTCAAGGAGTTCGAGCTGCTGAAGTACCTGGCCCAGCACCCGGGCCGCGTCTTCACCCGCGCCCAGCTCCTCCAGGAGGTCTGGGGCTACGACTACTTCGGCGGCACCCGGACGGTGGACGTCCACGTCCGCCGCCTCCGCGCCAAGCTCGGCGCCGAGTACGAATCCCTGATCGGCACCGTGCGCAACGTCGGCTACCGCTTCGTCCCCGACCACCGCCCCGGCGACACCGAGGAAAAGGCCCCCGCCCGTACCTAGCCCATCGGGGGGTGCCGCCCCGGAGCCCCCCGGCTGCGCGGCACTGGTCTCCTCGCTCCGCTCGCTCCGCCTGCTTAGCCGAATCGGCCGGTGATGTAGTCCTCGGTGGCCTTCTGCTCCGGGTTGGTGAAGATCTTGCTGGTGTCGTCGATCTCGATGAGCTTGCCGGGCTTGCCCGTTCCGGCGATGTTGAAGAAGGCGGTGCGGTCGCTGACGCGGGCGGCCTGCTGCATGTTGTGGGTGACGATGACGATCGTGTACTGGGTCTTCAGCTTGTCGATGAGGTCCTCGATGGCGAGGGTGGAGATGGGGTCGAGCGCGGAGCACGGCTCGTCCATCAGGAGGACCTGGGGCTGGACGGCGATCGCGCGCGCGATGCAGAGGCGCTGCTGCTGCCCGCCCGACAGGCCGGCGCCGGGCTTGGTGAGCCGGTCCTTCACCTCGGTCCACAGGTTGGCGCCGCGCAGCGACTCCTCGACGATCTCGTCCAGCCGGCCCTTGCGGCGCACGCCGTTCAGCTTCAGGCCCGCCGCCACGTTGTCGTAGATCGACATGGTGGGGAACGGGTTGGGGCGCTGGAACACCATGCCGACGACGCGGCGGACGGCGACGGGGTCGACGGACGACTCGTACAGGTCCTCGTCGTCCAGCATCACCTTGCCTTCGACGCGGGCGCCGGGGATGACCTCGTGCATGCGGTTGAGCGTGCGGAGGAACGTGGACTTCCCGCAGCCCGAAGGCCCGATGAACGCCGTCACCGAGCGCGGCTCGACCGTCATCGAGATGTCCTCGATGGCGTGGACGCCGCCGTAGTAGGCGTGCAGCCCCGAGACCTCGATCCGCTTCGCCATGGGGTGGATGTTCCTTTCCGATAGTTCAGCGACCCGTGGGCGCGCTGCGCCGGGCGACGAACCGGGCGACCAGGTTGAGCAGCATGATGATCCCGATCAGCACGAGGGCGCCCGTCCAGGCCCGGTCGATCGAGTTCTGGTTGGGGTCGGCGGCCTGCTCCCAGATGAACGTGGGCAGCGACGCCTGCGGCCCGTTGAACGGGTCGTTGTTGATCGCCTTCGTGAAGAAGATGGTGAGCAGCAGCGGCGCGGTCTCGCCCATCACGCGGGCGACGGCGAGCATCACGCCGGTCACGATCCCGGTCATCGCGGTCGGCAGGACGACGAACATGATCGTCCGCCAGCGCGGCACGCCGAGCGCGTAGGACGCCTCGCGCAGCTCGTTCGGGACGAGCTTCAGCATCTCCTCGGTGGCCCGCACCACGGTCGGGATCATCAGGATCGTGAGGGCCAGCGACCCGGCGAACCCGGAGAAGTCGAACCCGAACGTCAGCAGCCACAGCGCCAGGACGAACAGGCCAGCCACGATGGACGGGATGCCCGTCATCACGTCCACGGTGAAACTGATGATCTTGCCGAGCCGCCCGTTCCCGGCGTACTCCACCAGGTAGATGGCGGTCAGCACGGCGATCGGGACGGCGATCAGGCTGGTGATGAGGACCTGCTGCAGCGTCCCGATGATGGCGTGGTAGGCGCCGCCGCCCGCGTCCTTGCCGCTGACCGCGTTCATGGAGAACTGGAAGAACGTGAGGTCGAGCCGCTCGAGGCCGTTGACGACGACCGTCCACAGCACCGACAGCAGCGGGATGACGGCCAGCGCGAACGCCAGGTAGACGAGCCCCTGGACGACCCGGTCCTTGACCTTCCGGCCGAGCGAGACGGACGTCAGGCTCGTGTGCTTGCCGGCGGGGCCCTTGCTGGTGGAGACGGCGGTCACACGAACTCCTTCCGGCGCGCGACGACCGCGCGGGCCGCCATGTTGACGACCAGGGTGATCACGAACAGGACGAGCCCGGAGGCGATCAGCGCGCCGCGTCCCGTGGTGGACGCCTCGGCGAAGCTGTTGGCGATGTTGGCCGCGAACGTGCTGCCGCCGTTCTCCAGCAGGTGCCAGTTGATGCCGGGCACGAACGTCAGCACCATCGCGACGGCGATCGTCTCGCCCATCGCGCGGCCGAGGCCGAGCATCGAGGCGCCGATCATGCCGGACCGTCCGTACGGCAGCACCGACATCCGGATCATCTCCCAGCGGGTGGCGCCGAGCGCCAGCGACGCCTCCACGTTGGGCTGCGGTACCTGCAGGAACACCTCGCGGGAGATGGACGAGATGATCGGCAGGATCATGATCGCCAGCACCACGGAGGCGGTGAAGATCGAGTTCTTGCCGGGGTTGTCGCCGCCGAACAGCGGGATCCAGCCGAGCGTCGAGTTGAGGAGCTTGCTGATGCCCTCCATGTGCTTGGACAGGAAGATCAGGCCCCACAGCCCGTACACGATGCTCGGGACGGCGGCGAGCAGGTCGACGATGTAGCCGAGCCCGGTGGCCAGCCGCCGCGGCGAGTAGAACGAGATGAACAGCGCGATCCCGATCGCCACCGGCGTCGCGATGAGCATCGCCAGGATCGACGACACCACCGTCCCGAACGCCAGCTGCGCGATGCCGAACTCCGGCGGCGCCGCGTTCGGGTTCCACTCCTCGCTGGTGAGGAAGCTCGCCTCGTTGTCCTGCAGGGCCGGGATCGCCTTCCACACGAGGAACGCCGCGATCGCGGCGACGATCCCCAGGACGATGATGCCGGAGCCGCGGGCCGCCCCGGCGAAGATACGGTCGCCGGCCCGTCCGGTGCTCATCCGGGCGCCGGTGGCGCGATGCCGGGCGCCCGCCACCGCCTCCGAGCCCGACTTGGCCTCGATGCCGCTCTCGCTGCTCATGGAGGGTCCTCCTTTGATCAGGTCGGCCGGACCCACGCCAGCCCCGCCGCCGAACTCGTCGGCGGCGGGGCCGCGGGTGCCGTCGTCCGCTGTCAGGACAGCGCCTTCACGGACGTCTGGACCTTGGTCAGCACGGCCGGCGGAAGCGGCGCGTACCCGACGTCCGTCAGGATCTTCTGGCCGGCGTCGGACGAGGTGTAGGTCAGGAACGACTTGACGAACCCGGCCTGCTCGGCGGGCAGCCCCTTCGAGCACGCGATCTCGTAGGTGACCAGGACGATCGGGTAGGCGCCCGGCTCCTTGGTCGTGTAGTCGATCTTCAGCGCGACGTCGTTGCCGGTGCCGACGACCTTCGCCCCGGCGACGGCCTTGGACGCGCTGTCGGGCGACAGCTGGGTGTACTCGCCGGCGCCGTTCTTGACGTGCGCGGTCTGCAGCTTGTTGTTCTCCGCGTACGACATCTCCACGTAGGAGATCGCGCCCGCGGTGCTCTTCACCTGGCTGGTGACGCCGTCGGACTTCGGCGCGCCCTGGCCGGTGGAGTTCGGCCACTTCTTGGCCTTCTCCCACGTCCATACGTCCGGGGAGGTCTTGTTCAGGTAGTCCGTGAAGTTGTCGGTGGTGCCGGACTCGTCCGAGCGGTAGACCGGCTTGATCGGCGAGGACGGGAGCTTGGCGCCCTCGTTCTCCTTCGCGATGGCCGGGTCGTTCCAGGTCTTGACCTTGCCGGAGAAGATCTTGGCGATCGTCTCGGACGACAGCTTCAGCCCGTCCACGCCCTGCAGGTTGTAGACGACGGCGACCGGGCCGACGACCATCGGCAGGTTCAGCGCCGGGTTCCCCTGGCAGCGCTTCTGCGCCGCGGGCACCTCGTCCGGCTTGAGCGCCGAGTCCGACCCCGCGAACGCCACCTGACCGCTCGTGAACGCCTGGATGCCCGCGCCCGAGCCGCTCGGGTTGTAGTTGAGGTTGGCGCCCGCGCACTTGCTGGCGTAGACCTTCGTCCACTCCTCGACGGCGTTCTTCTGCGCGCTGGAACCGGCCGCGTTGACGCTGGCCTTGGCGCAGTCGATGTCGCCGGTCGGCGCCTTGCTGGACGACGCCGTCGTGTTGTCATCGCTCCCGCAGGCGGTGAGGGCCAGTGCCCCCGCGACGACCACGCCGCCAAGGGCGGCGAGTCGGGAACCGTTCTTCACCGGAGGGTCTCCTCTAATTTCGTCTCGCGGGACCCCCGGGCCGTTCCTGGTCAGCTCTCTGGGGCGCCGGGGTCACCGTCGGAAGCGACGCTAGGCAGGCGAGGTGACCAGCCGCCCCGATCCAGGTGAACGAGTGATGAACGAGGACGAGCATCACTGCGAAGAATGCCCCGATTTGCCATGTACGCCGGGTTAACAGCGCAGCTCACGAGCGCAAAAAACTTACCCAGACCCAGTAAGCCAGGTTTAGAACGGCGCGTTTCAGGAGAGCCCCGGCGCGTCTCAGGAGGGCGGCGGCGCCTCTGCGGCGTACATGACGTCCACGGCGTGGCGGGTGAAGCCGAGCGACTCGTACAGGCGGACGGCCGCGGCGTTCGACTCGTCCACGTACAGCATGAACTGGTCGGCCCCGACATCGCGGAGGTGGTGCAGGCCCGCCAGCGTGAGGGCGCGGCCCAGGCCGAGGCCCTGCGCGTCCGGGTCGACGCCGACGACGTAGACCTCGCCGAGGCCGCCGGGGTGGACCTTCGTCCAGTGGAATCCGGCGAGGCGGCCGTCCCGCTCGGCGAGGAAGAAGCCGGACGGGTCGAACCAGTCCTCGGTCTCGCGGTCGCGGACGTCCTCGATCGTCCAGGCGCCCTGCTCGGGATGGTCGGCGAAGGCTCGGGCGTTCACCTCCAGCCAGGCGCGCTCGTCGCGTCCGGGCTCGAAGGTCCGCAGGGTGACGCCGTCCGCCACGCGCGGCTCCGGCAGCGGCCCGGACGCGGGGCGCCGCATCTGGAACAGCGCGCGGACCCGCGCCATGCCCTCGGCGCTCGCCAGCGCGGCGGCCGCGGGCAGGTCGCCGTGCGCCCACACCCGCAGCGGGCCGCCCGCCTCCTCCCGCAGCGCGCGGAGCAGCGCACGCCCGTGCCCCCGGCGCCGGTACCCCGGGTGGACGACCAGTTCCCCGGCCGCTGGCTCGTCATCGGCCGCCGGATCGAGATGCGCGTACGCCACGATCACGCCTTCGTCGGAGAGCGCCGTCCCGGGCCGTCCGCCGCGCAGCGCGAGCACCGCATGCTCGGACAGCGGCCCGACCCCGTCGGCGTCCGCCGCCGCCTCGATCAGGGACAGGACACCGGCGACCTCGCCGCCGTGCACCGCGCGCACCTCGCTCATGATCGCCACCCTATGCGTCCGGCGGTGTGAATCCCCTGATCAAGTTGTCACAGAAACGTCATCGTGCCGCCGGGAAGCGTATGCCGGGCGCACTTACCGTCCGCAGCATGACTCGACGACGCACCATCCTGGCCTGCGCCGCGGCGGCCCTGACGGTCGTGGGCCTGGCCGCGCAACCGGCGGCGGCGCGGCCCGCCCCGACCGCGTCAGTGCGGCTGCTGGCGCTGAACGACTTCCACGGCAACCTGGAGCCGCCGTCCGGAAGCTCCGGCAGGGCCATCGACGAGAACGGGAACACCGTGCTCGCGGGCGGCGCCGCCTACGTGGCGGCCCACCTCAAGAAGCTGCGGAACCGCGACACCCTCACCGTCGCGCAGGGCGACCTGATCGGGGCCTCGCCGCTGATCTCCGCCGCCTACCACGACGAACCGTCCGTGCAGTTCCTCGGCGACATCGGCGTCACGGCCTCCGCTGTCGGCAACCACGAGTTCGACGAGGGCTACCAGGAGCTGCTGCGCATCCAGCACGGCGGCTGCCATCCCGTCGACGGCTGCTCCCCCGCCGGGACGTGGCGCGGCGCGAAGTTCGACTACCTCGCGGCGAACGTCCTGAAGAAGAAGCACCAGCGGCCGGCGATGAAGCCGTGGACGATCCGCCGCGTCAACGGCGTCCGGGTCGGCTTCATCGGCGTCGTCACCAAGACGACGCCCAGCATCGTCACCGCCGAGGGCATCAAGGACCTGGAGTTCGTCGACGAGATCGCCGCCGCGAACCGCGCCGCCCGCGAGCTGAAGCGGCGCCACGTCCGCGCGATGGTGCTGCTCGTCCACGAGGGCGACCAGGTCAAGGCCGGTTCGCGGCCGGACGAGTGCGGCGTCCAGCCCGGCGCCGGGTCCCGCATCGCGAAGGACGCCGACCCGGAGATCGACGTCGTCCTGTCCGGGCACAGCCACCAGCAGTACATCTGCTCGGTCGAGGACCCGGACGGCGAACCGCGGCTGTTCTCGTCCGGCTCGTCGTTCGGCCGTGTGATCACCGAGGTGAACCTCCAGGTGAACCGCCGGACCGGCGACATCGTCCGCTCCTCGATGAAGGGCGACAACCACGTCGTCACCCGCGACATCGCGCCCGACCCGGCGACGGAGCAGTTCGTCCAGACGTGGAAGGACCGCGTCTCCGAGATCGCCGACAAGCCCATCGGCAAGATCACCGCCGACCTCACCCGCGCGCCGTCCCCCGCGGGCGAGACCGCGCTCGGCGACGTCATCGCGGACGCGCAGCTCGCCTCGATGAAGGACTTCGGCGCGCAGGTCGCGGTGATGAACCCCGGCGGTGTCCGCACCGACCTCACCTTCGCGGCGAGCGGCTCGGAAGGCGACGGCGTCGTGACCTACGGGGAGGCGTTCGCCGTCCAGCCGTTCAGCAACGTGATGGGCGTCGTGTCCCTGACCGGCACGCAGCTCGACGCCCTCCTCGAACAGCAGTGGACGTCCGCAGGCGAGAAGATCCTCCAGCCGTCGGCGAACCTGCACTTCACCATCGACCGCTCAAAGCCCGTAGGCGACCGCGTCTCCGCCATCACCATCGACGGAACGCCGGTCGTCCCGTCCTCCACCTACAAGGTCGCGGCGAACAACTTCCTCCTAGGCGGCGGCGACGGCTTCACCGTCTTCACCGATGGCAAGGACCAGGTCCTAGGCCCCATCGACCTGGACGCCTTCGTCGCCTACTTCACCGCCCAGGGCACCATCACACCCCCACCCCTCAACCGAATCTCCGGCCAGTAATCCAAGCGCTCAGCGCCGTCCGCCCGTCCTGAAAAAGGGCCGGGCGGGCGGTTCGCGCTATCACGCGCCGAAGAAGTGGACGACGAAGTAGACGACGGCGGCGACCGAGGCGGCCATGGGCATGGTGAGGACCCAGGCGGTGATGATGTTGCCGGCGACGCCCCAGCGGACGGCGGAGAGCCGCTTCGTCGCGCCGACGCCCATGATGCAGGACGTGATCGTGTGCGTGGTGGAAATTGGAGCGTGCCAGATGTAGGCGGTCGCGTACAGGATCATCGAGGCCGTCGATTCAGCGGCGAACCCCTTCGGCGGATCGAGCTCGATCACCCTGCGGCCGAGCGTCCGCATGATCCGCCAGCCTCCGGCGTACGTGCCGAGGGAGAGGGCGCCGGCGCAGGCGACGATGACCCACAGCGGGACGCTCTTGCCGTCGGAGTGTCCGGTGGTGACGAGCGCCAGGACGATGATGCCCATCGTCTTCTGCGCGTCCTGCAGGCCGTGGCCCAGCGCCATCGACGCCGCGGAGAGCGACTGCGCGATCCGGAAGCGGCGGGCGATCCGGCCGGGGTTGGCGCGGCGGAAGATCCACAGGATGGCGATCATCACCAGGTAGGCCAGGCCGAACCCGGCCACCGGTGAGATCACCATCGGAATGGCGACCTTCTCCACGACGGTGCTCCAGCTCACCGTGGACGCCGACGCGAGCCCGGCCCCGACCACGCCGCCGATCAGGGCGTGGGAGGACGAGGAGGGCAGCCCGAAGTACCAGGTGATGAGGTTCCACGTGATCGCGCCGAGCACGCCCGCGGCGACCACGGTGAGGCCGTGCAGCCCGGTCGGCGGGGTGATGACCTCGCTGACGGTCTTGGCGACCTCGACGCCGAGCAGCGCGCCGATCAGGTTCATGACGGCCGCCATCAGCAGCGCCGCCCGCGGCGTCAGCGCACGGGTGGACACCGAGGTGGCGATGGCGTTGGCGGCGTCGTGGAACCCGTTGGTGTAGTCGAAGACCAGCGCGATGACGACGACGAGGACGAGCACGGCGGCCTGCGCGTCCGAGCGCAGCCCGAGCGCCCCGGCGAGGATCACCGCGAGGAAGCCCAGCAGCAGGACGGGCCAGAACCTGGCCGGGCCGCGGCGGATCTGCTCGCCGAGGGTCGGCTCGGCGCCGGGCGCCTCGTCCTTGGTCAGCGTCGCGCCGACAGGCCCGCCCACGGAATGGGCGGCGGGACCGCGCGGCTCTGTGCCTTGCGGCTCGTCCCGCACGCTCATGATTCCTTGACCGCGATGGTCTCGACCGTGTTCGCGACGTGCTCGAACGCGTCGGCCGCGTCCTCCAGGCGGTCGATGATCTGCTTCAGCTTCAGCACCGTGAGGGTGTCGTACTCGCCGCTGAACAGCTTCGCGAGCAGCTTGCGGTAGACCTTGTCGCCCTGGTTCTCCAGCCGGTTGATCTCGATCCAGTACTCGTTGAGCTCCTTCATCGACCGCAGCTTCGGCATGGCCTCCGCGGTCAGCTCCGCCGCGCGTTCCAGCACCTCCACCATGTGGACGATGCCCTTGGGGAACTCTTCGATCTTGTAGAGGTCGACGAGGTCGGCCGCCTCCTCCATCTCGTCCATCACGTCGTCGATCGTCGAGGCCAGCCGGTAGATGTCCTCGCGGTCGAAGGGCGTGATGAACGTTTCGTTCAGCCGGCGCATGATCGCGTGGGTGCATTCGTCGCCCGCGTGCTCGCAGGCGCGCATCTTCTCCGCGATCGCTGCCCGGTCGGCACCGTCGCTGATGAGCTCCACGAGCAGCCTGGCGCCGGTGACCAGGTTGTTCGCCGAGTCGGCGAACATGTCGTAGAAGCTGTCCTCACGCGGCGTGAGACGCAAGCGCACGTCGTTCTCCTGATGTGCCGGAACAGTCCGCAGAGGATCGTAGGCGCTACCAGCCGTAAAAAGAACCTTTGCCCCAGCTTCGGCTGGTGTCCGCCATCCTCTCACTTCCAAGATTGCCCCGGATCATCAGGTACATACCCGCCGTGCGCCCCGTATCTGCGGGGACGGCCGCCGTTTCGGCGCCTCGGGACGGGCCGCCGCCGAGCAACCGGTCAAGATCATAAGTGAGATTTGTTACACGGGCAGGTCAGCGGGCGGGTGGCCGGATGAGGCGCGAAAAGACGAGCCGGGGACGCCGTGATCGGCGTCCCCGGCTCGCTGCGCGCGACTGCTCTGCTCTTCAGCTGGGAGGACGTCCTCCCAAGCCCCCCTGGGACCGCTCTCAGTCCCGTGGCGTCAGCTCGCGACGACCGGCTTCGTCGGACCGTACCCCGAGCACCATGTCGATTTCGGCGATGGTCAGCGGCCGTTCAGCCGCCGCCACCGCGCTGAGCATCTCGGCATAGAGTTCGATCTCGTCCAGCGCAACACGGTCGTGGACGCGCAAATCGAGGTTCTGGCGCACCGCGTCCACCTCCGTTCGTTCCCCACACCCAAGTCGAGGCTACGCGCCTCGCCCGGACCGGCCTATGACCCAAGAGGGCCATTCGAGGGCCACCCGTGACCCTGTCAATCCGGGGGACGCCCACCTGAACGATCTAGGCACCGGCCCTCGGCGACTCCCCGTACCCTTCCCATCTGACGCCCGTCTGATGCATATGTCGCAAACGTCCCGCGTGTCGGACGCGGCGGACGCCGGTCAAGCGCGGTCGGACGCGGCGGTCAGGGGCCGGGGCGGAAGTCGCCGAGCATCTGCTCCAGCGCGCTCTCGGGCAGGTCGCGGGCCGTCAGCCGGGCCACGGTGGCGGCGTTGACGTCGGCGCCCGCGAGCCGGGCGGCCTGCCGCGCCACCGTCTGCTCGAACAGCGCGCGGACCGTCCGGGCGTAGGCGAACTGCGGGTCGCCGCGCAGCCGCGCGAACCGGTTCAGCAGCTCGACGCGCAGTTCCTCGTCCAGGACGTAGAGGTCGCGTTCGGCGTAGCTCTGGAAGAGCCGCACCATGTCGCGGTCGCCCATCCCGGTGAACTCCACGACCCGGCCGAACTCGGCCCGGAACGCCGCGTTGCCCGCGAGGAAGCCCTCCATCTCGGCCGCCGGGCTGGAGCAGACCACCATGAACCGGGCGCCGCCCGCGTTCATGCGGCGGAGCAGCTCGGCCACGACGGGAGGGCTCCGGTCGAGCCGGTACGCCTCCTGGATGAGCAGGACCCCGCCGAGCGCCTGCTCGACCATGCCCGCGACCCGGTTCTCGGTGTCGGCCCGGTCGCGTCCCGCCAGGTGGACGGGACGGCACGCGACCACGTGCCCCGACTCCAGCAGCCCGAGCGCCGCGTAGATGCCGCCGACGAGGCCCGCCACGGTCGTCTTCCCGGTGCCGGGCGGGCCCACGAAGATCAGGTGCCGGCCCTCGCCGGCGGCCACCCCGTAGCGCGCCCGGTCGGCGGCGAGCCCGGCCTCGTCGGCCAGCTCGTGCACGGCGGCCTTGACGTCGTCCAGCCCGGTGAGCTGTTCGAGTTGCCGCAGGTAGCCGTCGATGTCGCCGGGCGGACGCAGCGCGGGCTCGATGCCCTCCGCGACACCCGCCAGGTCGTCCGGGGTCAGCACGAGACGGTCGTGGGACGCCCCGGCTCGCTCCATGTTCCGTTGCGCGGCCTGGTCCAGGTACGCCTCGACCAGCCGCGCGTTGACGAGGTCGCCCGGCCCGCGAAGCCGGTTCAGGTCCTCGCGGGCGACCTCCATCGCGGACGCGCCGATCGTGACGCGCCGCTCCTCGGCCAGCAGATGCAGCAGCATCATGCGGTTGTCGAGGTCGCTGAAGTCGGGCAGCCGGTGGACGCGGAACGTCTGGACGAGCTTGGGATGCTCGCGCAGGAGCCGCTTGTACGCCTGCGGCTCGCACGTCGCGATCACGGGCGTGGTGTTGACGGGGTCGCGGCGGGCCCGGCGCACCGCGCCGACGACCGCCACCGGGTCGCGCGCGCTGGAGATCGCCACGTCCAGCCGCTCGAACAGGACGACCGGGCCGGGCTGAGCGAGGATCTGCCCGATCCGCTCGGCCGGCGCGTCCCGGACGTCCTCCGCGTCGTGCGCGCGGATCGACCCGTCGCCGAGGCCCGCGTTCGCCAGCGTCAGCGCGATCAGCCGCGACAGCCTCCGCTGCCCCGAGTGCGGCCCGCCGACCAGCAGCACGCCCGGCACCCCCGGCTTGATCGAGCTGGGCGCGCCGTCCACCCGGGTCTCCTCGGCGCCCTCGCCGCCGGGCGCGTCCCACTCCTGGACCTGCTTGCGCACGTCGGCGAGCAGTTCGCTCGCGTCATGGTCGCCGTAGACGAAGCCGAAGCCGAAGCGCTCCAGGACGCGGCGTTCGCTCCGGTCCTTCGGGGGCGGGATCTCGTGGACGGGCTGGTCCGGGGCAGGCGTGTCGTCCAGGAAGTCGAAGTCGCCGACCATCGTCTTGGACATGACCTTCGTCCCCGGTCCGGCTCCAGGGACGGGTGGCGGCGGCTGGGCGGGTTCGTCGTCCAGGTCGCCGGGTCCCAGAATCCGCGTGCCGGGCGGACTCGCCGGGCCCGTCTGAGGTAGTGCTCCCGCCTGGTCCTCCACGCGAGTGGAGTACGGATCGAACGCGGCGGGCGCCGGCGGCTGCTGCTGCTGGAATTGCTGCTGCGGTTCTGGAGGCGCGACGGGATTCGGCGGCGGCTGCGAGACGTTCGGCGACGGCGGCGGACCCTGCTGCGGAGGAGCGGCACCGGACGGCTGGTAGCCGAGGTGGGTGTACGGCGGCACGAAGTTCGCGTCCTGCTGCTCCGGCACCGCGGCTGGCGGAGGCGGCGCCGGAGAAGCGCTCTGCATGGGCGCGTGGTTCTGCACCTGGTTCTGCATTGGAGCAGGACTCTGTATAGGCGCAGGGCTCTGCATGGGAGCCGGGTTCTGCGCAGGCACCGGAGGTGCTGCACCCGGACGCTGGAATCCGAGTTCCGTGTAAGGCGGCGCTGCGTTCCCCTCGTCCCGGTCCTCCTCGGTGGGGGCGCCGCCCATTATCGGGTCTGGAGGAGCGAATGCGGCTTGCTGCCCAGGACCGGCCATCTGATGGACGGCCGCCTGGTTGGCCGCCGCGTCACCGTACGGCTGCGCGGGCGGCTGGACGAACGGACGGTCAGGCTCGGACGGCGCGCTCTGCGCATGCGGAGGCGTCCCTGGAGCGATCCCTGGCTGGCTCTGCATGCTGAACGGTGTCGGCTGCGGTGGGGCAGGGTTGGGCGGTGGCGTGGCGGTCGGGGCGGCGGCCGTGGCGCGGGCCCGGTTCCGTCCGATGATCCCGGCGATGATCGAGGTCGGGACGGGGAAGCCGCGCGGCCGCGCGGGCATCCCGCCGAGCCGGCACCAGGCCAGGTCGACCTCGTACATCGCGGCGAGCAGCGTCTCCGCGCCCGAGCCCGACCCGGCCGCGGACCGCAGCGGCTCGGGGAGGCGCATGTCCTGCGGCCAGAGCCGCCGCAGCGGATGGCCCTTCTGCTCCGACACCGCCTGCACCGTGTAGCGGATCTCCGGGTCCAGCCACGGGACGATGGTGCCGACCATGTCCTTGCGGACGACGTCCAGATCGGCGGCGAGCAGCGCGGCGGCCACTAGGCGAGGCTCGATGTATGCGGGTTCCGAGGGGTCGCCCGAGAGCCCGGCTATCAATTCGCTGAGCGTGTAGAAGGCGTGCCGGAAGTTGTCCCCTGGCGAGCTCTCGTTCCTCAGCGAGGGAACCAGGTTCGGTGGGCAGCGCGTCAGCCACTGCTGGACGATCGCCTGGTCGCCGTACGGCAGCGTCCCGTAGTCGACGGTCGGATTGGCGAGCGTGGTGCCGAGGATGGCGAGCAGCGCGTCCGCCCGGATCTGGAACCGGACGTCTTCGCGCAGCGCGCTGGCGACGGCCCACATCGTCCGCAGGACGACGACCGCCGCGTCCACCCTGCTGGCCCGCAGCCGTTCGGCGTAGAGCCCGACCAGCGTCTCCAGCGGGGGCGGGGTGAGCCAGCGCGGGCCGTCCACGCGCGGGAGCGGCTTGGCGCGGTAGGGCTTCCACAGGTCGAGCATCTGCGCGTCCAGCCGCGAGTCGAACGCGGGCGAGGACGAGCACCACAGCATCACGCCCCAGGCCACGACCACGGTGGACGGCGCGTCATTGGAGAACTCCGGCCACCAGTGCGGGTAGTCGGGCGCGGACAGCGTCGCCGCCGACTCGACGGTCGACCGGACGCGCGACGTCAGCTCGGTCGCGAACCCATGCCCGACGAACGGCAGGCCCGTAGGCGGGTCGTACGAGAAGTCGGGCCCGGCCGGAATGACGTGCGGCGGGAGCGTGGGAACCTGCACCCCGCCCTGCTGCGCGGGCCGCGCCGCCATCCGGACGGCGGGCGTGCGGGGCGGCGGGCACAGGTACCACTGCCCGTCGGCCGGATGCAGCCGGTACCAGCGGGCCCAAGCGCCGAACAGCCACCAGGTGCCGTCCGGCAGGACGAGCATGCGGCCGCCGATGGCGTGGTGGCGCTGCTGCGGAGGCGCCGACGGCCACCATGCGGCGGCCACCATCGCCCTCGTGTCCCGCTCTGCCTCCGCGAACGGATCCTGCCCCATCGGGGGGCTGGGCGGCGGAGCATTGCCATAGCCCGGTCCCCACACCACGATGGTCATGGTAGTCAGCAGAACACTGCAGGGGTCCCGCCCACCGGCGCATTCGTCACATCTCCGCAGGTCAGGGACTTATCATTCCGACCTTGACGGCGGCTCTGGACGAAGGCGCGGTCAGTCCCACGCGACGGTGCGGTGCCGTTTCGCCTTCTCCGCGTACACCTCGGGCGTGTGCGTCAGGACGAGCCGGTCGTCGTCGGTCAGTTCCCGGACGATCCGCCCCGGCGTCCCGGCGACGAGCACGCCGGACGGGATCTTCTTGCCGGGCGGCACCAGCGCGCCCGCGGCGATCAGCGTCCCGGAGCCGATCCGCGCCCCGTTCAGGACGATCGCGCCGATGCCGATGAGCGAGCCCGTCTCGACGTGGGCGCCGTGCACCATCGCCTTGTGGCCGAGGCTGACGCGGTCCTCCAGGACGGCGGGCGTCCCGGGGTCGGCGTGAAGGCAGCAGAGGTCCTGGATGTTGCACTCCTCGCCGACGACGATCGCCTCGTCGTCGCCGCGCAGCACCGAGCCGTACCAGACGCTGGACGCGCGGCCGAGCGCGACCCGTCCGACGACGACCGCGCCGGGCGCGATCCACGCCTCGGGGTGGATGTCCGGCCGGTCCTCGCCCAACGTTCCGAGATACGTCATGCCGCCGATGCTAGGACGGCCGCCCCGCCGCCCGTGCCCCACCCCGGGATAGCGCGAATTTTCCGAGATTGGATAGTTTGTCGCCCTTACCAGGTGAAGAAACCACGACGAGAAGCGCGTTCCGGTTGCGCGAATGGGGTGGACCGGACGAGAGTCGTCCTGACGTTTCCACAGTTGGACCCGCTGACCGGCGGGCGAGGAGAGCAACCGACCCTGACGGGGTGATCACCCCCGCCAACGACCCCCAAGGCATCATGAGCAACGAAGCCGAAATCCTGCCGAACCTCCTCCAAGAAGACTCACACGAGTTCGAGATCGTCATGCGCGGCTACAACCGCCGCCAGGTCGACGACTACATCGCGCGCTTCGTCCAGAAGAACCGCGAACTCGAGGCGCGGCTCGCCCGCGCCCACGACGACTCCGAGCGGCTCCGCCGCGAGATGGCCGAGCTCCGGGAGGCGCGCAAGCCGACCGGCGACGACCTCAGCGACCGGCTCCGCCAGATCATCAACCTCGCCGAGGACGAGGCCCAGGACAAGGTCGCCGAGGCCGAGGCCAAGGGGGCGGAGATCCGCAAGGACGCCGAGCAGGAGTCCAAGCGGATCATCGACGAGGCGCGCTCGCACGCGGACAAGAACCTCGCCCAGGCGCAGGACAAGGCCGAGCACGTGCTCGCGTCCGCCAAGAAGGAGTCCGAGAGCGTCCTCGGGTCCGCCAAGCAGGAGGCCGAGCAGACGGTGACCAGCGCGCGGCTGGAGGCCGAGCGCACCCTCACCGCGTCCGAGCGCCGCGCCAGCGTGATCAACGAGGGCGCGACGCAGCGGCTGACGTCGCTCACCAAGAACCACACCCAGGCCCTGCAGCGGCTCACCGAGATCAGCGAGACGCTGCACCGCCTCCTCACGGCGGAGAACGAGGCGGGCCCGCTGGAGAAGATGGTGGAGGACGCCGTCCGGCAGACCGCGCCGCGCAAGCAGCAGCCGTCCCAGCCCTCCTCGCCGCCGCCCGCGAAGCCGATGCCGTCGTCGGCGTCGGCGGCGTCCAAGCCGGCCGCCTCGACCGCCTCGGCCGCCTCGGCTGCTCCGGCCTCGCCGGCGCCTTCGCAGCAGGGCGGCCCGTCCATGAAGAAGCCCGAGCCGCCCGCCGACGCCCCCGACCCGTCCGCCGCGCAGGCCAAGCCCGCGCGCCCGGCCGAGGACGCGGGCCCGACCCCGCCGCCGCCCGGTCCCGTCGTCCCGCCCCAGCAGTCCCGCGGGCCGATCGAGCTCTAGGCGCGGCTGAGACCGACCGCGACGTGTCCGCCCAGGGGTCGCCCCTGGGCGGACACAGCCGTTTCTAGGATCCCGCGTCGCCTCTAGGATCGTTGCGTGAGCAAGAGGACCCACACGCGCAACGGCACCGCCCGCCCGATCAGGCTCCTCGGCGATCCGGTCCTGCGCACCGAATGCGATCCGGTCCGGACGTTCGACGCCTCCCTCCAGCGCCTCGTCGACGACATGTTCGTCACCATGTACGAGGAGGACGGCGCGGGCGTGGCCGCCAACCAGGTGGGCGTGGGCCTGCGGGTGTTCGTGTACGACTGCAAGGACGACGAAGGGCGCAGGCACATCGGCCACGTCGTCAACCCGAGACTCGTGGCCGCCGACGGGGAACTGCTCGTCGAGCCGGAAGGCTGCCTGTCCGTGCCCGGCATGCACTTCGAGACGGCCCGCCACGCGCACGCGGTCGTCGAAGGCGTGGACGTGAAGGGAAAGCCCGTCCGCGTCGAGGGCACCGGCTACTTCGCCCGCTGCCTCCAGCACGAGTGCGGGCACCTGGAGGGCAACGTCTACATCGACGTCCTGTCGGGCGACGCTCGCCGCGAGGCCATGCGCGCCATCCGCTCCGTGACCCGCTTGAGCCGTTGACCAGGGACAGGACGGCTGACACCGCATTCAACCGATCCCCTGCGGTCATTCAGGTGACTTTCAGGTAGAGATGGGAACCTCTGCAGTGATTGCGGAGGGGGTCAGTGCCATTGGTTGATCGGACGGCGAACGGCGGCAAGACGGCGGAGGCGACCCTGCTCGTCGTCGAGGACGAGCCCAACATCCTGGAGCTTCTCGCCGGCAGCCTGCGCTTCACCGGGTTCGACGTGTTCACCGCGACCAACGGGGCCGACGCGGTCCAGTCGGCGCGGCGGCACCGCCCGGACCTCATCGTCCTGGACGTGATGCTGCCCGACATCGACGGTTTCGACGTCGCGCGGCGGCTGCGGTCCGGCGGCGACCACACCCCCGTGCTGTTCCTGACCGCGCGGGACGGCGTGCAGGACCGGGTCAAGGGCCTGACGATCGGCGGGGACGACTACGTCACCAAGCCGTTCAGCCTGGAGGAGGTCATCGCGCGGATCCGGGCCGTCCTGCGGCGGTTCCGCGGCGGCCAGACGGAGCCGCCGCCGCGGATGGTGTTCGCGGACGTCGAGCTCGACGAGGACAGCCACGAGGTGTGGCGCGGCGGGCGCGCGATCCAGCTGTCGCCGACGGAGTTCAAGCTGCTGCGCTACTTCATGGCCAACGCGGGACGGGTCGTGTCGAAGGCGCAGATCCTCGACCACGTGTGGAACTACGACTTCCGCGGCGACGCGGGCATCGTGGAGTCGTACGTGTCGGCGCTGCGCCGCAAGGTCGACAACGCCGAGCCGAGGCTCATCCACACTCTGCGCGGGGTGGGGTACGTCCTGCGCGAGCCGTCGAGATCTGGCTGATGGCCACGCGGTTCCCGCCGTCCGCGGCCCACCCGGCGCCGCCGACGCGGGCCGACGGCATCCCCGTCGTTCCCGGAGGTCCGGGCGGGCCCGGCGGCCCGGGCGGTCCAGGCCGTCCAGGCGGGGGCGCCGCTGGTGACAGTGGGCCCCGCTGGCCGCGGCGCGAGCTGTCCCGGATGTGGGGCCGGACGCCGCTGCGCGTGAAGCTGATCGCCGGAATGCTCGTCCTGGTCACGCTCGGGATGACCGTGATGGGGGCGGCGGGCGCGTCCGTCCTGCGGCAGTACCTGGTCGGACGGGCCGACGACCAGCTGCGCGGCTCGGTCGGGCGGGCGATCGACCAGGTCGTCGAGGGGATGCGGCGCGGGCAGCGGGAGATCAACGTCCGGATCCCGAGCGAGATGTACGCGCAGGTCAGGTCCACGGGCGGCGCGATCGTCTGGCAGAACTCGGCGTGGAGCGAGTCCGGGCATCCGAAGCTGCCCGCCGACATGAGCGAGCGCATGGACCAGCCGTTCACCGTGTCCGGGACGGGCGGGTCGCAGTGGCGGATCCTGGCAGCGCCGGTCGCGGGCGGCGTGCTCGTCCTGGCGTTCAGCCTGGAGGAGGTCGACCGGACCGTCCGGCGGCTGGTGGCGATCGACGCGATCGTGGGGCTGCTGGTGCTGGGCGTCCTGACCGGCCTCGGCGTGTGGGTCGTCCGGGCCAGCCTGCGCCCGCTGTCGGCGGTGGAGGAGACCGCGGGCGCGATCGCGGCCGGGGACCTGTCCCGGCGCGTCCCGCAGGCGGACCCGCGCACCGAGATGGGACGGCTCGGCCGGTCGCTGAACACGATGCTCGCGCAGATCGAGGCGGCGTTCGGGGCGCGGGCCGAGTCGGAGGCCGCGGCGCGCCGGTCGGAGGAGACCGCGCGCCGGTCGGAGGAGCGGATGCGGCGGTTCATCGCGGACGCCAGCCACGAGCTGCGCACCCCGCTGACCGCGATCCGCGGCTTCGCCGAGTTCTACCGGCAGGGCGCGGCCCGCACTCCCGACGAGCTGGGCCGGCTGATCGGCCGGATCGAGGAGACCGCGGCCCGGATGGGCCTGCTGGTGGAGGACCTGTTGCTGCTCGCCCGGCTGGACCGGCAGCGTCCGATCGAGCGGCGGCCGGTGGATCTCCTCGCCGTCGCCGCCGACTCTGTCCAGGAGGCCAGAGTTCTCGCACCCGAACGCGAGATAGAGCTGGCGGTGGAGGGCGGGCTGGCGTACCAGGTGCGGGGGGACGAGGCGCGCCTGCGCCAGGTCCTCGGAAACCTGCTGGCCAACGCGGTCACCCACACGCCGGAGGGCACGCCGGTCGAGGTGCGCCTCTCGCCGGGCACGCTGTGCAAGGCCCCCGCCGTGATCGTCGAGGTCGTGGACGCGGGCCCCGGCCTCTCCCCCGAGCAGGCGGAACGCGTCTTCGAGCGCTTCTACCGCGCCGACGAGGCCCGCTCCCGCGCGGGCGGCGGCACGGGCCTCGGCCTCGCCATCGTCGCCGCGCTGGTCGCCGCCCACGAGGGGCTGGTGGAGGCCGACTCCGCACCCGGCGAGGGCGCCACGTTCAGGGTCGTCCTGCCTCTGGACGAAGACTGAGGGCCGTATTCAGGCAACGTTCAGCTAAGTGCGTTTAAGTGGCCGTACAGGGCGCGCCCCCTTCTCGACGGAGAGCGGGAGCCCGCGCCCTGGCCAGCTCGCGACCGCCCGGCGTTCGCGCAGCGCCGCACCGGCACCGCGGCCGAGGGGACGTAACGCCGCACGTCCCTTCGGCCGCGGTTTTTCGTGATAGCCGCTTTCAGCACACTTTCAGGTTGGCTCCAGGCAGCCTGCAGCCCCGGCGCGCACGCTCCATGGTGAGCGATCGACAGGGGGACCAGATGAACGACGACCGGCCGCAGCAGCAGCCTTGGGAGCCCGGACGTCCGGGCATCGCACCGCAGTGGGCCCCGCCGCCCTGGCAGCCGGCTCCGGCACCGGCACCGGCCGGCGGCCCGCGCCTGCTCGGCACGACCCGGCAGAAGATCGCCGCCGCGGGGGCGGCGCTGGCGCTGGCGCTGGGGG
>NZ_SMKT01000092.1 GCF_004348735.1 Actinomadura sp. KC06
TAAGAGACAGGGGGAGGGGCATCGTGCTCTCTTCCGGTTCGTTGTGGGACGGCGCTGGCGCGGGGACCGGTGTCAGATCCCCGCGGTGAGGTCGCCGCCCTGGTCGAGCAGCGCGCGGATGCGCGCCCGGGCGTCGCCGGACGGCGCCGCGAGCGGCGGCCGGACGTGCCCGGACGGGATCCGGCCCTGCCGCTCCAGCACCCACTTGGCGGGCGCCGGGTTGGTCTCGACGAACAGCAGGTCCACCAGGGGGTGCAGGCGGTAGTGCAGGTCGCGGGCGGCGGCGTGGTCGCCGGCCGTCCACAGCTCGTACATCCGCGCGACGGCGGCGGGCGCGAGGTTGGTCACGGCGCTGATGAACCCGGCGCCGCCGAGGGCGAGCAGCGGCAGGCACAGCAGCTCGATCCCCGACCAGACGAGCAGCTCGGGCCCGCAGGCGTGCAGGACGCGCGAGAAGTGCTCGAAGTCCTTGGTCGTCTCCTTGATCCCGACGACGTTGTCGAAGTCGGCGAACAGCCGCCGGACGGTCTCCGGCGCGATGTCCACGGCCGTCCGCGACGGCACGTTGTAGATCACGAGCGGCAGGTCCGGGAACTCGCGCGCGACGGCCGCGTACCAGTCGTACAGGGCGTTCTGGGTGGGCCGCGCGTAGTACGGGGTGATGATCAGGGCGGCGTCGGCTCCGGCCTCGCGGGCGGCGGCGGTGATCTCCAGCGTCTCGTCCAGCTTCGCCGAGCCGGTGCCGGGCAGGAACGGGACGCGGTCGGCGACCTCGTCCGCGGCCGTCCGGATGGCGGCGATGCGCTCGGCCGCCGTCTGCGCGCTCGGCTCGCCGGTCGAGCCGCCCAGGGAGATTCCGTGCGAGCCGGACTCCAGCTGCCAGCGGATCAGGCCGCGCAGCGCGTCGTGGTCGACGGCGCCCTCGGCGGTGAACGGCGTGACGACGGGCGCGATGGACCCGCGGATCGTGGCCGGGTCGGTGCGGAACTTCAACGGTGCTCCTCGATGGTCTGAGCTGTGGTCTCAGCTGTGGTCGCGGCGCCAGGTCTCGTAGGCCGCGCGCCAGCGCGGCCCGAGCGGGTACAGGCCGTCGACGGGCTCGCCGGCGGCGACGCGCTCGGTGATGAAGCGCTCCTGCGCCTCCTGCTCGGCGGCGTCCGCGGCGAGGCCCTCGACGATGCCCGGGGGGATGACGACGACGCCGTCCGCGTCGCCGACCAGGACGTCGCCGGGCTGGACGAGCGCGCCCCCGCAGGCGATCGGCAGCCCGGTGTCCCAGGGGACGTGGCGGCGGCCGAGCACGGCCGGGTGCGCGCCCGCGTGGAAGACGGGCAGGTCCATGCCGGCGACGGTCGCGCTGTCGCGGAGCCCGCCGTCGGTGACGACCCCGGCGGCGCCGCGCTGCTGGGCACGCAAGGCGAGGATGTCGCCGATCGTCCCGGACGAGGAGTCGCGGCGCGCGTCCATCACCAGCACCTGGCCGGGGCGCAGCTCCTCGATGGCGCGCTTCTGCGCGTTCATGCCGCCGCCGTGGCGCTCGAACAGGTCCTCGCGGAGCGGCAGGTAGCGGAGCGTGTGCGCGGTGCCGACCATCTTGACGTCGTCCCCGCCCGCCGGGTGGACGCCGTCGATCGACATGTGCTGGAGCCCGCGCTTGCGCATCTGGGAGCTGAGCGTCGCGGTCGACAGGCCGCGCAGCGCCTCCGCGACGGCCTCGTCCAGCGTGGGCTTCGCCACGTAGGCCGCGCCCCAGGCGTCGGCGCGCGCGGCGTCGTCCGCGCGGGGCATCGCGCCCCAGTCGTCGAGCGGCCCGGCCGCCACGACCGTGTTGGACAGCCGTCCGGTCGACTCGGCGCCGGCGGTCACCTCGACCTCGACGGTGTCGCCGGGACGGGCCACCGACGCGCCGGCCGGGGTGCCGGTGAGGATGACGTCGCCCGCTTCGAGGGTGACCAGCCGGGACAGGTCGGCGACCAGCGCCGCGAACGGGAACAGGAGCGTGTCGCTGGTGTCGTCCTGGACGATCTCGCCGTTCACCCAGGTGCGGATCCGCAGCCCGGCGGGGTCGAGGCCGCGGGCGTCGAGGAGCCGCGGCCCGATCGGGGTGAACCCGTCCGCGCCCTTGGAGCGCAGGTTGGAGCCGCGGTCGGCCCACTTCATGTCGTGCACGCCCGCGTCGTTGGCGGCCGTCACCCAGCCGACGTGGTCCCACGCGTCCGCGGGCGCGACCCGGTGCGCGCGCCGCCCGATGACCAGGGCGATCTCGCCCTCGAACGTCATGAGCTCGCAGCCGTCCGGGCGGGCGAGGGGATCGCCGGTCCCGGCGAGGGAGGACGGCGGCTTGAGGAAGTACGAGGGCTCGGCGGGGATCCGCCCGCGCTCCCCGGCGCGGGACGGGAAGTTGAGGTGGACGGCGATGATCTTCGAGGGCAGGTCGCCCAGCGGGTGCGGCACTGCGAGCTCTCCTGTGACGGGACGGGAACGGACCTGGCACCAGGTCTGAGCAAATCGTATATGAAGTCATGCACGATGACGAGGGTGCAATAGGTCTCGCTTCAACCGTTCCAACATGTGGGACGGGCGGGAGCCGGATGCGAAGTTCCCGTGCAGTATGATCGCAAATCGTATGCGAAATCCTCTAGGAGGTGCTTGACGGATGGCCGACCTCGCCGTTCGCACGTTCACGTCCGCAGACCCGGCGGACGCGCCCCCCGTGCTCCTCGTGCACGGCTTCTGCTCGGACGGGAAGGCCGACTGGGTCGACACCGGCATCGCCGACGCCCTCACCGCCGCCGGGCGGACCGTCGTCGTCCCCGACCTGCCAGGACACGGGGAGAGCCCGTCGCCCGCCGCCTCCGCGGAGGTCACCGCTCCGGCCATCGCCGCCGACCTCGTCGCCGTCATGGACCGCGCCGGGTTCTCCACGTTCGACGCGGCCGGTTACTCGCTCGGAGCCAGGATCGCATGGGAGCTGCCCGCCGCTGCGCCCGGCCGCGTGGAACGCACCGTGCTGGGCGGACTCAGCCCCGCGGAGCCGTTCACCGCCGTGGACGTCGACGCGCTGCACCGCGCCGTCCGCGAGGGGACCGAGCCCGGCGACCCGTTCACCGGGATGATCGCCGGCATGATCACGTCCCAGGGCGACCGCGCCGCCGGGCTCGCGCTGTGCGTCGAAGGACTGCGCGCGGCCCCCTTCGCGGGAGGCGCCTGGAATGCGAAAGTCCTTCCCGTGTTCGTCGTCGGAGAGAATGATGAGCTGACACGAGGAATCGGAGGCCTCGCCGAAGAACTCGGCGAGGCGCGACTGGTCACCGTGCCGGGCGCCCACCACGAGGTGCTGGGAGGTGCGGCCTTCCGCGCCGCCCTGCTGGACGCGCTGTCGCGGTGACCGGGCCGGCGAACAAGACCGGGGGTGCGGGCCGAAGATGAGGAGAACCGGGTGACTGCCGCGAAGAAGCAGGACCAGACCAAGGAGAGCAAGGCCGAGTTCTGCTACGAGCTGCTGCGGTCGCGCATCCTGGAGGGCACCTACGTGCCCGGCTACCGGCTGGTCATCAACCAGCTCGCCCAGGAGACCGGGGTCAGCACCATTCCGCTGCGCGAGGCGCTGCGCCGCCTGCAGTCCGACGGGCTCGTCGAGGTGGTGCGCAACGTCGGCGCCCGCGTCGCGGTCTTCGACGCCGAGCAGGTGGAGCACACGCTGCAGATCCTGGCCCGCCTGGAGGGCTACGCCACCGCGATCTCCGCGCCGTTCATGAAGGCCGGGGAGATCGGCCGCTCCCGCAAGATCAACGACCGCATGGTCGAGGCGCTGGAGGAGTTCGATCCCACCGCGTTCACCGCGCTCAACCGGGAGTTCCACTTCTCCATCTACGAGCACTGCCCCGACGCGCACCTGAAGGCCCTGCTGGAGGCCGAGTGGACGCGCCTGGACCACATGCGCCGCTCCACCTTCACCTACGTCCCCGGCCGCGCCCGCCGCTCGGTGGTCGAGCACGAGCGCATCCTGGAGCTCATCGCCAAGGGCGCCGAATCCGCCGAGATCGAGCGCGTGGCCTGCGCCCACAAGAACGCCACCGCCGACGCCCTCCACAGCGCCGTCCCCCATAAGTAACTCCCATGGGGGCGACCCCCTGGAACCCCCGTCACGGTCGAGGTTCGACCTGCCGGGGCCGGGGTGGCAGGAACGGCGAACGCGCCGTTCCCGCCGGGCGACTGGTGGGGAACGGCGCGTTCGAGTTCAATGCCGGTCAGGTGAGGAGCTGGCCTCCGTCGACCTGGATCACCGCGCCGGTGATGTGGCCCGCCTGGTCGGACGCGAGGAACAGGACCAGGGGGGCGACGTCGTCCGTTGTGGCGATCTTGCTCAGCGGGATGCGGGACTCCCAGGCCGCGCGGGCCTCGGCGTTCTCCATGAGCCCGGCCGTCATCGGCGTGTGGACCGGTCCAGGCGCGACGCCGTTGACGCGGATGCCGTGCCCGGCCAGCTCCAGCGCGGCGGTCCGGGTGAGGGCGTCCACGGCCGCCTTGGTGGCCTCGTAGTGGCCGAGGCCGGGGGTCGGCTGGCGCGCGCCGATCGAGCTGATGTTGACGATGCGCCCCTTGGTGCCGTGCTCGATCATCTGGTTCGCCACCGCCTGGGTGACGGTGAACGTGCCGCGCAGGTTGACCGCGACGACGGTGTCGAAGATCTCCAGGGGCAGGGACGCCAGCGGCCCGCCGCCCGCGACGAGCCCCGCGTTGTTGACCAGGATCTCGACCGGGCCGACGGTCCCGGCCACGTGCGCGACCCCGGCGGCGACCGCGGCCGCGTCGGTGATGTCCATGGTGACGGCGTGGCCGTCCAGCTCCTTGGCGGCCTCGGCGGCGGCCTCGGCGTCGCGGTCGGCGATCACGACCCGGTCGCCGGCGGCGGCGAACGCGGCGGCCACCGCGCGGCCGATGCCGCTCGCGCCGCCGGTGACCAGGACGACGCGTCCCGCGCTCACTTCGCCTCCGCGATGATGATGCGCGGGCTGCCGGGCAGCGAGCGGGTCTCGACCGGCTCCCAGCCGGCGGCGGTGAGCCAGCCGCGGACCTCGTCCTCGGGGTAGACGACGGTGCCGTCGATGACCAGGTACTCGCCGGCGTGCAGGGCGTCGATGGCGCGCTGCTCCGGGTCGTCGTCGAGGAAGAAGTCGAGCAGGACGAGGGTGGCGCCGGGGGCGGCGGCGCGCCGGGCCTTCCCGATCAGCGTCCTGTTCTGCTCGGCGTCGAAGCGGTGCACGACGTGCTCCAGCAGGACGCAGTCGAAACCGTCCGGGATCTCGCCGGTCAGCGGGTCGGACTGGACGACCTCGCTGCGGTCGGCGAGGCCGGCGTCGTCCAGGGCCTTGCGGGTGAACTCGATGAAGTCGCCGGGCGCGACGAAGGTGCCGTGCGCCTTCTCGGCCGCGCGCAGCGCCTCGACGAGGAACGCGCCGGACAGCCCGCCGAAGTCCAGGATCCGCGAATAGGGGGTGAAGTCGAAGTTCTCCGCCAGCATCTTCGCGTGCAGCGCGTTGTAGGTCATCACGCCGGTCATGAACGTCTGCATCCGGTCGCCGGAGAGGTCGAGCGGCTGCGGCTCCGCGCTGGCCGTGGTGGCGGCGAAGTCGAGCCAGTGCGGGTAGCTGATCGCGTCCAGGAAGGCCAGGAACGGGCGCAGGTCGACGCCGTCCTCGCCGCCCGCGAGGTACGCCGCGGTGGCCGGGGAGTTGGCATAGCGGCCGTCCTCGCGCGTCAGCAGGCCGAAACCGGACATGGTGTCGGCGAGGATGCGGGCGGTGCGTTCCGGCAGCCCGGCCCGGCCGGCCAGCTCGGCCGCCGTCGCGGGGCCGTCCGCCAGCGCGGCGAACACGCCGGCCTCACTCGCCGCGAACAGCTGCTTGGCGGCCATGTAGCCGGTGGCGACGCCGAGAATGGACGAGGGGTCGGCGCCCGGGGAGGGATGCGACATCAAACTGTCTCCTTCGCGGTGAGAATATGCAGGATGCTATACGATCTAACGCAGAGACGGCCAGGGGTCCGCCCGGGGCCGACCACCCCTCTCACCGGAGGCAGTCACGATGGAGTTCGCAGAACGGGTGCCCAGGCGGCGGCTCGGCGTGCACGGCCCGGAGGTCCCGCTCCTGGCCCTCGGCTCCTGGAACACCTGGGACCGCATGGACCCCGAGGACGCGGCGGAGCTCGTCCGGCTCGCGGTCGACCGCGGCGTGAACATGTTCGACGTCGCGCACTACAACTTCGGCCCGCACTCCGAGAACGCCGTCACGGACATCCTCTTCGGGCAGGCCATCCGGGATGCCGGAATCGCCCGCGAAGACTACCTTCTGTGCGGGAAGCTCTGGCTGTGGGAATACCCTGCGTCCTCCTTCGCCGAGCAGATCGAGGTGTCGCTCGGCCGCGTCGGCACCGATCGCGCGGACTCGGTCGTGGTCGGCGACTTCATGGAGCGCCCCGACCTGCACGCCGTCGTGACGGACGTGGCGGAGCTCGTCCGGGCCGGGAGGTTCGCGTCCTGGGGCGTCAACAACTGGTCGGCCTGCGACGTGCTGTTCGCCTGCCGGTTCGCCGCCGCCGAGGGCCTGGTGCCGCCGTCGTTCGCGCAGCTCAAGTACAACCTGGCCCGCCGGTCGGTGCCGGAGGGCGCGCTGTACGCCAGGCTGTTCGCCGAGGAGGGCCTCGCGCTGCAGGCGTCGGACGTGCTGGAGGGCGGCATCCTCGCCGGGAAGGCCGACCCGCAGCGCAAGATCGGCGCCGACCCCGGCGGCATCCGTGACCGGATCCGCGCCGCCCTCCCCGAGATCCGCCGCATCGCGGACGGCTTCGGCGCCACCCCCGGGCAGCTCGCGATCGCGTTCTGCCTGGCCCATCCGGCGGTCGCGAACGTCCTGGTCGGCGTCAGCAGGTCCGATCAGCTGGAGGACAACCTGGCCGCACTCGGCCTCTGCGCCCGGCACGGCGATGAGCTGCGCGACGCCGCGGCCGGGCTGTGGCTGGACGAGGGCGTGGTGGACCCCGCGGCCTCCTGGGGAACCGACGCTCCTTCCGCGTCCCTCCGCGACGACGCCGTCCCGTGCAGCTGACGAACCGCTGATCAGGCGGGCCGCCGACCCGGCCCGTCCAGTAGGTACGGCCCGCCCGGCGGGTTCAGAGTTCGTAGACGACCTCGCCGTCCAGGACGGTCATCCGCACCGGCACCGACGGCAGCGACTCCGGCTCCGTGCCGAACAGGTCGCCGTCGAGGACGCACAGGTCGGCGACCTTTCCGGGCTCGATCGAGCCCTTCGTCCGCTCCTCGCCGTCCTGCCACGCGGGCGTGATCGTGTAGGCGCGCAGCGCCTCGGCGAGCGCGAGCCGCTGCGCCTCCCCGCGGACGGAGCCGTCCAGGCCCCTGCGGGTCACCGCCGCCGCGACGCCGGCGCGCCAGTCCGGGGTCAGCACGGGGGAGTCGGAGCTGAGGCACAGCCGGACGCCGGCGTCCAGCGCGTCGCGGGTCGGCCACGCGTCCCGGAGGGCGTCCTCCCCGAGGGCGTCGGCGAGCATGGGCTCGGTCGCGACCGGTATCCCGGCCTGGGTGTTCAGCCCGATCCCGGCGGCCGACATGACGGTCAGCGTCCGCGGCGCGAGCAGGTCGCCGTGGATGACGTAGTGCCGGGCGTCGCGCTCGCTCCGCCGCAGCGCCGCCGCCAGCGCGTCCGCCACGACCCGGGTGGTGGCGTCGCCGGTCGCGTGCACGCCGATCTGGTGCCCGGCGTCGTGCGCCGCGTCGATCATCGCGCGCAGCGCCTCCTCCCGCCTGTCGTCCGAGCGGCCCTCGACCAGCAGCGCGCCGTGGGAGCCGTCGGTATAAGGACGGTCCGTCCAGGCGGTGCGCATCGGCGGGATGCCGTCGGCGAAGATCTTCACGCCCGCGACCTTGAAGCGTCCTTGCACGTCAGCGGGCGGTTTGAAGTCGCGCAGGCCGTCAAAGAACTCCTGCGCGGAGCTGCGGCCGTCCAGCTCCCCGAACAGCAGCAGGGCGGTCACCCGGGCCTTGAGCCTGCCCTGCGCGGCCAGCTCGGCGTAGTCGTGCAGGGCGGCGGAGCCGAAGCAGCCGGTGGCGCCGCCGTCCTCGCCGGGCCCGAGGCCGGGCTCGGTGTAGCTGGTGATCCCGAAGGAGGCGAGCAGGTCGGCGGTGCGCAGGAGGGCCCGGCGGCGGTCGTCGGCGGTCTCCAGCCGGGACGGGGCCGGCGGGCCCGCGGGGGGCTCGTGCGAGTGGCCGCCGCCGGAACCGGCCAACTGGTCCATGAGCAGGTTCGGCCACATCGCGCCGAGCCACATACCGTGCAGATGGGAGTCGTTGATGCCGGGCAGGACTGAGCGTCCCTCCAGCCGGACGACCCGCGTGCCGGGCCCGGTCAAAGGGGCGATCTCTTCGGCCGCGCCCACGCGCGCGATACGGCCGCCGCGGACGGCGACCGCCTCGGCGACGCGGTCGCGGGCGTCGACCGTGTGGACCCTGCCACCGGTCAGGACGAGGTCGGCGAAGGAAACATCCGGCATATCCTGCTCCAACTCTGGACACCGTCGATGGGATGCAATTAACGTACACGGAATCAGATACGATTTTGGAGTGTCCAGCCCGACGGGCTGGGACACACCGGGCCTTCGGAGGTAAACGATGCCCCTGGATCCCGAGGCGCGGCGGATCATCGAGCGCACTCCTGCCGAGGACCCGAACGCATCAGGACCACTCGACGTCGTCGCGATGCGCGAGGGATTCAGCCAGATGTGGGTCATGCCGGACGACCTCCCCGAGGTCGGCTCCGTCGCCGACACCACGATCCCCGGCCCGGCGGGCGAGCTGCCCGTCCGCGTGTACACCCCCAAGGGCCCAGGCCCCTTCCCCACCTTCGTCTGGTACCACGGCGGCGGCTGGACGATCGGCGGCCTCGACGAGAACGAGTACTCCTGCCGCGCCGTCTGCGCCGCCGCGGACGTGATCGTCCTCTCCGTCGACTACCGGCTCGCCCCCGAGAACCCCTTCCCGGCGGCGGCCGAGGACGCCTACGCCGCCGTCGCCTGGGTCGCCGAGCACGGCCGGGAGATCGGCGCCGACCCGTCCCGCATCGCGGTCGGCGGGGAGAGCGCGGGCGGCAACCTCGCCGCCGTCGCCGCCCTCAAGGCCCGCGACCTCGGCGGCCCGGAACTGGCGCTCCAAGTGCTCGTGTCTCCCGTCCTAGGCCACCCGGACGACGGACGTCCCTCCTACGCCGAGTTCGCCGAAGGGTACTTCCTCTCCAAGTCGAGCATGGACTGGTTCTTCACCACCTACCCGACCGGCCCCGCCGACCTCGACGACCCGTATCTGCTGCCGCTGCGCTCCGACAACCTGAAGGGCGTGGCGCCCGCGCTGGTCCTGGAGGCGGAGTGCGACGTGCTCCGCGACGAGGGCGAGGAGTACGCCGCCCGGCTGAAGGACGCGGGCGTCGAGACCGAGCTCGTCCGCTACGACGGCATCATCCACGCGTTCTTCGGCCCGCTCGCCACCGAGCTGTCGGCCGCCAAGGACGCCCAGGCCAAGGCCGCCGCCGCGCTCCGCGCCGCGTTCGGCGCGGAAGGCGACCGATGACCGCTCCGGCGCTCGCCCTGGACGGCGTGAAGGTGAACCGGGCCGAGGTCCCGGTCGTCCACGACGTCACCCTCGACGCGGCCCCGGGCGCGGTCACCGTCGTGCTCGGCGCGAACGGGGCCGGGAAGACGACGCTCATGGACGGCATCGCCGGCCTCGCCCCCGTCAAGGCCGGCACGATCAAGCTGGACGGGACGCCCATCGAGAAGCTCCCGCCCTACAAGCGGGCCCGCGCCGGCCTCGGCTACGTCGAGCAGGCGCGCACCACGTTCCGGACGCTCACCGTCGAGCAGAACCTCATCGTCTCCCAGTCGGGCGACGGCGACCTCGGGACCGTCTACAAGCTCTTCCCCGAGCTGGACAAGCGGCGCAACCTGCAGGCCGGGCACCTGTCGGGCGGCGAGCAGCAGATGCTCGTGCTCGGCCGGGCGCTGGTCTCCGCGCCGAAGGTCGTCCTGATCGACGAGATGTCGCTGGGCCTCGCGCCGATGGTGGTGCGCCGGCTCATGGGCACGGTCGGCGAGCTGGCCGGGATGGGTATCGCGGTCGTGCTGATCGAGCAGTTCGCGAACCTGGCCCTCGACATCGGCGCCCACGTCCACGTCCTGCGCAAGGGCGGCGTGGTCTTCTCCGGCCCGTGCGAGGAGCTGCGCGGCGACGAGGACCGCCTCCACCGCCTCTACTTCGGCGGCCCGCCGCTGAGCGCCGCCACCGAGAAGGACTCTGGCACAACTGAGAGCGAGCCCGAATGAACGTGCTGGACAAGCGGAGCCTCGGCGCCGGCCTCGGCGCCGCGGTCCTCGCGTGCGCGGTGCTGCCGGTGGTGCTGCCGCCGTACTGGATCTACCTCGCGATCAGCGCGGCGATCAGCGCGGTGATCATGCAGAGCTTCGGCGTGATCGTCGGCCGGGCCGGCGTCATATCGCTGTGCCAGATGTCGTTCGCGGCGATCGGCGCGTGGGTCGTGCTGCGGCTCAACGTGGCGGAGGCGCCCGGCGGCTTCTACCTGTGGCTGATCCTCGGCGGCCTCGCCGCGGTGCCCGTCGGCGTCGCGATCGGGCTGCCCGCGCTGCGCATCCGCGGCGTCAACCTCGCCGTGGTCACGTTCGGGTTCGCGGTGTCCACCGACATCGTCCTGAACGTCAACGAGTTCCCGGGCGCCAAGGACCTGACGACGCTGGACCGGCCCGCCCCGTTCGACACCGACGGCGGCTACTTCGTCTTCTGCATGATCGTGTTCACCGTCCTGGCCGTCGCGCTCGGGATCATCGGCAAGACCCGGCTCGGGCTGTCCTGGTACGAGCTGCGGCACTCCGAGCGGTCCGCCGCCGCGCACGGCATCTCGGTGGCGCGCAGCAAGCTCGCCGCCTTCGCGATCAGCGCGTTCGTCGCCGGGATCGGCGGCGGGCTGCTGGCCGGCCAGCTCAGCCTGGTGGTGCCGCAGAACTTCGCGATGGGCCAGTCCCTGGCGCTGTTCGCGGTCGCCGTCATGATCGGCCCGCACCATCCGGAGGGGGCCGTGATCGGCGGGGTCTTCGGCGCGATCATGGGCACGATCATGGAGAAGATCTCGCTGCCGCAGGACTTCGGCGGCGTGCTCTTCGGCGTCGGCGCGCTGCTCGCGCTGCGCAGCGGGCTGAGCCAGACCGACCTCACCCGGATGCGCAAGCGGGAGGCCGGCGCCCGCAAGCTGCTGAAGGCCGCCGAGGAGGAGCCCGCCGGGGACCGGGCCGCCGACGGGAAGGCCGAGACCCCGGCCGTGCCCGCCGCGCCGCGCCCCGCGGGCGACCGGACGCCGCTCCTCACCGTCAAGGGGATGACCGTCAAGTTCGGGGAGGTCGTCGCGCTCGACGCCGTCGACCTGACCGTCCCGGAAGGCGGCGTCGTCGGGCTCATCGGCCCGAACGGCGCCGGCAAGTCCACGTTCATCGCGGCGGTCAGCGGGTTCGTCGGCTACCAGGGCGCGGTGGACCTGGCCGGACGGCCCCTGGACCGGCTCTCCCCGAACAAGCGCGCGACGCTCGGGCTGCGCCGCACCTTCCAGACCACCGCGATCGCGCCCGAGCTCACCCAGTACGAGTACCTGACGATCGGCGCGGGCCGGCGGCTGACCCGCGCCGAGGCGGACGAGCTGCTGGAGTTCTTCGGCTGCCCGCCCGGGCAGGTCCCGGTGTCCATCGTGGACGCCGGCAGCCGCAGGCTCCTCGACGTCGCGGCGGCGATCGCGGCGCGTCCCAAGGTCGCGCTGCTGGACGAGCCCGCCGCCGGGCAGTCCGCGGCCGAGTCGCTGACGCTCGGCGCCCGGCTCGCCGCCGTCCCGGAGGCGTTCGGGGTGTCGATCCTGCTGGTCGAGCACGACATGGAGCTGGTCCAGGCGGTGTGCGAGGAGGTCACCGTCCTGGACTTCGGGAATGTGATCGCCTCAGGCCCGACCGGCGAGGTACTGGAGGACCCCGCCGTCAGGGCCGCCTATCTCGGGGCCGCGGACGTCCCGGCGTCCTGAGCCGTTCCGTCGAACCACCACCCACCTTCCCCGCGAAAACAAGGGCCCACACGATGAAACGCACATACACGCGCACAGCCACGGGGGCGGCCGCGGCCGCACTTGTCATCTCCATCGCCGGCGCCGGCTGCTCGGACTCCGGCGGCACCGACGGGCCGATCAAGGTCGGCGCGATCAACGGCATCACCGGGCTGTTCCAGACGCCCGAGGTCCCGAAGGCCGTCAAGGCGGTCTTCGACGAGGTCAACGCGGCCGGCGGCATCAACGGCCGGAAGCTGGAGCTGGTCAGCAAGGACGACGCGATGGACCCGGCGCGGTCCAGCCAGGCCGCCCGGCAGCTGATCAAGTCGGAGAACGTGGTCGCGCTCGCCGGCTCGTCCAGCGCGGTGGACTGCGGCGTCAACCGCGCCACCTACACCAAGGAGAAGATCGTCTCGGTGCCGGCGATCGGCGTCGACCCGTCCTGTTTCACCAGCCCGAACATCGCGCCGGTGAACCCGGGCCCGTACACGCTCACCACGGCGATGCTGTACTACGCGTCCGAGACGCTGAAGCGCGACAAGGTCTGCGTCGCCTACACCGTCCTGCCCGGCAGCGGCGGCGGCATCGAGGCCGCCATCAAGGAGTGGACGAACCTCACCGGCAAGACGCTCGCGCACAAGAACCTAAACGTCGGCCAGGGCGACCCGACCCGCTACCTGGTGGGGCTCAAGAACGCCGGCTGCCAGGCCGTGGCCTACAACTCGCAGGTCGGGCCGTGGTTCAAGCAGGCCAAGACGCAGGGCATGCAGAACGTCGACTTCATCCTGGCGGCGAACAGCTACACCGACGCCAACGCCAAGGTGATCCCGCCGGACATGAACGCCTACGCGGGCACCGAGTGGCAGCCGTACACCGACCCGACGCTGCCCGGCAACGAGCGCTGGTCCCAGATCATCCAGAAGAACGGCATCCAGAAGACGGCGTTCAGCCAGGGCGCGGTCATGTCCGCGGACGTGTTCGTCCAGGTCCTCAAGACCATCAAGGGCGACATCACCCGCGAGTCGGTGACCAAGGCGTTCAAGGAGATGAAGCCGATCAACTACCCGATGGTCGGCACCCCGTACGTCTTCGGCCCCGGCAAGGAGCACAACCCGATCAAGGGCAGCCAGTTCGTCAAGGCGGAGAACGGCGCCTGGAAGGTCCTTCCCGGCGGCTTCACCGTCCCCACCAAGAAGTAGCCGTGGGCGCCGGGCGCGCGGGGCCTCCCCGCGCGCCCGGGCCCACCGGAGGTATCCGATGCTGAACTCTGTGATCGCCGGGCTGAGCAGCGGCGGCGGTTACGCCCTGCTCGGCCTGTGCGTCGTGCTGACCTACCGGCTCGTCGCCGTCGTCAACTTCGCGATGACGGCCGTCGGCGCGATGGGCGCCTTCGTGATGGTGTCGCTCACCGACGAGGGCCTGAACGTCTGGCTGGCCCTGCTGATCGGCCTGGTCTCCGCGGCGGTGCTGTCCGGCGTGTTCGGCGCGGCGCTCGCCCGCTGGTTCGCGGGCCACCGGGAGGGGACGAAGGCCGCCGTCACGGTGGCGGTGTACGTGGCGCTGACCGCGATCGGGCTGCGGCTGTTCGGCGGCACCACCACCGGCGCGCGCCGGTTCCCGGACCCGTTCAGCGATCCCGTCTTCACGGTCGGGAGCGTCGTCATCCCGCAGTCGGTGCTGGTGTCGCTGGCGTTCGCGGTGCTCATCACGGTGGGGGTCGGGCTGATGCTGACCCGCACCCGGATCGGGCTGAAGCTGCAGGCGCTGTCGGAGCGGCCCGGCACCGCCCAGGTCGTCGGCATTCCCGCGCCGGTGCTCGCCGTCGGCGTGTGGTCCGGCGTCGGCGCCATCACGATGCTGGTGATCGTGCTGGTCGCGCCGCGGCTCGGCGGCGACTTCGGCACCCTGGCCGGGCTGATCAGCACCGCGCTGGCGGTGGCGATGGTCGGCGCGTTCAAGAACCTGCCGCTGACGCTCGCCGGCGGCCTGATCGTGGGCTGCCTGGAGGGCATGTCGTCCTCCGTGGACTCCATCCAGAAGTACCAGGGCGTCGTGCCCTTCCTGGTGATCCTCGTACTCCTGTGGTGGCGCAGCCGCCGCGAGGTCTGGGACACCGCGCACAGCCGCTGAGCGCGGTAGAGAAAAGAAACGAGGAAAGATGCTCCACCCGACCTCCACCAGGGCGGCCGTGCTCCGCGAGCACGGCGCGGACCTGAGCATCGAGGAGCTCCCGCTGCCCGCCGAGTGCGAGCCGGGCGCGGCGCTCGTCCGGGTCGACTGCGCGACGCTGTGCGCGACGGACGTGCACCTGTGGTCCGGCGCGATGTCGTTCCCGGAGATGCTGCCGATCGTCCTCGGCCACGAGACGATGGGCACCGTCTGCGCCGTCGGCCCCGGCACCCGCGACGCGCTCGGCCGGGACGTCAAGGTCGGCGACCGCATCGGGTGGTCGGAGTCGGTGTGCGGGCACTGCTACGGCTGCACCGTCCTGCGCAACCCCGTCGCGTGCTCCGAGCGCGGCTACGGGTTCCTGCTGCGCGCCGACCGCTTCCCGTACGCGACGGGCGGCCTCGCCGGGCACAACTACGTGACGCCCGGCGCGCTGAAGCTCGTCCTGCCGGACGAGGTGAAGGACACGTGGGCGGCGTCCGCGGGATGCGCGGTCAAGACCGTCCTGCACGCCTTCGACCGGGCCGGGGGAGTGCGCCCCGGATCGGCGGTCGTGGTGCAGGGCGCGGGCGCGCTCGGCATCGTCGCGACGGCCGTGGCGAGCCTGTCCGGCGCCGGCAAGGTGATCACGATCGGCGCGCCGGACGCCCGCCTCGACCTGGCCCGCCGCTTCGGCGCCGACGAGACCATCGGGCTGGACGGCGACGCCGACTCCCGGGTCGCCGCCGTCCAGGAGGCCACGCGGGGGCGCGGTGCGGAACTCGTCCTCGACCTCGCCGGGGCGCCCGGCGTCGGCGCGGAGGCGGTCGGCATGGCCGCGTTCGGCGGCCGGTTCGTCATCGTCGGCAGCACAGGACCCCAGCCGGACCAGCTCTCCCTCGGCGCGATCATGGGCAAGGAGCTGAACGTGCTCGGCTCGCTGAACGGCGACGTCGGCGACCTGTACCGCAGCATCGAGTTCCTGCGCGGCTCCGCGGACCGCTTCCCCTGGGACGACCTGTTCAGCGCCCCGGACGGCCTCGCCGGGGCGTCCGGCGCGCTGTCGGCCATGTCGCGGCTGGAGCAGGTCAAGGCCGTCATCAACCCCAACCGGTAAGGAAACGCCCCCCATCGTGTCTCCACAAAATGTCCCCCACCGCCGCCTGGGCTCGGCCGGGCCGGAGGCGTCCGTCCTGTCGCTCGGCTCCTGGCACACCTACGACCGGATGGACTTCGGCGACGCGGTGAAGATGCTCAGGCACGCCGTCGACTCCGGCATCAACCTGTTCGACGTCGCCGTCTACGGCATCCCCGGCGTCCATCCGCCGGTGTTCACCGACGTGCTGTTCTCCGCGATGGTCCGCGCCGCCGGGATCGCCCGGGACGACTACCTGCTGTCCACAAAGCTGTGGCTGGAGGGGTACCCCGAGCACTCGATGCGCGACCAGCTGACCAACGCGCTGTTCCGGGTCGGCGCCGACCACGCGGACGTGGCCGTCCTCGGCGACATCCGCAGCGACGACCTCGACCTCAAGACGCTCGCCGAGGACCTCGCCGCGCTGGAGCGGGAGGGCCTGCTCGGCTGCTGGGGCGTCAACAACTGGTCGGCCACCGCGATCCGGACGATCCGCGAGCACGCCCTGGCCGCCGGGTCGCCGGGCCCGCAGCTCGCGCAGCTGAAGTACAGCCCGTGCCGGCGCTCCATCCCGGACGGCGAGCCGTTCGCGGCCGTCTTCGCCGACGGCGTGTCGCTGCAGGCGTCCGACGTCCTGGAGGGCGGCATCCTGGCGGGCAAGTCGGGGGAGTCCCGGCAGATCGGCCGCGACCCCGGCGACATCCGCCCGCGCATCCAGGAGGCCGCCAAGGGCCTGGCCGACCTGGGCCGGGAGCTGGACGCGAGCCCGGCCCAGCTCTGCATCGCGTTCACGCTCACGCACCCGTCCACCAGCACCGTGCTGTTCGGCTCCACGAGCATGCAGCAGCTCACCGACAACATCGCGGCGCTGGACGTCCTGGACCGCGTCGGCGCGGACCGGCTCCGCTCCCTGATGGACCCGTTCTGGGCGGACCGCGACATCGTCGACCCCGAGGGCCCCTGAGCCTCGACCCCGCCGGGGCCGGCCAGCGGTCGGCCCCGGCGGCCCCGCCCGGGACGGTCGGCGCGGTTCAGGTCTCGGTCAGGTCGGCGATCGCCTGCTCGGTCGTCTCATGGGCGATGAGGTGGCGGTCCAGGCCGCTGCGCTCGATGATCGTGCGGAACCGCCGCTCCGGGCGGGCGAGGACGAGCCGCCCGCCCGCCGCGCGGGCGGCCTTCCACAGCACGATCAGGGCGTTGAGCCCGAACGAGTCGCAGAACCCGACCCCGCCGACGTCCAGGACGACCCGCGCCGGCCCGTCCAGCCGGCCCATGTCCGCGAGGACGCGCTCGCGCAGCCGCCCGGCCGTGACGAGCGTCAGCTCGCCGTCCGCCTCCACCAGCAGGCACTGCCCGCGGATCTCGCTGCGGATCCGCAGCCGGTCCGGGTCGGCGGCGCCCGGCCGCTGCTCCGCGTCGTGCGACACACTGATCACCTTCTGTCATCCCGCAGGCATCTCGCCTACCCGCGACAGCACAGGTCATGCGGTGCGCCGGCGTTTCAGAGCCCGGCCGGAACCAATAAGCGGCCTCCGTCGGCCTCCGTCGGCCCGCCTGCCTCCGTCGGCTCACAGGCCGATGGCGTCGGCGAGGAGGTCGACCTGGTCCGGGTCGGGGTCGTTGCCCGTGAAGATCAGCTCGTCGCAGCCGATCCGCGCGAACGCGTCGACCGCCGCCCTGATCTGGTCGGCGGAGTGGTACGCCTGGGAGACGCCGTACTCGGCGTACTCGGGCCCGGCGAAGGAGTAGTACGGGCCGATGGCGTCGGCCAGCGACCGCCGCGCCCGCGGCCCGAGCGCGTACATCACCGACGCGACCAGCCGCGGGGACCCCTCCCTGCCCGCTTCCGACCAGGCCTTCCGCAGGCCGGGCGCGAACTCCTGGACGTCCTCCACGGTCGCGTCCCCGGCGATCCATCCGGCGCCGCGGGCAGCGATGCGCCGGATCGCGGCGGGGGAGTGGCCCCCGAACAGGAGCGGCGGCCCGCCCGGGGTGGCGGGCGGCGGCCCGACCGGCTCGTGCCCGTCCACGCCGCCCCGGGCGACGACCTCGGCCAGGCGGTCCAGCAACGCGTCGAACTGGCGCCCGCGGGTGCCGTAGTCGACGCCGCCCGCCGCGAAGTCGTCCTCCCGGATCCCGGGGGCGAGGCCGAGCCGGAGCCGCCCGGCCCCGGCGACCTGGTCCAGCGTGGTGACGGCCGTGGCGAACAGCGCGTGGTCGGCGCGCAGCGGCGCCAGCAGCACGCTGGTGAGCAGCCCGATGCGGGAGGTCGCCCCGGCCGCCGCGGCCAGGGTGATCAGCGGTTCCGGGGTCGTCCATACGAGGCGGTCGCTGACGCCGAGGGTGGCGAAGCCGCGCCGCTCCGCCCTGCGCGCCCACTCGACCAGTGCCCTGCCGTCGGTCCACGGTGCGTGGCCGGGCAGTCCGATGCCGATGTCCATGCGGCCGAGACTGCAACCTCGACCGCGGTCGAGGTCAACGCCCCTGCCGGCCGCGGGGCCCACTTATCAAGCGTTTTAGCTTAGGCTAGCCTTATCTCGTGCTTTCCCCCGTGCGAAAACGCCCGCCGCGAACCCTGGTGAAGGCGGGCGGGCGGCGCGGTCGCGGAGGGCACCTCGGCCGGCTGGCGCTGCTCACGGCCGTGCTCCTGCTGACCGTCGTGGCGAGCCTCGCGATCGGGGCCGGGGACGTCCCGCTCGGACGGGTGCTGCCCGGCGTCTTCTCGCCGGACGACACATCGCGGCCGGATCTGATCGTCCACGAGCTGCGGCTGCCGCGCACGGTCCTCGGCATCGCCGTCGGGATGGCGCTCGGGCTCGCCGGAGCCGTGATGCAGGCGCTGACCCGCAACCCGCTCGCCGAGCCGGGGCTGCTCGGCGTGAACGGCGGCGCGGCGCTCGCGGTCGTCATCGTCATCGGGTCGACCCAGGTGGACGACCCGCTCGTCTACGTGTGGGCGGCGTTCCTGGGCGCGGCGGGCGCGGCGGCGCTCGTCTACATGATCGGCGCGCGGGGGCGCGGCGGCGCGTCGCCCGCGCGGCTGGTGCTCGCGGGCGCGGCCGTCGAGGCCGTGTTCACCGCGCTCACGGCCGGGCTGATGCTGCTCAGCCCGGGCAGCTTCGGCGGCTTCCGGTTCTGGCAGGTCGGCAGCCTCGGCGGGCGGGAGATGTCGGTCTTCGTCCGCATCCTGCCGTTCGTGCTGGCCGGCGTCGTCCTGGCGCTGCTGCTCGCCCGCCCGCTGAACGCGCTCGGCATGGGCGACGAGGCGGGCAAGGCGCTCGGCTCCCGCCCGGGGCGGACGCGGGCGCTCGGCGCGCTCGCCGTGGTGGTGCTGTGCGGGTCGGCGACGGCGGCGGCGGGGCCGATCGTGTTCCTCGGGCTGGCCGTGCCGTTCATCGTCCGGACGGCGGTCGGGCCCGACCAGCGGCTCGTGCTGCCGTACTCGCTGCTGCTCGCGCCCGTCCTGCTGCTCGGCGCGGACATCATCGGCCGGGTCATCACGCCCGGCGAGCTGGAGACCGGGATCGTCACCGCGTTCCTCGGGGCGCCGCTGTTCGCGCTGATGGTCCGGCGGGGAAGGACGCGGGACCTGTGAGAGTGATGCGCGCGGGGGCGCTGTCGGTGCGCTGGGAGCCGCGGGCCGCGGCGGTGTGCGGGGCGCTGGCGCTGGTCGCGGCGAGCGCGGCCGTCCTGGTCGTGGGCTCGGGCGAGTTCCCGATCTCGCCGCCGGACGTGGTGCGGGCCCTCGCCGGCCAGGCCGACCAGGCCACCGAGTTCATCGTCACGACGCTGCGGCTGCCGCGCGCCGTGACCGGGCTCCTCGCCGGGCTCGCGCTCGGCCTCAGCGGCGCGATCTTCCAGAGCGTCTCCCGCAACCCGCTCGGCAGCCCCGACCTGATCGGGTTCACCACCGGGTCGGCGTCCGGCGCGCTGCTGCAGATCCTCGTGTTCGGCGGCGGCGCGGTCGCGATCACCGTCAGCTCGGTCGCGGGCTCGGTGCTGACCGCGATGGGCGTGTACCTGGTCGCCTACCGGCGCGGCGGCGGCGTGCACGGCGTCCGGCTGGTGCTGATCGGCGTCGCGGCGGCGGCGATGCTGCAGGCGCTGAACTCCTACCTCATCACCCGCGCGGAGCTGCGCGAGGGCTACGAGGCCGCGTTCTGGCTGACCGGCAGCCTGAACGGGCGCGACTGGGACCAGGCCGTCCCGCTCGGGATCGCGCTGGCCGTGCTCGTCCCGGCGGCGCTGCTCCTCGCCCGCCCGCTCGGCATGGGCGAGCTGGGCGACGACGCGGCGCAGGCGCTCGGCGTGCCCGTCCAGCGGACCAGGGCGCTGCTCACGGTCGCCGGCGTGGGCCTCGTCGCGGCGGCCACGGCGGCGGCCGGGCCCGTCCCGTTCGTCGCGCTGGCGGCGCCGCAGCTCGCCCGGCGGATGACGCGGCGGCCCGGCGCGCAGCTGCTGCCCGCCGCGCTGACCGGCGCCGCGCTGCTGGCCACCGCCGACCTGATCTCGCTCCACCTGCCGGTCGCCATGCCGGTGGGCGTCGTCACCGGCGTCCTCGGCGGCGCGTACCTGGCCTGGCTGCTGTCGACCACCGGACGGAAGGGGATGGCATGACCCGGTTGCGCGCGGACGACCTCACCCTGGCCTACGAGAGGCGCGTCGTCGCCGAGAACCTCGGCGTGCGGATCCCGGACGAGTCGTTCACCGTCATCGTCGGGCCGAACGCGTGCGGCAAGTCCACGCTGCTCCGCGCCCTCGCCCGGCTGCTGCGCCCTCGCGCGGGCACGGTGTACCTGGACGACGCCCCGATCACCGCCCTGCCGCCGAAACGGCTCGCGCGGCGGCTCGGCCTGCTGCCGCAGTCGCCGCTGACGCCCGAGGGCATCACGGTCGCCGACCTCGTCGCGCGCGGTCGCTACCCGCACCAGGGCCTGCTGCGCCAGTGGTCCCGCGAGGACGAGGCCGCCGTCGGCGAGGCGATGGCCGCCGTCGGCGTCACCGATCTCGCCGACCGGGTCGTGGACGAGCTGTCCGGCGGCCAGCGGCAGCGGGTCTGGCTGGCGCTCGTCCTGGCCCAGGAGACCGGCATCATGCTGCTGGACGAGCCCACGACCTACCTCGACATCGCGCACCAGATCGAGGTCCTCGACCTGTGCGCGCGGCTGCACGAGGAGGGCCGCACGCTCGTCGCGGTGCTGCACGACCTCAACCACGCCTGCCGGTACGCCACCCATCTGATCGCGATGCGCGGCGGGGAGATCCTCGCGGAGGGCCCGCCCGCGGAGATCGTCACCGCCGACCTCGTGGAGCGCGTGTTCGGCCTGCCGTGCCGCGTCATCCCCGACCCGGAGACGGACACGCCGCTGATCGTCCCGGCCGACCGGCGGCGGGCGTTGACGGCCGGAAAACCTCTCAATTAGGTTTGCCTTACCTAATCTGGAGGGAGTGCCGTGCCCACCGCGCTGACCTGGGAAGACCTGCACGCCGCGCTGGCGGAGGTGCTCGGCGAGCCCGCCGGGGCCGACGACAACCTGATCGAGCTCGGGATGGATTCGATCCGGCTCATGCAGCTGACCGGGCGGCTGCGCCGCCGCGGCGTCGAGATCCGGTTCGCCGAGCTGGCCGAGCGGCCCACGCTCGCCGGCTGGTGGGCCCTGCTCGCCGAGAAGGGCCAGGTCGACGCGTCCGAGGGGCCTGACGACGCCGGGCCGGACGAGTTCGACCCGGCCGACATCGAGCCCGACGGGCCGTTCCCGCTGGCGCTGATGCAGCACGCCTACTGGATCGGCCGCGACTCCGGCCAGTCGCTCGGCTCCGTCGCCGCGCACCTGTACGTCGAGCTCGACGGGCGCGAGATCGACCCCGCCCGCCTGGAGGACGCCGTCCGCGCCCTGGTGGCGCGGCACCCGATGCTCCGCGTCGCCGTGTCCGACGACGGCGCCCAGCGCATCCTGCCCGAGCGTCCAGGGCCCGCCGTGACCGTCCATGACCTGCGTGAATCCGCCGACCCCGAGGCGGGGCTGGAGGCGATCCGCGCCGAGATGTCGGAGCAGCGGCTCCCGATCGAGGACGGCCGCGTCTTCGACGCCCGCCTCAGCCTGCTGCCCGCCGGGACGTCCCGCCTCCACCTCGACGTCGACATGGTCGCCGCCGACGCGATGAGCTACCGCGTCATGCTCGACGACCTCGCCGCCCTGTACGAGGGGGAGACGCTCGCGCCGATCCGCTACGGCTACGCCCGCTACCTCGCCGACGACCCCCGCGCCGAGGCCCGCGAGCAGGACCGCCGCTGGTGGGCCGACCGCCTCGCCGACCTGCCGGGGCCGCCCGAGCTGCCGGTCGTCGCAGAGCCCGGGAACCGCGTCGAGCGCAAGCACCACTGGCTCTCGCCCGACGACAAGGACCGCTTCATCGCCCGCGCGCACGCCGAGGGCGTCACCCCCGCGATGGCCCTCGCGACGGTCTTCGCCGAGGTCATCGGCGCATGGTCGGCGACGCCCCGGTTCCTGCTCAACCTGCCGCTGTTCCACCGCGAGCCCGTCCACCCCGACGTGGACAAGGTCGTCGGCGACTTCACCGGCTCCATCATGCTGGAGGCCGACCTCACCGAAGACCTCACTTTCATCGGGCGCGCCCGCGCCGTCCAGGCGAACCTGCACACGGCCGGCGCGCACAGCGACTACTCCGGCCTGGAGGTGCTGCGGGACCTGTCCCGGCAGCGCGGCGAGCAGGTCCTCGCGCCGATCGTCTACACGAGCGCGCTCAACCTGGGCGAGCTGTTCGGCGAGCGCGTCCGGGGGCACTTCGGCGAGCCGGGGTGGATCGTCTCGCAGGGCCCGCAGGTGCTGCTGGACGCGCAGGTCACCGAGGTGTCCGGCGGCCTGCTGCTGAACTGGGACGTGCGCCGTCCCGCGTTCCCGGACGGCGTCGCCGAGGCGATGTTCGCCGCCTACACGTCCGCGATCACCCGTCTCGGCGCGCCAGGCGCCGACTGGGACGTCCCGCTCGGCATCGCGGCGCCGCCGTCGCAGCTCCGCGTCCGGCACGGGCTGAACGCGACCCCCGCGCCGCCGCCGCGCACCCTGACCGAGGGCTTCTTCGAGCACGCCCGCCGCCGTCCGGACGCCCCCGCGCTGCACTGGGGCGACGACGGGACGCTCACCTATGGCGAACTCGCCGCCCGTGCGCTGCGCATCGCGTCCGGCCTGGCCGGGGAGGGCGTGCGGCCGGGCGACCGGGTGTCGGTCGAGCTTCCCAAGGGGCCTGACCAGGCCGCGGCCGTCCTCGGCGTCCTCGCCGCGGGCGCCGCCTACGTCCCCATCGGCCCGGAGCAGCCCGAGGCCCGCCGCGCGAAGATCCGCGCGACCGCCCGCGTCGCCGCGTCCCTCGCCCCTGATCGGATCGCGGACGCCGAGCCGCTGGCCGAGCCGGTGAAGACCCGCCCAGAACAGGTGGCGTACGTGCTGTTCACGTCCGGGTCGACGGGCGAGCCGAAGGGCGTCGAGGTGTCGCACGGCGCGGCCATGAACACCATCGGCGACCTCGTCGACCGGTTCGCGCTCGGCCCGGACGACGTCACGTTCGGGATCTCCGCGCTCGACTTCGACCTGTCGGTGTTCGACCTGTTCGCGCCCTGGCACGCGGGCGGCGCGGTCGTCCTCCCGGACGAGGACGAGCGCCGCGACGCCGCCCGCTGGGCCGATCTCGTCCGGCGGCGGTCGGTGACGGTGCTGAACTGCGTCCCGTCCGTGCTGGAGATGCTGCTGCGCGCCGGCCGCGCCGAGAGCCTGCGGCTGGTGCTGCTCGGCGGCGACTGGGTCGGCACGCACCTGCCCGCGTTGCTGGACGAGCGCGCCCCCGGCTGCCGCTTCGTCGCGCTCGGCGGGACGACGGAGACCGCGATCCACTCCACCGTGCAGGAGGTCGTGGGGGAGGTGCCGCGGGACTGGCACGCCGTCCCGTACGGGGTCCCGCTGCGCGGCGTCGCCTGCCGGGTGGTGGACGAGCTGGGCCGCGACCGTCCCGACTGGGTGGCGGGCGAGCTGTGGATCGGCGGCTCCGGCGTCGCGGACGGCTACGCCGCCGACCCGGAGCGCACCGCCGACCGGTTCGTCGTCCACGAGGGCGCCCGCTGGTACCGGACGGGCGACCTCGCCCGCTACCGCCCCGACGGCACCCTGGAATTCCTCGGCCGCCGCGACCACCAGGTCAAGGTCCGCGGGTTCCGGATCGAGCTCGGCGAGGTCGAGGCCGCGCTGCGCGACCACCCGGCCGTGGGACGGGCCGTCGCGCTGCTGGCGAACGGCCGCCTCTCCGCCACCGTCGAGGCCGGGGAGGATCTCGACCGGGACGCGGTGCTGGCGCACGTCCGGGAGCTGCTGCCGCCGCACATGGTGCCCGAACTGCTCGTCCGCGTGGACGAGCTGCCGCTGACCGCCAACGGCAAGGTCGACCGGAAGGCGCTCGCCGCGCTGGCCGCCGCCGAGGCCGGGGAGGCGTCCGCCGCCTACGTCGAGCCGGAGACACCGCTGGAGAAGGTGTTCGCCCGGGTCGTGGCCGGGGTGCTGGGGGCGGAGCGCGTCGGCGCGGACGCCGACTTCTTCGCGCTCGGCGGCGACTCCGTCCTCGCCACCACCGTGATCGCGCGGCTGCGGGAGGCGCTCGACACGACCGCGCTGCCGGTGCGGGTCCTGTTCGCCGAGCGGACGGTCGCGCGCGTCTGCCGCCGCTTCACCGAGCTGCAGGAGACGCCGGGACGCCTGGAGGCCGTCGCCGCGATCTGGCTGGAGGTCGAGGCGATGAGCGAGGACGAACTCGCCGCCCGCCTCGGCTGACCGCCCCTCAGCCCGGCTCGGGCTCCGGTTCGGGCTCCGGACGCAGCGTCGCCGTCCGGAGCCCGGTGAGGGTCAGCGCCAAGGCCAGAGCCAGGACGGCGCTGACCGTCCCGTAGACGACGATGGCCGCGCCCGGCGCGAGGTAGCGGCCGAGGGCCCCGGCGCCCAGCGACCCGACCGCGCCGCCTCCCGTTTCCTGCGCGGCCCAGAGCGCGTTGACGCGTCCGAGATGCGAGTCGGGCGTATGCGACTGGATCAGCCCGTACCGCAGGATCTCCTCGACCGACTGGGCGAACCCGTACGCGAACAGGATCGCGACCGCCAGCGCAGGATGACGCGCCAGGCCCAGGCACGCGAGCGCGGCGAACCCCGCGACGGACGCGACGAGCAGCGCCATCCCGGGCGCCCGCGCCGTCCCCGCCCATCCGCTCGTGACGGACGCGAGCACCGCGCCGCACGCGGGCGCCGCGAACAGCAGCCCGACCGTGGTCGCGCCGCCGTCCAGGCTCCGGGCGGCGAACGCGGGCATCAGCACCGGAATGCCGCCCGCCACCATGAACAGCAGCCCGAGCAGCATCAGCGACCCGACGACGCGATGCGACGCGACGAAGCGGAACCCCTCCGCGACGGACTTCAGCGGGTTCGCGGGCTTCCCGTCCCCGAGATCGGGCTTCAGCGACGGCAGCCCGGTCAGCAGCGCGAGCGTGCCGATCGTCCCGGCGGCCGCCGCCGCGTAGTTCCAGCCGACGCCGAACGCCGACACCACGACGCCGCCGAGCGCCGGCGACGCCATCGACCCGAGCCGGACGGTCAGCGCGTTGAGCGCGCCCGCAGCGACCAGCTTGTCCGGCGCCACCAGGGCGGGCGTCGCGGCCAGCAGCGCGGTGACGCTGACGCCGGTCGCGAGCCCGTCCCACGCCGCGAGCACGTAGACGGCCGGGAGCCACGGCGACGGCAGGAACGCGTTCAGCGCCAGCAGGACGAACCCCGCCCCGGCGGCCGTCCGGGCGTGCAGCATCAGCCGCCGCCGGTCGTACCGGTCGGCGAGGACCCCGCCCCACAGGAACCCGGCAAGGAGCGCGAACCCCTCCGCCGCGGACACCGCGCCGACGTGCACCGTCGACCCCGTCATGTCGTAGACCTGCACCGGGACGGCGACCGCCAGCATCCCGATCCCGAACACCGAGACGGTGCGGGCGATGAACACGTTGCGGAACGGCCTGCTGTCGCGGAGCGGGCCGATATCCATCGCAAGTCGGCGGGCCAGTCGCCGGAGCATTCTCGGGGTTCTCCTCTGCCGGGGGAATGGCTAAGGTAAGCCTAGCCTTAGTTGGTCTTGGAGAAGAGGGCGTACCGGTGCAGCGCATCCTGATGAACGGAAAGATCCACCGTGCCACGGTCACCCAGGCGGACCTGCATTACGTGGGCTCGCTGACCATCGACGCGGACCTCATGGCCGCCGCCGACATCGTGGAGGGCGAGCAGGTCCACGTCGTGGACATCACCAACGGCTCCCGTCTCGTCACCTACGCCATCACCGGCGATGCGGGCAGCGGCGTCATCGGGATCAACGGCGCGGCGGCCCGCCTGGTCCAGCCCGGCGACCTGGTCATCATCATCACCTACACGGCCGTGGCCGAGGCCGACCGCCCCCGCCACGAGCCCCGCGTCGTCCACGTGGACGGCGCCAACCGGATCGTCGCGCTGGGCTCGGACCCGGCCGAACCGGTGCCCGGCGCCCCGGCCCAGGTCGCGGGGCGGTGAGCGGCCGATGACCGGTTCGAACACGGACGGCCTCGTCCCCTGGCCGGACGACTTCGAGGCCCGCTACAAGGCCGAGGGCTTCTGGAGCGACCGCGTCCTCGGCGACGTCCTGCGCGGCGACCCCGGCAAGACCGCCCTGGTCGCGGGCGCCGACCGCCTCACCTACGCCGAACTGGACGACCGCGCCTCCCGCGCCGCCGCCGGGTTCCTGCGCCTGGGCATCGGCCCGGGCGACCGCGTCGTCGTCCAGCTCCCCAACACGACCGGCTTCGTGGTGACGTTCCTCGCGCTCGTCCGAATCGGCGCGGCGCCCGTGCTCGCGCTGCCCGCGCACCGCGAGAGCGAGATCCGCTACCTGTGCGAGCTGTCCGAGGCGTCCGCCTACGTCTGCGCCGACCGCGACGGCGACTTCGACTACCGGGAGATGGCCCGCACCCTCCCGGTCGAGCATGTGATCGTGGACGGCGACGCGCAGGACCTCACCGCCCTGTCCTCCGTCGACGCCGACCCGGTCGACGTGCCCCGGCCCGACCCGTCCGACGTGGGCGTCTTCCTCCTGTCCGGCGGCACCACGGGCCTGCCGAAGCTGATCCCCCGGACGCACCGCGACTACGTCTACAACCTGGAGGCCAGCGCCGAGGTCTGCGGGTTCACGTCCGCCACCGTCTACCTCGTCGTCCTGCCCGCCGCGCACAACTTCGCGCTCGCCTGCCCCGGCGTCCTCGGCGTGTTCGCCAACGGCGGCACGGTCGTGCTGTCCCCGTCGGGCTCCCCGGACGAGGCGTTCCCCCTCATCGAGCGCGAACGCGCGACGGTCTGCGCGGTCGTCCCCCCGATCGCGCTCCTCTGGCTGGACGCGGTCACCTGGCAGGACGAGGACATCTCGGCCCTCGAACTCCTCCAGGTCGGCGGCGCCAAGTTCGCCGCCGAACGCGCCGCCGAGGTCCCGGACGTCCTGGGCTGCCAGGTCCAGCAGGTCTTCGGCATGGCCGAGGGCCTCCTCAACTACACCCGCCTGGACGATCCCCGCGACCTCGTCGAGCAGACCCAGGGCCGCCCCCTCTCGCCCGCCGACGAGATCCGCGTCGTGGACGCCGACGGCGAGGACGTCGCGCCGGGCGAGACGGGCGAGCTCCTCACCCGCGGCCCGTACACGCTCCGCGGCTACTACCGCGCCCCCGAGCACAACGCCCGCTCGTTCACCCCGGACGGCTTCTACCGGACGGGCGACCTCGTCCGGCAGCTCCCCTCGGGCCACCTCATCGTGGAGGGCCGCGAGAAGGACCAGATCAACCGCGGCGGCGACAAGATCTCCGCCGAGGAGCTCGAGAACCATCTCCTCGCGCACCCGGCCGTCCACGACGCCGCCGTCGTCGGCATCCCCGACCCGATGATGGGCGAACGCACCTGCGCGTTCCTCATCATCAGGGACGGCGAGAAGACCCCGGACCTCCGCGAGATGAAGGACTTCCTCCGGGCCCGCGGCGTCGCCGCCTACAAGTTCCCCGACCGCCTCGAAACGACCGACGCCTTCCCCCGCACCCCCGTAGGCAAGATCAGCAAGAAGTCCCTGGCCGCAGGCATCTCCTGAGCGTCGCGCGCCGACCTCGGCGGCGGAAGCGGCACCGGGTCATCCCGGCTGGCAGGTTCGGCACCAGACCGTCCGGCGGCCGGAGACGCGGCGGCTGGACAGGGTCGTGCCGCAGCGCGGGCACGCGGCCTCCGGCTCGTCGCGGGCGCCGGTGAGCCACGTGTCGCGCGGCGGGACGCGTCCGGCCTTGACGGATTCGCGCAGGACGCGGCGCATCGCACGGTGCAGGGCGGTGAGTTCGGCGTCGTCCAGGTCCCGAGCGGTGCGAAGCGGGTTAATCCGGGCGCGCCAGCAGATCTCGTCGGCGAGCAGGTTGCCCAGGCCCGCGAGGACGGACTGGTCGGTCAGCGTCGTCTTGAGCCGTCCGCGCCGTCCCGAGAGGAGGCCGGCGAGGTCGCGGCGGGACAGCCCGGACGCGTCCGGGCCGAGGCCGTCGAGCGCGCGCTCCGCCGCCTCGCCGTCGGCGGCGAGGCGGACGCCCTGGAGCTTGCGCATGTCGCGTAGCGCAGCTCGCCGTCCCGGAGCCGCCAGACGACGCGGTCGTGCCGGTGGCGCGGCTCGTCCGTCCGGTGCCAGGACAGCGACCCGGTCATGCCGAAGTGCAGCAGGAGCACCGGGCCGCCGGCCGGCGCGACCAGCCATTTGCCGTGCCTGCGCGGCTCTCCGAACCGGTGGCCGCGCAGTGCCGCGCCCAGCCTCCGGGCGGTGACCCCGCGCAGGACGCCCGCGTCGAGCACGGACACCGACCGGATCGGCTCCCCGGTGTGCTCGGCCAGCACCCTGCGGAACCCTTCGACGTCCGGAAGCTCGGGCATGCCATGCCCCTACCCCGTCAGGCGCGGCCGGTTACCCCGTCAGGCGCGGGCGGTGCGGCGCGCGGTCGTCTCGCGGGGGATGAGCCGGTGGCTCAGGGGAGTGGTCTCGGCGGCGCCCGCGGCGGCTCCCGGGGGAGTGTCGATGATGTGGCGGGCGGCCATGGCGCCCATCTCGTACAGCGGGAGGCTGACCGTGGTCAGGCCGACGAACTGGGCGACGCGGAGGTCGTCGATGCCGGCGACGGAGACCTCGCCGGGGACGTCGATGCGCGCCTGCCGCAGCGCGTTGAGCGCGCCGACGGCGGCCTCGTCGTTGGCCGCGAGGACGGCGTCCGGCAGGGGCGGGCGCGCGATGAGCCGCATGGCCGCGGCGTGCCCGGCCTCGAAGTCGAACCCGCCGGGAAGGACCTGCGCGCTGCCGGCGAGGTCGGCGTTGCTCATGCAGGCGAGGAAGCCGTCCCTGCGCTGCCGGGTGGCCACCATGCCCTCCGGCCCCTCGATGAACGCGATCCGGCGGTGGCCGAGCGAGACGAGGTAGTCGGTGATGTCGTAGGCGGCGGCCTGGGCGTCGGCGGCGATGACGGGGCAGCCGATGTCGCGGGCGGCGAGCGAGACGGCGTGGATGCCTTGCTCCCGCGCCTGGCGGACGGCCTTGGCGAGCTCCGGTTCCTTCGGGTCGTCCACGTAGCCGCTGCCCGCGAAGATGACCCCCGCGGCGCGGTAGTCGCGCATCGTCCGGACGCGCGTGATCTCCGTCGTGGTGCGGCGGTCGACGTTGCACAGCATGGTGACGTAGCCGGCGCGGCTGGCGACGTCGTCCACCCCGCGGGCGATGACGGAGAAGTACGGGTTGACGATGTCGCTCACGAGGACGCCCATGAGCCGGCTGGTGCGCGAGACCAGCGCGCGGGCCAGCGCGCTCGGCGAATAGCCGAGCTCCTCGGCGACCGCGATGACCTTGGCGCGGGTCTTGGCCGAGATGGGATGGCTGGATCCGGTCAGCACCCGTGACGCGGTGGACACCGACACCCCCGCCGCCCGGGCGACTTCCGCGAGTGAGCTCACGGCCACCCTCCTAGGAGAACGTTTTCCTGATTATGGCACGAGCCGGCACCGCCGCCAAACGGAACCTGCCTGTTCCAGGGCGATTTCCAGTGATTCCCCTTGACATTTCTGTGGTACGGCTCACTACCATGCCGATCTAAGGCATACGTTTGCCTAGTCGATTACCTCGCCTTTCGAAGCGAATCCGAGGGAACCGGCACGATCTTGGAGGAGGAGACTGTGGACGCCGGGACACATCTCAGACGGCTCGCCGCGCTCGCGGCCCTCGTCGCCCTGGCCGCGAGCGGCGCCGCGTGCGGCGGCGGGGGCGCGGCCGAGAGCAAGGGGAACGGGAAGCTCTCGTTCAAGGTGGCCCTCACCGAACCCGACATCACGACCGTGCCGATCCTCGCCGCCCTCGACGACCTCCGCGGGCAGGGCCACACGATCAAGGTCGTCGAGCTGGCGGAGCCCGAACTGTCCATCGAGGGGCTGGCGAAGGGGGACTACGCGCTCTCGGCCGAGGCGACGAGCCCCGCCCTGCTCGCTGTCGAGCGCGGCGCCCCCATCAAGATCATCGCCGATGCCATCGGGAACCAGTGGGCGGTCTACGGCAAGCGCGGCATCTCGTCCTGCGACCAGCTGGACGGCAGCCCGTTCGGGATCTTCAGCGAGGGCGCGACGGCGACCGCCATGGTCAAGGAGTGGGTGAGGTCCACCTGCGCTCCCGGCAAGAAGCCCAAGTACCTGACGATCGGCGGCTCGGACGTCCGCGCCCAGGCGCTCGTCACCGGACGGATCGCCGCCACCGCGCTCGAGGTCTCCGACGTGGTCGCCCTGGAGTCCAAGGGCGGCGAGTTCGCCAAGGTCGCCGACTTCGCCCAGAGCCTGCCCGACCTCCGGCCGCAGACCGTCTACGCCAACGGCGACTTCATCACCGAGCACAAGGACGTGACGCAGGCCCTGGTCACCGCGCTGACCCGGCAGCACGCGAAGATCAACGCCGATCCGCGGCACCTGGTGGGGCTGGCCGCCAAGTACCTGCCGGAGGAGGACGGCGCCGAGATGGCGAAGGTCGCCGACCGGTACGCCCGGGCGGGGCTCTTCAACGCCGCGGCGCTGACGGAGAAGAACATGCAGGGCACCATCGACTTCTTCGTCCGGGCAGGCGTGATCAAGGAGGGCATGACCGCCAAGGACGCGGCGGACCTGACGTTCGTGAAGGCGGCCCGATGACGGCGGCGACGACGCGCCGGCCGCCGCGCCGGTCCGGGACGAGAACCGGGCCCCGTCCCGCGCGGCGGCCCGGCGTCCTCCGCCGCATCGCCGACCGGAACCTGCCGTACCAGGTGCTCACGTTCGTCCTCTTCGCGGCGTGCTGGGAGCTCTACGTCCGGCAGCGGGGCGGCCTGCTCATCCCCAGCTTCACCGAGACCGTCGAGGCGACCGCCGAGCTGCTCGGCACCGCGGAGCTGTGGCGGGCCATGTACGTCAGCAACCAGGCGCTGGTCATCGGCTTCGCCGTCACCGTCGTCCTCGGCGTGCCGCTCGGCATCCTGCTCGGCCGGTTCCGCGCGCTGGAGCGGCTCGCGGACGTCTACCTCAACATCCTGCTCGTCACCCCGATGGCGGCGATCATCCCGCTGCTGGTGATGTCGGTGGGCTTCGGGCTGGCCTCGCGGGTCATCCTCGTCACGATCTTCTCGATCGTGATGGTGGTGGTGAACGCGCGGGCCGGCGTCCGGCAGGTGGACCCGTCGCTGATCGAGATGGCCCGCTCCTTCGGGGCGGACGAGCGGGCCGTCTGGACGCGGATCCTGCTCCCCGGCGCGCTGCCGGCGATCATGACGGGCATCAGGCTGGGCCTCGGCCGCGCGGTCACCGGCATGGTCATCGTCGAGCTGCTGATGGTCTCCGAGGCGCTCGGCGGGCTGATCCTGGAGTACCGCGGTCTGTTCCAGGCCCCGCTCCTCTACGGCACCATCGTGATCATCCTGGCGGAGGCGCTGCTGCTGATCTCCGTCGCGCGGTGGGCCGAACGCAAGCTGACCCGATGGGCGCGCACCACCACGGCAAGGAGCGTTCGATGATCGAGATCCGCGGGCTGCGGAAGACCTACACCGGGCAGGACGGCGGCCTCGTCGAGGCGCTGCACGACGTCGACCTCGACGTCCGGCCCAACGAGTTCCTGACCGTCCTCGGGCCGAGCGGCTGCGGGAAGACGACGCTGCTCAAGTGCGTCGCGGGCCTGATCCCCTGGGACGACGGCGACATCCGCATCGACGGCGACCCGGTGCGCGGGCCGGGCCCCGACCGCGCCATGGTGTTCCAGAACTTCGCGCTGCTTCCGTGGGCGACCGTCCTGGACAACGTCGCCTTCGGGCTCCGGATGCGCGGCGTCGGCCGTGCCGAGCGCGAGGAGCGCGCCCGCGCGCTGATCGGCGCGGTGGGGCTGGCGGGCTTCGAGACCAAGCGGCCCGGCGAGCTGTCCGGCGGCATGCAGCAGCGCGTGGGCCTCGCCCGCGCGCTCGCCGTCCGGCCGCGGGTGCTGCTGATGGACGAGCCGTTCGGCGCCGTCGACGAGCAGACCCGCCGCCTGCTCCAGGAGGAGCTGCTGTCCATCTGGGAGGAGCGCCGGCTGACGGTCGTGTTCATCACGCACAGCATGGAGGAGGCGGTGCTGCTCGGCGACCGCGTCGTGCTGATGAGCGCGCGTCCGGGGGAGATCGCCGAGATCGTGCCGGTTCCGCTGGAGCGGCCGCGCTCCAACGACGTCGGCGCGCTGGAGCGGTCCGGCGAGTACGTCGAGCTCACGGTGTACCTGTGGGACCGGCTGCGCGACATGCACGCCGAGCACCGTCCGGCGAAGGCGGCCGGATGAGCACGCTCGCGGAACGCCGAGCCGTGCGGGAGCGCCTGTCCTGGCGGCGGCTGCCCGCGGCCCCCGTCAGCCTCGCCGTCGGCGCGGCGGGCTGGGAGCTGGTCGGGCACCTGGCGGACGCGTCGTTCTTCCCGCCGCTGAGCACGGTGCTGTCCCGGCTGGCCGACATGGCGTCCAGCGGGCTGATCTTCAGCAGCCTGCGCGACAGCCTGATCAACCTGGTCCTGGGCTTCGCGATCTCGCTCGCCGCCGGCCTGGCCGTCGGGGTGGCCATGGGCCGTTACCGCAAGGTCGAGGCCGCGCTCGGCGTGTACGTCTACGCGCTGCTCACCGCGCCGTCCCTGGTCTTCGCGCCGATCTTCTTCTCGCTGCTCGGCGAGGGACGCGGCTCGATCGTCGCCGTCGTCGTCATGTACTCGGCCTTCGTCATGATCATCAACACGGCCTCCGCGATCCAGGGCGTGCCGGGGCATCTGGTGGAGATGGCGCGCTCCTACGGCGCCGGCGAGGGCCAGGTGCTGCTGCGCGTCATGCTGCCCGCCGCCGCCCCCATGATCATGGCCGGCGTCCGGCTCGGCGTCGGACGCGCCGTCACCGGAATGATCAACGGCGAGATGTTCATCGCGGTCGTCGGGCTCGGCCGCGTCGTGACCCAGGCGGGCGGGCGCTTCGACGGCGCGAGCGTCCTGGCGGTGCTCCTGGTGATCATCGCCGTCGCGCTCGGCGCGGTGGCGCTGGTGCAGGCCGTCGACCGCAGGATCACCCGCTGGGTGCCGAAGACCGCACGAGGAGACCGATGAAGATCGACGCCTACAGCCACATCCTGCCCGAGCCGTACTTCGAGCGGATGCGGGAACTCGCCGACCCGGCGGCGTTCAAGCGCTGGCTGGAACTGCCCGCGCTGCACGACCTGGACGAGCGGCTGCGGATCATGGACGAGTTCGGCGACGGCTACCAGCAGGTCCTCACGCTCTCCTCGCCGCCCATCGAGCTGCTCGCCGGCCCGGACGGGTCGCCGGCGCTGGCGCGGCTCGCCAACGACTCGATGCGCGAGCTGTGCGGCAAGCACCCCGACCGGTTCCCGGCCTTCGTCGCGTCCCTGCCGATGAACGACCCGGACGCCGCCCTCGCCGAGCTCGTGTTCGCCGTCGACGAGCTCGGCGCCCGCGGCGTGCAGGTGTTCACCAACGTCAACGGCCGCCCGCTGGACGACCCCGCGTTCGCCGCCGTGTTCGCCGAGATGGCCGCGCGGGACCTGCCCGTCTGGATGCACCCGGCGCGCACCGCGGCGTTCTCCGACTACGCCGCCGAGGACGCCTCCAAGTTCGAGATCTGGTGGGCGTTCGGCTGGCCGTACGAGACCAGCGCCGCCATGGCCCGGCTGGTGTTCTCCGGCCTCTTCGAGCGCCATCCCGACCTCAAGATCATCACCCATCACATGGGCGCGATGATCCCGTACCTGGAGGGCCGGATCGGGCTCGGCTGGGGCCCCCAGCTCGGCAGCCGCACGTCCGGCCCGGACTACGAGCGTCTCCAGCACGCGCCGCGCGAGCCGCTCGACCACTTCCGCAGGTTCTACGCCGACACCTCGCTGTCCGGCTCCGACATCGGGACCCGGTGCGGCCTGGACTTCTTCGGCGCGGACCACGTCGTGTTCGGCACCGACTGCCCCTTCGACCCCGAGGGCGGCCCCCTCTACATCCGCGAGACCATCCGCGTCCTGGACGCCCTCGACATCGCGGACGCCGAACGCGACCAGATCTACCACCGCAACATCCTGCGCCTGATGCGCCTCACCGCCGGCTGACGGCGACACCGAAAAGACCCTGCCGCCGCCCCGAGAGCCCGGGACGGCGTCAGGGTCCGGTGGTGCTAGTCGTGCGCGCCGTCGTGGGCGCTGCCGAGCAGGGCCCGCAGCGCGGACGTCTTGCGGCCGAACTCCTCGGCGCGCATCGTCGCGGAGTAGTCGCGGTCGGGCGGCAGGCCGACGTCCAGGATCTCCGCGACCCGGCCCGGCCTGGCGGTCATGGCGACGACGCGGTCCGACAGGTAGACCGCCTCGGCGACCGAGTGGGTGACGAGGAGGACGGTCGTCCCGGTCTCCCGCCAGATCCGCCGCAGCTCGATGTTCATCGCCTCGCGGGTCAGCGCGTCGAGTGCGCCGAACGGCTCGTCCATGAGCAGCACCGGCGGCCGGTGCAGCAGCGCGCGGCACAGCGACACCCGCTGCTGCATCCCGCCGGACAGCTCGTGCGGCATCGCGTCCGCGAAGTCCAGGAGGCCGGTCATCTCCATCAGCTCGCGCGCCCGCCGCTCGACCTCCTTCCTCGGCATCCGCCGCATCTCGCCCTGCAGCGTGATGTTGCGGCGGACCGTGCGCCACTCCAGCAGCGCCGCCTTCTGGAAGACGAAGCCGATCTCCGCACTGGTCGCGCGGACGGGCTCGCCCCGGAGCGCCAGCTCGCCGCCGGTGGGCCGGACGAGCCCGGCGACCAGCTTGAGCAGCGTCGACTTGCCGCATCCGGACGGCCCGACGATCGAGACGAACTCCCGCGGCCGGACGGAGAAGGACGCGTTCTCCAGCGCGACCGTGGTCTTGCTCTTCGAGACGAACCGCACGGTGACGTCGCGGATCTCGATGTCGTCGCCGGTGTGCGTGCCGGTGATCATTCGCCGACCGGCTTCCAGTACGTGGTGGCCGGCTTGGCGGACGCGATGACGCCGAGACCGGCGAACAGCTTGATCGTGTCGTTCCAGTCCGCCTCGTCGTTGAGGCCGGGCGCGGCCGACGCCGTCCGCTTGGTGTGCAGGAGGCGGGAGGCGCGCTTCCACTGCTCGGCGAGCACCGTCCGCGAGGGCAGGCTCGGGCTCGCGCCCTCCATCGAGGCGACGGCGGCGTCCGGCTCCTTGACCGCGGCCGCGAACGACTCGCTGGTGGCCCTCCAGAGCGAGGCCGCCAGCTTCGGGTCCCGTGCGAGCGTCCGGTCGGACGCCACCAGGCCCGCGCCGAGCGTCCGGACGCCCCACTCGGAGAACAGCAGGTAGCCGGTCGGCTTCCCGGTCTTCTCCGTGATCGTCGGCCCCTGGTCGCTGATGAAGCCGACCAGCGCGTCGGCCTTGCCGCTGATCACAGCGGCGATCTTGGCCGCGGGCTGCACGCTGACGGTCTTGACCTCGCCGGCCGGGACGCCGTTGGCCTTGAGGAACGCGGGCAGGACGTCGGCGTACGGGTCGCCCGAGGTGAGCGCGACCGTCTTCCCCTTCAGGTCCTGCGGCCTGGCGATGCCGGAGCCGCCGAAGAACTGCACCGCGGACGGCGACGTCTGGAAGAACGAGCCGATGCTCTTGACCTTGACGCCCGCGTCCGCGCTGGTGAGGACGGCGGCGGTGTCGACGACGCCGAAGTCGGCCTTGCCCGCGGCGACGGCCTGCGCCACCGCGTTCGACCCCTTGCCCGGGACGATCTTGAGGTCGATGCCGTGCCTGCCGAAGATCCCCTTCGTCTTCCCGAAGTAGTAGGGGACGTGGTCGCCGTACGGGTAGAAGTTCAGCATCAGCGTGACCTTCTCCTTGCCGCCGCCCTTGGCCCCGGCGGCGTCGCCGCAGGCGGCCGACGTCAGGACGACGGCGAGACCGGCGGCGACCGCGGCGGACGACGTGAGCATGCGTTTCATGGGTTCTCCTCCCAGGGGTTCTGCAATGGGCCGGCGAAGTCCGGCGGGAAGGTCAGGAGGCGGTTCCGGCGGCGAGGATCGGGAGGCGGTTCCGGCGGGGTGATCAGGAGCCGGTCGTGACGCCGGGCCGGCGGCGCGAGCTGTGCCAGGGCATCAGCAGCCGCTCCGCGAGGTCGACCAGCGCGAACAGCACGACGCCGATCAGGGACAGCAGGATCAGCGCGGCGTAGAGCATCGCGGTGTCCACGTTGCCGGTGGCCTCGACGATCACGTAGCCGAGCCCGCTGTCGGCGCCGACGAACTCGCCGACGACCGCGCCGGTGACGGCGAGCGTGACCGCGACCTTCAGGCCGCTCATGATGAACGGCAGCGCCGCCGGGAAGCGGAACCGGACGAACGTCTGCAGGCGGGTCGCGTTCATCGTCGCGGACAGCTCGATCAGGTCGGGGTCGATCGACTTCAGCCCGGTGAACCCGGCGACGACGACGGGGAAGAACGCGATGAACGCGGCCATCAGCACCTTCGGCGAGAAGCCGAACCCGAGCCACACGACGAACAGCGGGGCGACGGCGATCTTCGGCACGACCTGGGCGAAGACGAGCACCGGGTACACGGTCTTCTCCAGCGCGGGCGCGTACGCCATCAGCAGGGCGGACAGGAGGCCGAGGACGACGGCGGCGGCGAATCCGGCGAGCGTCTCGGCGGTCGTGACGAGCGAGGCGTCCCAGAGGTAGCCGGCGTTGTCCGCGAACCGCCGCCAGGTGTCCATCGGGGGCGGGACGAGGTAGCTCTCGACGAGCCCCAGCGCCGTGACGGCCTTCCACACGGCCAGGACGGCGGCGATCAGCAGCGCGGGCCGCCAGACGGCGCCGGCCCAGGCCCGGCGGGGCCGGGGGAGGCGGGGAC
>NZ_SMKT01000093.1 GCF_004348735.1 Actinomadura sp. KC06
CCCCCGCCCCGCGTCCGCGGGGACGGGCGCCGCCGCCGGGCCGCGCCGCCCCCGCATGCTCGTCGCCGCCGACACCACCGCCGAGGACCCCTCCGTCCGCCTCACCCGCCGCCAGCTCCTCGACGGCGCGGGCATCGACGAGGCCCTCCTCGCCCGCATGGAGGAGTACGGCCTCGTCCGCCGCACCGGCGCCCACTACGAGGGCGACGCGCTCAACATCGCGCGTGTCGCCGCCGCGCTCGGCGAGTTCGGCTTCGAGGTCCGGCACCTGCGCGCCGTCAAGGCCGCCGCCGACCGGCAGGTCGGCCTCATCGAGCAGATGGTCGCCCCGCAGCTGCGCCGCCGCAGCAGCGGCGCACACGAGCAGGCCGCCGAGACCGCCCGCGAGATCGCCGCCCTGTCGGTGAAACTGCACGCCGCGCTGGTCTCCGCCGGCCTCAGCGAAAGCCTCGACCGCTGATCATGCGCGCCGCGGAGGTTTTTGCCGGACGCGCGGCATCACGAGCTGTCCGGGGCGGGGTGTACGTTGGCTACAGGGTTCGGTCACGAATCGATCCGCTGCACGTGGTGATCGAGATAGCGAGAACCAGCAGGGAGCCGCAGTGAAGCAGATGGAGGTCGTCGGCGTCCGGGTCGAGATGCCCTCCAATCAGCCCATCGTCCTGTTGAAGGAGACGGAGGGCGACCGCTACCTGCCCATCTGGATCGGGGCGGTCGAAGCGACCGCGATCGCCTTCGCCCAGCAGGGGGTCCTGCCCGCCCGGCCCCTCACCCACGACCTGTTCCGCGACGTCCTGGACGCCCTCAGCGTCCAGCTCCGCACCGTCAACATCACCGCGCTCCGCGAGGGCATCTTCTTCGCCGACCTCGTCTTCTCCAACGGCGTCGAGGTGAGCGCCCGCCCGTCCGACTCCATCGCCCTGGCCCTCCGCACCGGCGCCACCATCTTCGCCAGCGAGGACGTCCTGGAAGAGGCCGGCGTCGCCATCCCCGACGAGCAAGAAGACGAAGTAGAGAAGTTCCGAGAGTTCCTCGACACCATCAGCCCGGAGGACTTCGGCCGGGCCGGCTAGGTCGCGCTCGGGGTGACCCTCGGTAACCCGATGTGAGGGTACGGCGAGCCTGCCAAGAGGGGGCTTCCCAGCGGGTTAGCCTGGGATGACGTGCGAGCAGCGGGTTTGTTGCCCCGGTTCCTGGGGATTCTTGAAGATAAGCTTGATCGCCTACCGGTAGGGGCCCTGCGCAGCAACCCCGGCCACCACCGCAACCCTGCGACGACCTGGGCCGTTGCGATCGCGTCCGAAGGCAGGTTTCGAGCTTGCGAGAAACCCGATCGCGAAGCGAGCCGCAAGGCGAGACGGAGCGATGCAGCGATCGCACCGCGTTTCTCGACGATGCAGGCCCTCCAGGGCCGAAGGAGGAGAGAAATGCAGGTAATAGGAGGTTCATCCGGGCATGCGACGCGCCGACGATGAACGTTGACCCCACCCTGACCGGCACCTACCGTGCTGGTGGAACACCCGTGGTGTAATTCGTCAAACCCCCTTGACGAAGCGCCACGGGATGATTTGGAGCCGGAGGTCCGCGTGGCGGTGAGCAGCGGCGAGGGCAAGGCGACCCCCGAGAGGCATATGGCGTCCCAGCGCGCCGGAGAGCAGGGACTGCTCTTCGACACGCGGGTGTCGGCGCCGCCGGAGGATGTCGGATACCGCGGCCCCACGGCCTGCGCCGCGGCGGGGATCACCTACCGGCAGCTCGACTACTGGGCCCGGACGAAGCTGGTCGAGCCGAGCGTCCGGTCGGCGCACGGGTCGGGGAGCCAGCGGTTGTACAGCTTCCGCGACATCCTCGTCCTGAAGGTCGTGAAGCGGCTCCTCGACACCGGGGTGTCGCTGCAGCAGATACGCACGGCGGTCACCCATCTGCGCGATCGCGGCGTGCAGGACCTGGCGCAGATCACGTTGATGAGCGACGGCGTCAGCGTCTACGAGTGCACCTCCCCGGACGAGGTCGTCGACCTCCTGCAGGGCGGGCAGGGCGTGTTCGGCATCGCGCTCGGACGGGTGTGGCAGGAGGTGGAGGGCAGTCTCGCGGAGCTCCCCGGTGAGCGCGCCGCCGCCGACGACGACCCGTCCGAACACCCCCACGACGAGCTGGCCAACCGGCGCCGCGCGCGCCGCACCGGATGACAGCGCCTCCTTTGACCACGGCTTGACTACAGCGCTTCCTTGCGCTGCAGGTAGGTGAACGCTCCCCAGCCGGGCAGGACGGGCAGCCACAGGGTGAGCAGCCGGTAGAGCAGGACCGCGGACGTCGCCGTCTCCGCGGAGAGCCCCGAGATCGTCAGCGCCAGGGTGAGGGCGCCCTCGACGGCGCCGAGGCCGCCGGGCGTCGGCGCGGCCGACCCGAGGGCGTTGGCGGTGAGGAAGACCACCACGACCGTCGTGATCGGCAGCGAGCCACCGAACGCGCGGATCGAGGCGTCCAGGCACAGGACGAACGCCACCGTCAGCAGGAGCGTCCCGCCCATTCCCGTGGACAGCTTCTTCGGGGACTGCAGGACGTCCACCAGACGCGGCACCACGCCGGAGAACATGCTCTTCAGGCGGGTCGTGACCTCACGCCGGACGCGCGGCACCGTCAGCGCGAGACCCGCCAGCAGCCCCAGCGACAGGACCGCGATCACGACGGTGCGGGACGGCGCGAGGTCCTGCGTCGCCTTCGCCGTCGACCCGGTGAGGAACCCGAACAGGATCAGCAGCAGGATGTGCGTGACCAGCCCCACCAGCTGCGACGCGCCGACGCTCGCGACGGCCAGGCCCGGCCGCACCCCCGAGCGCTGCACGTAGCGGGTGTTGACGGCGACGCCGCCGACCGCCGCCGGCGCCACCAGCTTCACGAACGACGCGGCGAGCTGCGCCAGCACCGTGCGCCACAGCGGCAGCCGCTCCGGGACGAACCCCATCAGCATCAGCGCGGCCGCGACATAGGTGAGCGCCGCCGCGCCCAGCGCGACCAGGACCCACTGCCAGCTCGCGGTGGCCGTCATCGTCCCGAGGTCGAGGCTCGCCACCTGCGGGATGACGATGTACGCCGCGACCGACAGCGCCACGATGCTGAAGATCGTCCGGGGGCGGAACCGCTCCAGCCTGGCGGGCGCGACCTCCGTCTCCGGCTTCAGCCGGACGATCTGCTCCCGGATCCGGGTCAGCAGGTCCCGGTCGTGCCGCAGCGCGGTCCGGGTCGTCCGCGACAGCGCCACCCGCTGCAGCAGCGGCACGGCGGCGGCGAGGGCCTCCTCGCCGAGCACGGCCACCGCCGTCCGGACGGCCCGCTCCGGGCCCGCCCGCAGCGCCAGCGTCGTGAGGATCTGCGCCAGGTCGAGCCGCAGCGCCAGGTCGCCCGCCGCGATCTCCCCGGCCCGCAGATCGGTGATGTAGGCGCTGCCGTCGTCGCCGACCAGGACGGCGCCGTCCTGCAGCCGGCGGTGCGCCAGCCGCCCCTCCTGCAGGGCGCGGAACTGCCGCCACACGTCCGTCAGGAGGTCGTCGGTGACCTCCTCGTCGTCGAGGTCCGCGAGCCGCCGCCCCGGGACGTGCTCGTAGGCGAGCAGCGCCGCCTCCGTGCCGACCTCCGACGTGCCGATCAGGCGTGGCGTCCGGACGCCCGCCGCGTCCACCGCGTACGCCATCAGCGACTCCTGCTCCAGGGAGCGGCGCAGCGAGCGCAGCGCCCGCCCGGTCGTCGTGGCGCGCAGCCGCAGCAGCCGCCACACCCGGTACAGCAGGCCCGCCGTCTGCTGATCGCGGTCGAGGACGTGCAGCTCCAGGTCCCAGTCGCCGTGGGCGCCGCGTCCCACGGGGAGCCGCGCGCCGCGTCCGTCCAGGGGACGGGGCGCGAGGACGACGCCGTACCGGCGGGTCTCCTCGGCGCCGTCGGCGGGCTCGTCCAGGCGCGCGGCCCGCTTCGGGCGCAGCCCGAGGCGTTCGAGCGCCGCCACCACCGCCCGTCCCGGCGGGCGCGGGTTCGGGGTGCCGACCACGTACAGGGTGCCGTGGCCGATGGCGCGTCCGAGGAAGTAGGTGGCGGCGAGCGCGGCGACCGAGGCGTAGGACGCGGTGAGGCCCGTCAGCGCCGCCAGCCCGATCATCGTCCAGGTCGCGGCCTGCCAGCGGGCGCGGCCCGCCATCCCGACCGCGCTGACGAACGCGATCACCGGCGCGATGTCGGTGTGCACCGGCGCGGTCTCCGTGCCGCCCCAGATCAGCGAGTCCAGGACGCCGCCGGGCGCGCCGCGCACCACCAGGTCGTCCAGGCCGACCGTGAGCCCGAACGCGATCACGGCGGCGAGCAGCGCGATCGCGACGCGCATCCCGTCCTTGTGGAACAGCCGCTCGATGCCGAACGCGATCGGCACCGCCAGCACGCCGAAGCTGGACACCAGCGTCGCCAGCGACAGCAGCAGCCGCGGCGCGTGCGCGGCGCCCTCGGCGATGTCGGTGTGCAGGCCGTGCGTCGTCTCCTGCGCGATCGACACCAGCAGCATCACCGCCGCGAGCCCGACGACGGACGCCGCGAACCGGATCGCGTCGGCCGGGCGGCGGATCCGGTCCGGCTGGGCGGGCTCGTCGACGGGCACACCGGCGGACGCGCCCTGCCGCGCGGGCGCCGCCTCCTCGTGGATCGGGGTCACGCCGTACCGCCGCCCTGACCGTCCGTCATCGCGATCAGCGTCCCAGAACCGGCGGCGCGCCGTCGACCGGTGCCCCGTCGGGCGTCGCGCTTTCACCCCGCACCCACCGTCCTCCAGCCCCCGCCCACCGCCATTCAACGGACGAGCTCCGTTCGGCCGACCATCTCCGTCCGCCGCTGCCCGGGGCTGTTCCGTCCCAGGTGGGACTGCACATCGTACTGGCTGGTACGGCGCCCGGCCCCGCGGGGACGGACCCGGCGGGGCCCGGCGCGATCGCGGGAACCGATCTTTGGGTAGGGTTTGTCCAGGACATGCCGTCGACCCTGTGCGGGAGAGACCCCACGCCGCCAGCGTGGGGCGCCGAAGGGGCAACCTCCCCGGAACCTCTCAGGCAAAAGGACCGCTCGGGCGAGGCACCTCTGGAAAGCAGGCGTCGATTCCCGTGTCCCGGGAAGGCGGCTCACCGAAGGGGAAACCCCGCTGCGCGGGTGAAGCTCTCAGGTGCCGATGACAGAGGGGGAGACCGGCCGCAGGCCCCCGCGCCAGCGGCCCGCCTGAGCGACCGCAGCAGCCAGGAGGCTCTCCATGACCGCCCAGTTCTTCGCCCCCGTGGCCGCGCCGCAGCATCCGCGCGCCGCGTTCGCCGACCGGCACATCGGCCCGTCGCCCGACGACCAGGCGAGGATGCTCGCCGCCATCGGGTACGCGGGCGTCGAGGCGCTGATCGACGACGCCGTCCCCGCCGCGATCCGCACGTCCCGCCCGCTGGACCTGCCGCCCGCGCTGAGCGAGCCCGCCGCGCTGGACCGCCTCCGCGAGCTCGCCGCCCGCAACACCGTGCTCACGTCCATGATCGGCCTCGGCTACCACGGGACGATCACCCCGGGCGTGATCATGCGGAACGTGCTGGAGAACCCCGGCTGGTACACCGCCTACACCCCGTACCAGCCGGAGATCTCCCAGGGGCGCCTCGAGGCGCTGCTGAACTTCCAGACCGTCGTCAGCGACCTGACCGGGCTGCCGGTGGCGAACGCGTCCATGCTGGACGAGGCCACCGCCGCCGCCGAGGGCATGGCCCTCGCCCACCGCGTCTCCAAGCGCAAGGAGCCGGGAACGTTCCTTGTTGACGCCGACGTGCTCCCGCAGACGATCGACGTCGTCCGGACGCGGGCCGTCCCGCTCGGCATCGACGTGGTCGTCGCCGACCTGTCCGGCGGGCTGCCCGAGGGCGACGTCTTCGGTGTGCTGCTGCAGTACCCGGGCGCGTCGGGCGCCGTCCGCGACCTGGAGCCCGTCATCGCGCAGGCGCACGAGCGCGGCGCGCAGGCGGTCGTCGCGGCCGACCTGCTCGCCCTGACGCTGCTGCGCCCGCCCGCCGAGTCCGGCGCCGACATCGCCGTGGGCTCCGCGCAGCGGTTCGGTGTGCCGTTCGGGTTCGGCGGCCCGCACGCCGGCTACATGGCGGTCCGCGAGGGCATCCAGCGGCAGCTCCCCGGACGGCTCGTCGGCGTGTCCGTCGACGCCGACGGCGCGCCCGCCCACCGGCTGGCGCTGCAGACCCGCGAGCAGCACATCCGCCGCGAGAAGGCCACCAGCAACATCTGCACCGCGCAGGTGCTCCTCGCCGTCATGGCGAGCATGTACGCGGTCTACCACGGGCCGGAGGGGCTCGCCGCGATCGCGCAGCGGGCGCACCGCCGCGCCGCCGAGATCGCCGCCGGGCTCCGCGAGAGCGGCGTGGAGGTCGTGCACGGCGCCTTCTTCGACACCGTCCTGGCCAGGGTGCCCGGACGCGCCGCCCAGGTGGTGGACGCCGCCCGCCAGCGCGGGATCAACCTGCGTCCCGTGGACGCCGACCACGTCGGCATCGCCTGCGACGAGACGACGCTGCCCGCGCACGTGACCGCCGTCCTGGAGGCGTTCGGCGCCGCCGAGGCCGCCGAGGCGGCCGAGGCGCTCCCCGGCACGCTGCGCCGCGAAAGCCCCTACCTGACCCACCCCGTCTTCCACGCGCACCGCTCCGAGACCGCGATGCTGCGCTACCTGCGCAAGCTCCAGGACAAGGACGTCGCGCTCGACCGGTCGATGATCCCGCTCGGCTCCTGCACGATGAAGCTGAACGCCACCGCCGAGATGGAGCCGATCACCTGGCCGGAGTTCGCGAACATCCACCCGTTCGCGCCGGTCGACCAGGCCGCCGGGTACGTCGAGCTGATCGGCGAGCTGGAGAGCGCGCTCGCGGAGATCACCGGGTACGCGAAGGTGTCCGTCCAGCCGAACGCGGGCTCCCAGGGCGAGCTGGCCGGGCTGCTGGCGATCCGCGGCTACCACGCGTCCCGCGGGGAGGGGGACCGGGACGTGTGCCTGATCCCGTCGTCCGCGCACGGCACCAACGCCGCCAGCGCCGTCATGGCCGGGATGCGCGTCGTCGTCGTCAAGTGCGACGACGGCGGGAACGTCGACCTGGACGACCTGCACGCCAAGATCGGCAAGCACGGTGACCGGCTCGCCGCGATCATGGTGACGTACCCGTCCACGCACGGCGTCTTCGAGGAGACGATCACCGACGTGTGCGCGGCCGTGCACGACGCGGGCGGGCAGGTCTACGTCGACGGCGCCAACCTCAACGCCCTCGTCGGCCTGGCCCGTCCCGGCGAGTTCGGCTCGGACGTCTCGCACCTCAACCTGCACAAGACGTTCTGCATCCCGCACGGCGGCGGCGGGCCCGGCGTCGGCCCGATCGGCGTCCGCGAGCACCTCGCCCCGTTCCTGCCGAACCACCCGCTGCGCGCCGAGGCCGGGCCGGAGAGCGGCGTAGGCCCGATCTCGGCCGCCCCGTGGGGCTCGGCGGGCATCCTGCCGATCTCGTGGGCGTACATCGCGATGATGGGCCCGGATGGGCTGACCGCCGCCACCGAGGGCGCCATCGTCGCCGCCAACTACCTCGCGACCCGCCTCGGCCCGCACTACCCGATCCTCTACACCGGCCGCAACGGCCTCGTCGCCCACGAGTGCATCGCCGACCTCCGCAAGATCACCAAGGAGACGGGGATCACCGCCGAGGACGTCGCCAAGCGCCTCATCGACTACGGCTTCCACGCCCCGACGCTCTCCTTCCCCGTCGCCGGCACCCTGATGATCGAGCCGACCGAGTCCGAGGACCTCGCCGAGCTCGACCGCTTCTGCGACGCCATGATCGAGATCCGCCGCGAGATCCAGCGGGTCGCGGACGGCGCCTACGACGCCGAGGACAACCCGCTCAAGAACGCCCCGCACACCGCCGCGTGCCTGGTCTCCGACGACTGGAAGCACGCCTACACCCGCGAGGAGGCCGCCTACCCCGTCCCGGCCGTCCGCGACGGCAAGTACTGGCCGCCCGTCCGCCGCATCGACCAGGCCTACGGCGACCGCAACCTCCTCTGCTCCTGCCCGCCCCCCGAGGCCTTCGAGGATTGAGCTGTGTTTATTGCGTTTCCCTCCTCCTTCGGGCCCTGGGGGCCCTCCATCGTCGGGTAACGCGGGCGATCGCCGGCATCGCTCCGTCTCGCCTTGCGGCTCGCTGCGCGATCAGGTTCTCGCGGGCTCGTGTCTTCGCCCCCGGCCAAGGCTTCGCACGCGATCGCGCGAGGTGAGGTCGTCGACGGCTGAGGTGCCGGCTGATGTGCGCGCGGGGCGTCGCGAGACGAGCGGTCGGGCGGTCGCTAGGCTCTTTCCGGACCCCCGACCTCAGAGGGCAGAGACTGATGAGTCCCGTGACCGATGACCCGGCTCAGTTGTGCGAGGAGGCGCGGAGCCTCGCGGAGAACGGCGAGGCCGGGCGCGCGGCGGTGCTGTTCGAGAAGGTGCTGGAGCTCGGCGAGACGGCCTGCCGGGCGCAGGCCGCGCTGGGGCTGGCGGTCGTCCTCGACGACGCCGGGGAGGTGGAGCGGGCGCGGGACGCCGACCGGGCGGCGATCGCCACCGGCGACCCCGAGTACGGCCCGCGCGCCGCCTACCATCTGGCGCTCACGCACGAGCGGGCGGGCGAGCACGGCGAGGCGGCGCCCGCGTGGCGGGTGGTGGTCGACTTCGGCAACCCGGCGTACCTGCCGCCCGCCCATCTGGCGCTCGCCCGGATCGCCGACGACGCCGGCGAGTTCGACGAGGCGCGCGGCCACTGGGAGGCGGTGATCGCGACGGGCGACGCCGAGTACGGGCCGCCCGCCGCGCACGACCTCGCGCAGCGGCACCTGGAGCGCGGCGAGCCCGCGCGGGCGCAGCGGGTCCTGGCCGCCGGGCTCAAGCTGATCGACCGCGGCACCGCCCCGTACGCGTACGCGCGGCTCGCGGTCGCGCTGGGCATCGCCTACCTCGACCAGGCGATCGGGTCGTTCGGCGCGGCGCTGGGGGAGGAGCCGTCCGACCCGGAGGTGGGGCCGCTGGCGACCGAGCTGCTGGCGCGGACGCTGCCGCTGCGCGGACGCGCCGGCGAGGCGGCCGAGGTGTGGCGGCGGGGGCTGTCCGACCCGGCGACCGCGGGCCAGGTGCGGGCGCGGCTGCGCCGCGACTTCGGCGGGGACGAGGACGACGGCGACCCCGCCGACCTGTGGTGGGAGCCGGTCGTCGAGCAGGCGGTGTCCGACGGGACGCTCCCCGCCCTCGCCGGGGAGGCGTTCGGCGCGCTCGACCACATGTACGCGCTGCTCGCCGTCCGGAACGGCGACGCGCCGGAGGACCGGCGGGCGGGCAGCGCGCACGAGGCGCTGGGCCAGGCGGTGCAGGTTCCCGGCGACTACGCGTGGGGCCCGCTGCTGCAGGAGAGCTTCGCCGAGCGGCTCCGCCTCGCGATGGGCCCCTCCGACCGGCCCGAGCGCTAGCGCGGTCATCCCGCCGCGGTGATCGTTCCAGGGGCGGGCTACGGTGGGCGGATGGAGGTCGTGACGGCGCACGGGCCGGCCGGGGTGGCGCTGGACGAGCCGGACGACCCGGCGTTCCTGCTGGTCCTGACGCACGGCTCGAACGGGAGCGTGGACGCGCCCGACCTGCTGGCCGTCCGGGAGACCGCGCTGAGGCTGGGCGGCGCGGTGGCGCGGGTGACGCAGCCGTTCCGGCTCGCGGGCCGCCGCGCGCCCGGCCCCATGGCGAAGCAGGACGAGGCGTGGCTGGAGATCATCGGCGTGCTGCGGGACCGGGTCGGGGACGTCCCGCTCGTGCAGGGAGGCCGGAGCAACGGCGCCAGGGTGGCGTGCCGGACGGCGACCGGCGCGGGCGCGGTGGGCGTCCTCGCGCTGGCCTTTCCGCTTCACCCGCCGTGGAACCCGGAGAAGACGCGGGTGGACGAGTTGCGCTCTGCAGGCGTGGAGGTCGTCGTCGTCAACGGCGACCGGGACCCGTTCGGCGTGCCGGACAAGGCGGACGCGGCGAAGGTCATCGTGCTGGCGGGGGAGCGGCACGATCTGCACCGGGATCCCGCCGCGGTCGGGACGGCGGCGGAGCCGTGGCTGCGGAGATGGGCGGGGTCGCGGGGTCGGGCGGCCCGCGCGGTGCGGACGGGCGGCCCGTGACGGTCCCGATGGCGGTCTGGTCGGCGGTTCCGTTCCGGGCCCGGTGCGGGCCCGGAAGGAGCGGGCAGGTGGCCGTGCCCCCGAGGATGATCACCCGTTTGAACTAGTCCCCCGTGGACGTCGTTCAGGCGGCGGACGGAGCCAGCGGATCCGTCGGCCGGTGCGGTGCGATGATTCCCCCGTCGGGCAGCAGCTCACCGGTGTCCTCGAAGAGCACGACGCCGTTGCACAGAAGGCTCCACCCCTGCTCGGGGTGGGAGGCCAGCGTCCGGGCGGCGTCGCGGTCGGGTGCGTCGTGCGAGGGACAGGGCGGCTGGTGCGGGCACATCGTGGTGCCTCCGGTCTCAACTACGGGTCGGTTGTGGAGCTTTCCTTTATTGACGCCTCTCAGTGTGGAACGGTTCGCGTCCACCGGCCATAGTCCGTTGGGGCGGTTGTCCGTTGGTACCCGAGTACCGGTGGATGTGACCCGTCTCACCCGGAGGTGCCGGTTCCAGCGTTCCTTCCGCGCGCGAACGGACGGCGAACGACACGCCGTCAGCGCGTGAAACCCCTACGATGTTCGGCGGGAACGGGCTTTGCGAGGCGTGGGGGGAGTGAGGCCGGTGCGGGTCGCCCTGTCCGTCGCCTGCTTCGACGACGCGCTGTTCCCGGGCACCGGGAAGGCCGTGACCGTCCTGCTGGAACGGCTCGGGCACGAGGTCGCGTACCCGCCGGGGCAGACGTGCTGCGGGCAGATCCACTGGACGACCGGCTACCACCGCGAGGCCGCCGACCTGGCCCGCGCCTACACCGCCGCGTTCGAGGGCTGCGAGGTCGTGGTCGCGCCGTCGGCGTCGTGCGCGGCGACCGTCCGCGACGGCTACCCGCGGATCGCGCGGACGGCCCGCGACCCCGGCCTGGCCCGCGCCGCCGAGGGGCTCGCCGTCCACGAGCTGACGGAGTTCCTGGTGGACGTCCTGGGCGTCACCGACGTCGGCGCCTATTTCCCGCACCGGGTCACCTACCATCCGTCCTGCCAGTCGGCGCGGACGCTCGGCGCCGCCGACCGTCCCCTCCGGCTGCTGCGCGCGGTCAAGGGCCTTGACCTGGTCGAACTGCCCGCGGCGGGGGAGTGCTGCGGGTTCGGCGGCGCGTTCGCGATGAAGAACTCCGATGTGTCGGTCGCGATGGTCGCCGACAAGGTGCGGCACATCCGCGACACCGGCGCCGACGTGGTCTGCGCGGTCGACAACTCCTGCCTGGCGCACATCGGCGGCGCGCTGTCGCGGCTGCGCGGCGGCGTCCGGACCATGCACCTGGCCGAGATCCTCGCCGAGACGGGGCCGGCGTGACGGGCTCGTCCCCGGGCTCCTTCCCGAGGACGACGCCGTCCTCCACGGGGATGAGGCCGCCTCCCGGCACGAACGGGCCGGTTCCGCTGCCCATGCCGAAGTTCGCCGCCGCCGCGCGGTCCGCGTTGGCCGATACCGGCCTCCGCCGCAACCTCCGCAGTGGGACCGCGGCGGCCAGGGAGCGGGAGGCCGCCGCGGCCGCCGAGCTCGCCGGCTGGGACGACCTGCGCGAGGCCGGGCGCGCGATCGGGGACGCCACTCTCCTCGACCTCGACGCCCACCTGGAGCAGCTGGAACGCGCCGTCACCGAGGCGGGCGGCATCGTCCACTGGGCGGCGGACGCGGCCGAGGCGTGCGAGATCGTCACCGGCCTGGTGCGGGCGGCCGGGGCGGACGAGGTCGTCAAGGCGTCGTCGGCGACCACCCGGGAGATCGGCCTGACCGACGCGCTGGCCCGCGCCGGCGTCACCGCCCGCGAGACCGCCCTCGCCGACCTGGCCGTCCAGCTCGGCGACGACGAGCCGTCCCATCTGCTGTCGCCCGCGCTCCACCGCGACCGCGCCGAGATCAGGGAGCTGTTCCGGCGGACGATGCCGTCCGCCGGGCCCGACCTGACCGACGACCCGGCCGAGCTCGCCGCCGCCGTCCGCACGCATCTCCGCGAACGGTTCCTGCGCGCCCGCGTCGCCGTCACCGGCGCGAACTTCCTGGTCGCCGAGACCGGGACGCTCGTGGTGCTGGAGTCGGAGGGCAACGCGCGGCTGTGCCTGACCCTCCCCGACACGCTGATCAGCGTCGCCGGCATCGACAAGGTCGTCCCGACCTGGGCGGACATGGAGGTGTTCCTCCAGCTCCTGCCGCGTTCGTCGTCCGGTGACCGGATGACCCCGTACGTCGCGACGTCGACGGGCGTGACGGCGGGCGACGGGCCGCGCGCGTTCCACCTCGTCCTGCTCGACAACGGCCGGACCCGGGCGCTCGCCGACGAGGTCGGACGGGCCGCGCTGCGCTGCATTCGCTGCTCGGCCTGCATGAACGTGTGCCCCGTCTACGAGCGGACGGGCGGCCGGGCGTACGGCCCGGTCTATCCGGGGCCGATCGGCGCGATCCTGACCCCGCAGCTGCGCGGCGTCGACAGCGCCGCCGACGCGTCCCTGCCGTACGCGTCGACGCTCTGCGGCGCGTGCGCCGACGTGTGCCCCGTGAAGATCGACATTCCGGACGTGCTGGTCCATCTGCGCGGCACGGTGGTGGAGTCGCGGCGGCGCCGTCCCGTCCCGCCGCCGGAGCTGATGCTGATGCGCGGCCTGGCGTGGACGATGGGCGACCCGCGCCGCTACGAGACCTCGCTGCGGCGCGGCACCCGGTGGGCGCGGCTGCTGTCGCGCGGCGGCCGGATCCGCCGCCTCCCCGGCCTGCTCGGCAAGTGGACCGAGGCCCGCGACCTGCCCGCGCCGCCGGCGGAGAGCTTCCGCGCCTGGTGGACGCGGAGGCGGCCATGACGGCGTCCGGCGATGGGCCCGGCGCAGGGCGCGGCGGCGGTTCGCGGGCCGAGGTGCTGCGGCGGGTGCGGGAGGCGCTCGGCGGTGACCGTGGCACGCGCCCGCCGGTGCCGCGCCGCTACCCGCGCCGGCTCACCGAGGACGAGGCCGGGAACAGGGCGGACGTCCTGGCGCTGTTCACCGAGCGGGTCGCCGACAACCGCGCCTCGGTGCGTCACGTCAGCGCCGACGAGCTGGGCACCGCCGTGGCCGCCGCGCTGTGGGGACGGGAGGCCAAGCAGATCGTCGTCCCGGCCGACCTGCCGTTCGGGTGGCTCGCCGAGCTGGACGGCGTCCGGGCGCTGGCCGACACCCCCGCCGTCGACGTCGACACCCTCGCCGCCGTCGACGGCGTCGTCACCGGCTGCGCGGCGGCGATCGCGCTGACCGGCACCGTCGTCCTGGACGGGGGCCGCGCGCAGGGGCGGCGGGCGCTCACCGCCGTCCCCGGCTACCACCTGTGCGTGGTGCACGCCGACCAGATCGTCGGGACGGTCCCGGAGGCGGTCGAGCGGCTCGATCCGGCGCGCCCGCTGACGTGGATCAGCGGGCCGTCCGCCACCCACGGGATCGAGATGGTCCGCGTGGAGGGCGTGCACGGCCCGCGCCACCTGGAGGTCCTGGTCGTGGAGGACTGAGCCGGATCAGCCCACTCCGCCGATGATGAGGTCGAGGCCGGCGGTGAAGCGCGCGTCCCAGTCGACCGGCCGCTCGGCGCCGTCCTCGTTCGTGCCGCGGACCTCAAGCGAGGCGTGGCCGATGACGTAGCCGAGCAGGGTGTGCGCGGCGACGGCTGCCGTGTCCTCGGCGACGCCGCCGCGCCGGAGCACCTCGCGCAGCGACGCGACCGTGGTGGTGAGCGCGGCGGGGTTGCGGCGGGTGACGACGAGGGGGAGGACGCCCGCGTGCGTCAGTAGCCGCGTCCGATAGCCGGCGGCCCAGGCGCGCAGGACGGCCCGCCAGTCCCCGTTCGCGGCCGTGCTCCCGGTGTCGGCGGGCGCGGACGCGACGTGCGCGACGAGGCCGTCCAGGAGCTGCTCCTTGCCGCGGGGGAGGTGGTGGTAGATCGCCATCGCCTCGACCTCCAGCGCGTCGCCGAGGCGGCGCATGGTGAGCCGGGCGAGGCCCTGCCCGTCGACGATCCGCAGGGCCGACTCGATGATCCGCTCGGTGGAGAGCGGGGCGCGGTGCTGGGCGTTGATGCTCGGTTGCCGAACCATGACCCGACCTTACTGCGTAAAGGGGCCGAGCGGGGTGTCCGCCGTCATGACACGCCAGGGGCCCGCGTACGCTTTCCTCGACCGGAACACCCAAGACCGCCGATAGGAGTGACCATGCCGCTGGGCCGCCGGGTGAGCAAGGACGTCGCGGAGCCGTACGAGGCCGACCAGCGGCTGGCCGCCGAGTACGAGGACCGGCTCGCGGCGGCCGGCGAGGCGGAGCGGGCGCTGCGGGACGCGCAGGGCGCGGACACGCCCGAGCCGGAGCTGCGGGCCCTGACGGTCGCGTTCGACAAGGCGATGACGGACGTGCTCGCCGCCGCCGAGGCGTCCGAGCGGGTCGCGATGGGCCCGCAGGTGTACTCGGTGGAGACGCAGGACGCCAAGACGCGCCGGGCCGCCGAGATCGCGTACCGCAAGGCGAAGGCGCGCCCGGACGTCCGCCCGTGGACCGACGAGGTCGACCGGCTCCGCACCGCCCGCGAGGCGCACCGGCTCAGCTTCCGGACGCACCCGACCCTGGTGATCTAGGAGCGCCCGGAGGGCCGTCCGGGATGCGGACGGCATGGGGCGGCGACGTGTGGCGACACAGCGTCACCGGGTGGCACCGGCCACCGAACTTTGAGAGTCTGCCCTCTCGGGGGAACGTCGGGGGGCGCTCGCGCCGGTCGCCGCAGGCCGCGGCGGGCGCGCGGCGGCGTCCGGCGGAGAGGGCACGGCTGTGCACGCACTGTGCTCTGGACGCGGGGGGAAGTCACGTGGAGCGCACGCCGCCGGACCGGGGCCGCGTACTGGAGTCCTACCAGGACGGGGTGAAGGCGATCCGTGAGCTGGCGGAGCAGGCGGGGGACTGGGACGTCCCGACGCCCTGCGCCGACTGGCGGCTGATCGATCTCGCCGGGCATCTGCGGTGCGTCGCGGAGAACTTCCTGGAGTACCTCCAGGACGCGCCCGACAGCCGGCTCGCGACGCTGTTCGCGCAGGACGCGGCGTCGGCGGTGCTGATCAGGCAGCAGGCGCGGCAGAACGCGGCGGAGCTGGCGGTGCTGCCGCCCGAGCCGGGCCCGGAGCGGATCATGGCGTTCGGGGTGTCCGCCGGCGCGTACGCCGACCTGATGCCGGACATGTGGGACCGGACGCATCTGATCTACCGGGGCACCAAGTACACGGTCGGGGATCATGCGGGCGCGGCCTGTGTGGAGTGGCATCTGCACGCCTGGGACATGGCCCGCGCGGTGGGGGCGGGCTACCGTCCGCGCGACCCCGATCTGCTGGTGTCGGCGTGGCACTGGGGCGTGCCGCATCTGCCGCTGTCGTCGGGGGACGCGTGGGAGTCGGTGCTGCGGTCATCGGGCCGGTCGCCGAACTGGCCGGACCCCGATGAGGGCCCCGGCCGGGCGCGGGGGCGGCGCGGGGCCAAGCAGGGCGTCAGACGCCCGCCGGCCTCCTCGGGTGGTTCCGCAGGTAGACCTGCCAGGTGAGCGCGCAGCAGGCGGCGTAGAAGGCGATGAACGCGATGTAGGCGGCGTCGCCGGTCCCGTGGGCGAGGAACGACTGCCGGAACGCGACGTTGACCAGGACGCCGCCGAACGCGCCGAGCGCGCCGGCGACGCCGAGCAGCGCACCGGCGAGCCTGCGGCCCTCGTCGCCGCCGCGGGTCCTCGCGCGGAAGATCGCCGGGATCATCGTGTACGTGGAGCCGTTGCCGACGCCGCTGAACGCGAAGAGCAGGACGAACCCGGTGAGGAACAGCGGCAGCGACCCCAGCCGCGACGCGCCCAGGACCAGGCCCGCGGCGGCGGCCATCGCGACGAACGTCCAGAAGGTGACGGACGCGCCGCCGAGCCGGTCGGCGAGCCGCCCTCCGGCGGGACGGAGCAGCGAGCCGAGCGCCGGGCCGAGGAACGTCAGGCAGGCGGCCTTGACCGGGGTGTCGAAGACGTCCGCGAACTGCACCTGCAGGACCTGCCCGAACGCGAACCCGAACCCGATGAACGACCCGAAGGTCCCGATGTAGAGCACCGACATGATCCAGGTGTGGGCGTCCTTGCAGACGTCCCGCATGGCCCTCCGGTCGTTGCGGACGTGGGAGAGGTTGTCCATGCGCAGCGCGGCGCCGAGCGCGGCCAGGACGATCAGCGGGATGTAGACCCCGGCGACCAGCCCCGGACGGTCCTTCCCGGCGGTGGCGAGGACGAGGAGCCCGACGAGCTGGACGACGGCGACGCCGAGGTTCCCGCCGCCCGCGTTGACGCCGAGCGCCCAGCCCTTGAGCCGCCGCGGGTAGAACGCGTTGATGTTGGCCATCGAGGACGCGAAGTTGCCGCCGCCGATCCCGGCGATCGCGGCCAGGACCAGCAGCGTCGGGTAGGAGACGCCGGGCTGGATGAGGAACGCGGCGAGCACGGCCGGGACGAGCAGCGTCGCGGCGCTGAAGACCGTCCAGTTGCGGCCGCCGAACCGGGCGACGGCGAGGGTGTAGGGGATCCGCAGCGCGGCCCCGACCAGCGCCGGGACGGCGGTGAGCGTGAACTTCCCGGCCGGGTCGATGCCGTAGGCGGGGCCGAGGAAGAGCACCAGCACCGACCACAGCGTCCAGACGGAGAAGCCGACGTGCTCGGCGAAGATCGAGAAGGCGAGGTTGCGGCGGGCGGTGCGGGCGCCGGTGGCCGTCCAGAACGCGGGGTCCTCGGGCCGCCAGTCGTCGATCCAGCGGCCCTTGAGCGCATGGGCGCGGCGGGCGCGGCGGTCTCGGTCGCGGCGGGGGGCTTCGGCGGTGACGCTCATGGGTCTCCCTGGGGTCGCTCGGCGGGCACGACCGTAGGAGCGGCGCGTTTCGCGCTCGTGTGAGCGGTCATACGGCTCTGATAACTCCGCCGCACAGCGCGTCCCGCCGGCTGTGAGGCGCGGGGTAGACCCGGGGCGGTCCGGGTAGCAGTGCCGGATAGGCGGCGCGGCGGGGGAACGGAGACAGGACCGATGGCGACCTGCGAGGTCTGCGGCAACGACTACGACATGACGTTCGAGGTCCACGCGCAGGGCGAGGTGCACACGTTCGACTCGTTCGAGTGCGCGGTCACCAAGATGGCGCCGGTCTGCGAGCACTGCCAGTGCCGCATCATGGGCCACGGCATCGACGTGGACGGGCACTGGTACTGCTGCGCGCACTGCGCCCGCGTGGCCGACCCGGAGCGGGGCCGGCAGGCTAGGGACGCCGTGCTGGCTTAGACGCTGGGCCCGCTTAGCCGAACGGCTGCTCGCGGCCGTCCTCCAGGTAGACGGCGCGGCCCTCGGCCATGGCGCGCAGGCTGGGGTCCATCCGGCGCGACACGTGCGCCGGCGCCAGCTCGGGGATCTTCTCCGGGGCGACGAGGATGTGGTCGGACAGCTCGTCCGGCGGCAGCCGGATCGCGGCGATCTCCTCGCCGGTGATCGTGCCGCCGAAGACGAACACGTTGACGGCGTCGACGCCGTCGTCGCGCGGCGAGCCCCAGTCGACGCAGGCCAGGCCGTTGAGGCGGGGGACGAGGCCGAGCTCCTCCGAGCATTCGCGCACGCATGCCGACAGGGGGGACTCGTCGGCCTCGATGACCCCGCCGGGCAGGTACCAGCCCTCGCTGTAGGTGGGCTTGACCAGCAGGACCCGCCCGAGGTCGTCCAGGAGGAGGGCCGCCGCGGCGCCGCGGGAGCGCGGCAGTGAGGCGTAGTAAGCAAGGTCGGGCATGTACCGAGGTTAGGCGCGATCATCGCCGCGTGATCCGGCGCTCCGGGCGGCCGGGGCCGCATCCGTCCAGAAGATCGCCGGGGAGCCGCGAATCCGTTCGGAGATCGAGTAAAAGGCGACGAAAGGGCCAAGATGGGCGACGACAACGCTTGACCCGCGAATGTCAAGGTCACCGGCCCTGGACCGCTCCGCGGAACGCCTGACTTCGGTGAACGCGCCGCGTGAAAGGCATTTAACGCTGGGGTCACAGCGGGGACTCGCGGACGAAACGGCCCTCGCCGAGTCTCGGGCGCATGATCGGGACTCCGGCGCACTGCCCGTACTGCGCCCTGCAATGCGGCATGACCCTGCGTCGTGAGCGCGGCGCCGTCCGGGTGGCCCCGCGCGACGACGTGCCCGCCAACCGCGGCGGGCTGTGCCAGAAGGGCTGGACGGCCGCGGAGCTGCTCACCGTCCCGGACCGGCTCACGACGCCTGCGATGCGCCCCCGCAAGGACGCGCCGCTGGAACCCTGCACCTGGGACGAGGCGCTGGACCGCGTCGCCGCCGAGGCCTCGCGGCTCCGGTCGCTGCACGGCCTGGACGCCGTCGCGGTCTTCGGGGGCGGCGGGCTGACGAACGAGAAGGCGTACCTGCTCGGGAAGTTCGCGCGCGTCGCGCTCGGCACGTCCCAGATCGACTACAACGGGCGGTTCTGCATGGCGTCGGCCGCGGCGGCGTCCGGACGGGCGTTCGGCATGGACCGTGGCCTGCCCGGCCCCGTCACGGACCTGGCGGCGTCCGGCGCGATCCTGCTGGCGGGCGGGAACCCCGCCGAGACGATGCCGCCGTTCATGCGGCACCTGACCGAGATGCGGGACGCGGGCGGGGCGCTCATCGTCGTGGACCCGCGCCGCACCGCCACCGCCCGGCAGTCCGACCTGCATCTGCAGCCGGCGCCCGGCACCGACATCGCCCTGGCCAACGGGCTGCTGCACCTGGCGGTCACCGAGGGCCTCGCCGACGAGGACTACCTCGCCGCCCGCACCACCGGGTTCGACGCCGTCCGGACGGTGGTGAACGCCTACTGGCCGGACCGGGTCGAGCGGATCACGGGCGTGCCCGTCCCGGCGATGCGCGAGGCCGTCCGGCTGCTGGCCCGCGCCTCCCGCGCCCACGTCCTCACCGCGCGCGGCGCCGAGCAGCACGCGCGCGGCACCGACATGGTCAGCGGCTTCATCAACCTGGCGCTCGCGCTCGGGCTGCCCGGCCGCGCCGGCTCCGGGTACGGGTGCCTGACCGGGCAGGGCAACGGGCAGGGCGGGCGCGAGCACGGGCAGAAGGCCGACCAGCTGCCCGGCTACCGCCGGATCGACGACCCGGCGGCGCGCGCGCACGTCGCGCGGGTCTGGGGCGTGGCCCCCGAGTCCCTTCCCGGGCCCGGACGCTCGGCGTACGAGCTGCTGTCGGCGCTCGGCGCCCCGGACGGCCCGAAGGCGCTGCTGCTGTTCGGCTCGAACCCGGCGGTGTCCGCGCCGCGCGCCGCGCACGTGGAGGAACGGCTCGGCGCGCTCGACCTCCTGGTCGTCGCCGACGTCGTGCCGTCGGAGACCGCGCGGCTCGCGGACGTGGTCCTGCCCGCCGCGCAGTGGGCGGAGGAGTCGGGGACGATGACGAACCTGGAGGGCCGGGTGCTGCGGCGGCGCAGGGCCGTCCCGCCGCCGGACGGCGTCCGCACCGACCTGGAGATCATCGCCGCGCTCGCCGGGCGGCTGGACGCGCCGGGGGAGTGGAGCGCCGACCCGGAGGCGGTGTTCGCGGAGCTGCGGCGCGCGAGCGCGGGCGGGACCGCCGACTACTCCGGCATCACCTACGAGCGGATCGAGGCCGAGGGCGGCGTGTTCTGGCCCTGCCCGTCGGAGGACCATCCGGGGACGCCGAGGCCCTACCTGGACCGCTTCCCCACACCGGACGGCCGGGCCCGGTTCGTCCCGGTGGAGCACCACGGTGCCGCCGAGGACGTGGACGCCGACTACCCCCTCTACCTGACCACGGGCCGCGTCCTCGCGCAGTACCAGTCGGGCGCGCAGACCAGGCGCGTCGCGGCCCTGGCGGAGGCTGCACCGGGCCCGTTCGTGGAGCTGCATCCCGACCTGGCCGGACGCCTCGGCATTGAGGACGGCGCCCGCGTGCGGGTTGAGAGCCGCCGGGGCGCGGCGACCGTCCAGGCGCAACTCACCACGGCGATCCGCTCCGACACGGTGTTCATGCCGTTCCACTGGGCCGGGGACGGCCGCGCGAACCTGCTCACCAACCCGTCCCTAGACCCGGTGTCGCGGATGCCGGAATTCAAGGTCTGCGCCGTCCGCCTCCAGCCCTGCCCATCGAGGGGGGACGACCCCCCACACCCCCTGGAGCGCTCCGCGCTTTGAGGTGAGCGGCTTTTAACACGGCGGTGACAAGCGGGACCCAACCGCGAAACGGCCCTTGCCGAGTATCGGAGCATCGACCCGTACCAGCCAGGAGGTTGCCGCGCCGATGACCAAGACATCCGAAGCGACCAGGACACCAGAAGCGACGATCACCGGAGGCGCCGTCCGCTGGTCCGACGTCTGCTCCTACGCGTCCCTGACCCCCGAGCGGGGCGTCTGCGCGATGCTCGGCGGCACGCAGGTGGCGATCTTCCGGACGTTCGACGGCGCCCTGTACGCGCTGTCGAACCTCGACCCGTTCAGCGGCGCCCACGTCCTGTCCAGGGGCATCCTCGGCACCCGCAACGGCGCGCCGACCGTCGCGTCCCCGATGTACAAGCAGGTGTTCGACCTGCGGACCGGGGCCTGCCTGGACGATCCCCGCGTGGCGCTGCCGGCGTTCCCGGTCCGCCGCGCCGGCGACCGCGTGGAGGTGGCGCTCACCGATGAGCACCGCCGCTGAGCCGTCGGCCGGGCCCGCGGAGCCGCTGGCGGGGTTCGCGGTCGGGGTGACCGCGGCGCGCCGCCACGAGGAGCTCGCGACGCTCCTGGAGCGGCGCGGGGCCCGGGTTGTGCTCGCGCCCGCCATCCGCCTCGCGCCGCTCGCCGACGACGCCGAGCTGCTGGAGGCCACCCGGGCGTGCGCGGCCGGGCCGCTGGACCACGTGGTCGTCACGACCGGGATCGGGTTCCGCGCCTGGCTGGAGTCGGCCGACGGGCAGGGGACGCGGGACGCGCTCGTCGCCCGCCTCGCCGAGGCCGCCATCGTGGCGCGCGGCCCTAAGGCGCGCGGCGCGATCCGGTCGGCGGGGCTGCGCGAGCGCTGGTCACCGGACTCCGAAGAGCTCTCCGAGGTGACCGGGCACCTGCTGCGGCAGGACCTGGCGGGCGCGCGGGTCGCCGTCCAGCTGTACGGGGAGCGGCAGCCGGAGCTGACCGCCGCGCTGCGCGGCGCGGGCGCCGAGGTGATCGAGGTCCCGGTGTACCGGTGGTCGCGGACCGAGGACCCGACGCCGCTGCGCCGGCTGGTCGGCCAGGCCGTCGCGGGCACGGTCGACGCGATCACGTTCACCAGCGCGCCCGCGGTCGCCGAGACGCTCGCCGTCGCCGCCGAGGACGGCCTGGAGGAGCCGCTGCTGGACGCCCTGCGCGCCCACGTGGTGGCGGCGTGCGTCGGGCCCGTCACCGCGCGGGCGCTCACCGGGCGGGGCGTGCCGACCGTCCAGCCGGAGCGGGCGCGGCTCGGGGTGCTGGTGCGGGCGCTGGTGACGGGCCTGCCGGCGCGGCGGTCGCGGCGGCTGTCGGTGCGCGGGTGCGCGCTGGAGCTGCGCGGGCACGCCGTCGTCCTGGACGGGCTGCTCCGGCCGATCGCGCCCGCGCCGATGGCGATCCTGCGGGCCCTCGCGCGGCGGCCGGGGCACGTGGTGTCGCGGGCGGAGCTGTGCGGCGTCCTGCCGAGCCGCCTCGCCCCCGCCGGGGAGGCGCGGCCGCAGGCCGACGAGCACGCGGTGGAGATGGCGGTGGCGCGGCTGCGGCGCGGGCTCGGCCGTCCCGGGATCGTCGAGACGGTCGTCAAGCGCGGCTACCGGCTGGCGTGCGATCCGCGGCTCGCCGACCGGGTGCCGGCGGGCGCCGGTGGCTGACCCCGTCCTGCTGGCCGTGGCGCACGGCACCCGCGACCCCGCGGGGCCCGCCGTCGTTCGGGACCTGCTCGCGCTGGTGCGGGCCATGCGTCCCGGCCTGCAGGTGATCGAGGCGTACGGGGAGCTGTCGTCGCCATCGCTGGAGCAGGCGGCCGGCGGCCTGGACGGCGACGCCCCGGTGGTCGTGGTTCCGCTGATGCTGGCGCGCGGCCACCACGCGCTGGCCGACGTACCGGACCGGGCGGCGCGCCTGCTGCCGGACGCCGTTACGGCCCGCCCGCTCGGCCCCGACGCCCTGCTGGCCGACGCGCTCGCCGCGCGGCTGGCCGCTGTGCTCCCGCCGCGCCGCCCGGACGCCGTGGTCCTCGGCGCGGCGGGGTCCGCCGACCCGGCGGGCGCCGCCGACGTGCGTGCCGCCGCGCGGCTGCTGGCGCGGAGGCTGCGCCGTCCCGTCCCGGCCGGGTTCGTCGCCGCGGGCGCGCCGTCCCTCGACGAGGCCGTGGCGGCCGCGCGGCGGGACGGCGCGCGCCGCGTCGCGGTGGCGTGCTGCCTGCTGGCTCCCGGCCGGTTCCACGACCGGATGGCGGCCTGCGGCGCCGACGCGGTCGCCGCGCCGGTCGGAGCGCACGCCGCCGTCGCGCGGCTCGTCCTGCGCCGCTACGACGAGGCGCGGTCGCGCCCGGCGGTCCCGGCCGCCGCGTCCTGACCAGGCTCGCGGGACGCGGGGCAGGCGAACCGCTGGTCGTGGTGGGCGAGGACGCGCAGCATCAGGTCCGTGAGCTGCCGCAGTTCGTCCGGGGACAGCGGCTCGAACAGCGCCGCGTTGAGGCGGGCGCGGTCGTCCAGGCTCGCGCCGAGGGCGAGCCGGCCGTCCTCGGTGGCCTCCAGCGCGTACCGGCGGCGGTCGTCGGGGTCGCGGCGGCGCCGGACGCGGCCGGCCTCCTCCAGCGCGTCCACGACGCCGACCAGGTCGCCGGGGTCCATCCGCAGGTGCTCGGCGACCTCGCGCTGCGACAGCGGCCCGAGCCGCGCCACGCATTCCAGCACGAGCATGTGCGGCAGCCGCAGGTGTCCGGGGAACATCCGCGCAGAGGTGCGCCGCGCGAGCCTCATCAGCTCGAACATCAGGTAGGTGGGCGACTCGTGCAGCGGGTCGGGCCGGTCCTCCACGTGCCCCTCCCTCGGGTTCGCTTGGCGCGTCCTATCTCTCTTGACGTGAGAGATAGGGTATTCCTACCGTTGGACGGTCCACAACATGCCGCGATGGAGCGGAGAGGGAGGCCCGATGCCGGACGGGGGACCCGCCGTCGAGGTCGACGGCCTGATCAAGCGGTTCGGCGACGTGGAGGCCGTGCGGGGGATCGAGTTCACCGTCCGCCCGGGGGAGGTCTTCGGATTCCTCGGCCCGAACGGCGCCGGCAAGTCCACCACGATCAACATGCTCTGCACGCTGCTGAAGCCCAGCGGCGGGCGGGCGCGCGTCGCCGGGCACGACGTGGTGTCCCAGCGCGACGGCGTGCGCCGCAACATCGGGCTCGTCTTCCAGGACCCGACGCTCGACGGCTACCTGTCCGGCGAGCAGAACCTGCGCTTCCACGCCGAGCTGTACGGGGTGCCCAGGGCCGTCACGGGCCGGCGGATCCGGCAGGTGCTGGAGATGGTCGGGCTGTGGGAGCGGCGCGGCGACCTGGCGCAGACCTACTCCGGCGGCATGAAGCGCCGCCTGGAGATCGCCCGCGGCCTGCTGCACTCCCCGCGGGTGCTGTTCCTGGACGAGCCGACCATCGGCCTCGACCCGCAGACCCGCGCGTCGATCTGGGACTACATCCGGCAGCTCCAGGCCGCCGAGGAGATCACCATCTTCATGACCACCCACTACATGGACGAGGCCGAGTTCTGCGACCGCATCGCGATCATCGACTCGGGGCGGATCGTGGCGCTGGACACCCCCGAGGCGCTCAAGGCGGGCGTCGGCAAGGACCGGGTCCGCATCCAGACCGCCGACGACGAGGCCGCGATCGCCGCGCTCAAAGAGCGGTTCGACCTCGAGGCGGTCATGTCCGAGGGGGCGGTCGCGTTCCCGGTGGCCTCCGGCGAGGCGTTCGTGCCGCGGCTGTTCGCCGAGCTCGGCGTCCCGATCCGGTCGGTGAGCGTGTCCCGGCCGTCGCTGGACGACGTGTTCATGTCGTTCACCGGCTCGACGATCCGCGACGCCGAGGCCGGGTCGAGCGACCGCCTGCGCATGACCATGCGCGCGATGAGGAGATGAGGATGCCGGTTTCCAGCGGGGCGGCGCGTCCGGTCGACGTCGTCCGCGTGCGGGTGCCCGAGCCGGGCCTGCGGCAGGACCTGCGCGCCGTGAAGGTCGTCCTGCATCGGGAGCTGATCCGGTTCTGGCGCGACAAGCTGCGGATGGTGTCCGGGCTCGTCCAGCCGGTGCTGTGGCTGCTGGTCATGGGCACCGGCCTGTCCAACCTGATGGCCGCGGGCGGCGGCCCGCACGGCGAGGTCGACCTGAAGACGTTCATCTTCCCCGGCGTGTGCGCGATGTCGGTGATGTTCACCGCGATGTTCTCCGCCGGGTCGATCGTGTGGGACCGCGAGTTCGGCTTCCTGCGCGAGATGCTCGTCGCGCCCGTCAGCCGCAGCGCCATCGTCATCGGCAAGTGCATCGGCGGGGCGCTGGTGGCGACCCTGCAGGGCGCGGTGATCGTGGCGCTGGCGGGCCTGGCCGGCGTCCCCTACGACCCGGCGCTGCTGGCCGAGCTGCTGGGCCTGATGTTCCTCGGCGCGTTCGCGCTCACCGGCTTCGGCGTCATGATGGCCGCGCGGATCAAGCAGATGCAGTCGTTCTTCGCCCTCATCCAGATGGCGATGATGCCGATGATGTTCCTGTCGGGCGCGCTGTACCCGCTGAACGGGCTGCCCACGTGGCTGACCGTCCTGACCCGCTTCAACCCGCTCACCTACGCGGTCGACCCGCTCCGCCAGGCGGTCTTCTCCCGCCTGGACCTCTCGCCGGCGCTGCAGCGGACGTTCAACCCCGGCGTGACGTGGAACGGGTGGGTCGTCCCGGTCTGGCTGGAGATCGTGATCGTGGCCGTCATGGGCGCCGTGCTGATGGGCGTGGCCATCCTGGAGTTCCGCCACGCCGATTGACATCGGCGTATCAATCCGTCACCCAGCGTGATATTGAATACGAGTACGTTACGCACGGAATTGACTCGTATCCGAGGGGTGATGGTAGCCAGGTGAACGGGCAGCGGATTTTGTGGCGCGGGATCGCGGCGGGCGCGGCGGTCCTCGCGGTGACGGCCGTCCCGGCGGTCGCGGACGGGCGTCCGGCGGCGAACGCCGCCAGAGAAGCCGGCAGCGCAGCGGACGGAACGGGCACGGAGCGGGCGGACGCGCAGCCGCAGCGGAGGCTGCGGATCACGCGGTTCCTCGGCGAGCGGCGCCTGCCGCACAAGATGACGGTCGAGGGCACCACGTTCGGGGGCGTGTCGGGCATCGACCGCGATCCCCGCACCGGCACCTGGTACCTGATCTCCGACGACCGGTGGCGCTACGACCCGGCCCGCTTCTACACCGGCCGCCTGGACATCGACCCGTCCACCGGCGCGTTCACCGGCGTGAAGATCACCGGAGTCGAGACCCTGACGCGGCGGGACGGCAGCCCCTACCCGGGCTACGCCAAGCCGGAGTCGGCCGACCCGGAGTCGATCCGTTACGACCCGCGCAGCGGCCGGGTGCTGTGGGGTAACGAGGGCGACCGCCCGGACGAGACCCACCCGGACATCCCGGTGTCCGACCTGTCGGTCCGGTGGGCGGGACGGGACGGCCGCCACCGCGGAGACGTGCGCCTCCCGAGGAACCTGAAACAGACCGACACCCGCAACGGGCCGCGCCGCAACTTCGGGATCGAGGGGCTGTCCTTCACGCCGCACGGGATCGCCGCCATGGTCGAGGGCCCGCGCTACGAGGACGGCGAACCGCCGACCGCGGAGCGCGGCGCCCCGGCCAGGCTCACCCTGTGGAGCCGCAGCGGGCAGGTCCGCGCGCAGTACGCCTACCCCCTCGACCGGCTCCCGGCGAAGCCGGTGCCGCCGGACGGGGCGACCGACACCGGCGTCTCGGAGATCCTCGCGATCGACGGCCACCGGTTCCTGGCGTTGGAGCGGTCCTGGATCCAGGGCGTCGGCTACCGGGTCCGGCTCTACGAGTTCGACACCCGCGGCGCGACCGACGTGCTGGGCCGCGACGGCCTCGCCCAGGGCGGGCCGTACCGGCCGGTGGCCAAGCGGCTCGTCACCGATCTCGGCCGCGGGTCAAGGCCCGTCCAGAACCTGGAGGCGATGGGCTGGGGGCCGCGCCTGACGTCGGGGGAGTGCACGCTGGTGGTGGGCTCCGACGACAACTTCAGCGCCGAGGAGATCACCCACTTCCTGGCGTTCGCCGTCGATGGCTGCCCGCCAGGGCCGCGGTAGGCCGCGCACGAAAGGGCCCGCCGGACCGTGACCGGTCCGGCGGGCCCTCCGCTTGTGCGGGACGCGCGTATCAGGACGCGCTCGTGTCAGACGGCGAAGTCGAGCAGCGGGCGCGCGTTGCTGGGGTGCCGCAGCTTCGACAGCGACTCCTTCTCCAGCTGCCGGATCCGCTCGCGGGTCAGCCCGAGCGCCTTGCCGATCTCGTCGAGGGTGCGGGGCGTCCCGTCGTACAGCCCGAACCGCATCGCCATGATCTTGGCCTCGCGCGGGGACAGGATGTCCAGCGTGCGGCGCAGCTGGTCGGCCATGAGCTGCCGGTCCACCAGCTCGGACGCCTCGGGGCTGTCGGTGTCCTCGATGAGGTCGCCGATGCGGGTCTCGCCGTCCTCCCCGATGGTGGAGTCGAGGCTGATCGGCTGCCGGCTGGTGCGCAGCAGCTCGCGGACCTGCTCGGGGCTCTTGTCGAGCTCGACGGCCAGCTCCTCCGGGGTGGGCTCGCGGCCGAGCCGCTGGTGCATGTCGCGCTCGACGCGGCTGAGCTTGCTCAGCATCTCCAGAACGTGCACGGGCAGCCGGATCGTGCGGGCCGAGTCGGCGAAGCCGCGCTGGATCGCCTGCCGGATCCACCACATCGCGTACGTGGAGAACTTGTAGCCCTTGGAGTAGTCGAACTTCTCCACGGCGCGGATCAGGCCGAGGTTGCCCTCCTGGACGACGTCCAGCAGCGACAGGCCGCGGTCGGAGTACTTCTTGGCGACCGACACCACGAGCCGGAGGTTGGCCTCCAGCATGTGGGCCTTGGCGCGGCGGCCGTCGGCGGCGACCCATTCCAGGTCGGCGCGCACGGCGGGGGAGAGGTCCTCGGTCTCCAGCTTGTGCTCGGCGTACAGGCCGGCCTCGATGCGCTTGGCGAGCTCGACCTCCTGGTCGGCGGTGAGCAGCTGGCGGCGTCCGATGGCCTTCAGGTAGGTGTGGACGGAGTCGCCCATGGCGGTCGACTGGTCGTCCAGGTCGGCGCCGGTGTCGGCGTCCGCGTCGGCGGGCTCGACCTCGGTGACCTCGAAACCCTCGTCGGGGGCGTCCCCACCGGCGGCCTTCGCGGCGCCCTTCCGGGAGCCCTTCGCGCCGTTCTTGGCCGCGTCGCCCTCGGCGCCGTTCTTCGCGGCCGCACGGGAGGGCTTGGCGGCGGTCTTGCGGGTGGCGCGCTTCGCGGTTCCGGATGCCGCGCTGGATGCCGCGCCGGGGGTCGCCTGGGCGGTGTCGCCGCCGTCGTGGTCGGCGGCCGCGGCCATCTTGCGGACCGTGTCGGACTCGCCGGCCAGGCTGATGCCGGACTCGGACAGCTCGCGCAGGATGGAACGGCCCTGGGCCGGGCTGATGCCCGCGGCCTCGAAGGCCCCCCTCACCTCGTCGAGCGAGAGGCGCCCTTGGGCGCGGCCACGCTTCAGGAGGTCGTCGAGCGCGGGGCTCGCCGACTCCGTGAGCGGGGTCTCTACGGCGCTTCGCGGCATGGGGACACCCCCCTCCCTTCGGTGGTGTGAGTGCGGCGCGCGGATTGTGTTCGCTGGTGGCGCACGCACTTAACGGAACGTCGCACGAAGGGGTTCTTGTTCCCGACGCCCCGGGATCGGCGGCCCCTAGGGGACCGTGCAGGAGCGATCCAGAAGGTCGTGGTGCCCGGAGCGGGCCGTTTCACACCGGACGCTTCGGACGGCCGTTACCTTACTGCGTAAAGGGCCCGGGTGGTTGACAAATCACGGTAAATCATTCTGAATCTGGACGCTTAGGCCGCAATGTCCGACCGTACCGCGCGATGACGCGTTCGCGCAGCTCAGGGTCGTCGCGGGGGACGGGTTCGAGGAAGACCTCGTCGATCTCCTCGTGCGCCTCGCGCAGGTCGTGCGCCATCCGCACGCAGGCGTGCTCGACCTCGCCGGCGGTGAGGGAGTCGCGGAAGTCCAGCCGGGCGCAGACGAGGACGCGGTCGGTGCCGAACGTGACGGTGACGATGTCGACGACCCAGTCGATCCCGGGCGCGGCGCCGAGGCGCGCGCGGACGTCGGCGACGAGCCTCGGGTCGGCCTGCGTGCCGATCAGCAGGTTGAGGTTGATCCGGCCGAGGACGAGCGCGACGGCGGTGAGCAGCACGCCGATGAGGAGCGATCCGGCGGCGTCCCAGGCCGCCGAGCCGGTCAGGTGGTGCAGCCCGAGACCGCCGAACGCGATGATCAGGCCGATGAGGGCCGCGGAGTCCTCCAGCAGGACGCTGACGGCGGTGGGCTCGTCGGTCCGGCGGATGTAGGCGCGCAGCGGCAGGTCCGCGGCGCGGGCGGCGGCGCGGACCTGCCGGACGGCCTGCTGCCACGAGACCGCCTCCAGGACGAACGCGACCGCGAGGACGGCGTAGCCGACGATCGTGCCGGCCTCGGCGTCCTCGCGGTGCCCGGCGAGGGTCTGGATCCCCTGGTAGAAGGAGAACAGCGCGCCCATCCCGAAGATCGCGACGGCGACGAGGAGCGTCCAGATGTAGCGCTCCTTGCCGTAGCCGAGGGGGTGGCGGCGGTCGGCGGGCCGGACGCTGCGGCGCAGCCCGGCCATCAGCAGCACCTCGTTGAAGGTGTCGGCGACCGAGTGGGCGGCCTCGGCGGCCATCGACGCCGACCCGGTGATCAGCGCCGCGACGATCTTCGCCACGGCGATGCCGAGGTTGGCGGCGAACGCGAGCGCGACGGTGAGCCCGCTCTCGTTCTCCGGCCCGTTCCCGCGCTCGCCCCGCTGTGCCGCCATGGTCGTCCTGTCCCCGGTGATCAGCGGGCCATGCGCCCGCCGGCGGGTCAGGGGGTGCGGAGGCGGGCGCGGTCGGGTTTGCCGGACGCCAGCAGCGGGATGGCGTCCACGAGTTCCAGCTCGTGCGGCGCCGCGTAGGCGGGCATCGTCTCACGGACGAAGGCGCGCAGTTCCTTCAGCCCGGGATCGCCGGACGGGCCGGGCACCACGACGGCGGTGACGCGCTCGCCCCATTCGGGGTCGGGGCGTCCGACCACGACGACGTCGCGGATCTTCGGGTGGCGGGACAGCGCGGCGGCGACCTCCCCCGCGACGACCTTCTCCCCGCCGGTGTTGATCACGTCGTCGAGCCGGCCGCGGACGCGGAGCCGGCCGTCCTCCAGCGCGCCGAGGTCCTGGGTGACGAACCATTCGCCGTCCATGGCCTCGGCGGCCAGGTCGGGCCGCAGCCGGTAGCCGGTGAACAGGGACGGGCCGGCGAGGCGGATCCGGCCGCCGTCGTCGAGCGCGACGCGCATGCCGGGCAGCGGCGTCCCATCGTAGACGCAGCCGCCGGACGTCTCGCTCATGCCGTAGGTGGTGAAGACGCGGGCGCCGCGGTCGCGGGCCTCGCCGAGCAGGCCGGGCGGGGCCGCCGCGCCCCCGAGGACGATCGCGCCGAGCCGGGCGAGGTCGACCCCGGCGTCCAGGAGGCGGCGCAGCTGCGTCGGGACGAGCGAGAGATGCGGTCGTCCCGCGGCGGCGGCGATGGCGGCGACGGCGGCGGTGTCGAAGCGCGGGACGATGATCGGGTCGGTTCCGGCGACGAGGGCGCGGACGAGGACCTGAACGCCGGAGATGTGGCTGGTGGGCAGGCAGCAGAGCCACCGGTCGCCGGGCTGGGCGCCGATGCGGTCGAGGGTTCCGGCGGCGGAGTGGCGCAGCGCGGCGGCCGAGAGCTCGACGAACTTGGGCGTCCCGGTGGAGCCGGACGTGGCGATCAGCACGGCGGTGCCGGCGCTCACCGGGGCGTGCCCGCCGCGGGGGCGGTGCGGGGCGAGGCCGTCCGGGGTGCGGATCGCGTCGGGGGCGAGGGCGTCGAGGAGGTCGCGGAGCGCGGGCTCGGGCAGGTCGGGGGAGAGGGGGCAGATCGCGGGGCCGCCGTCGAGCGCGTCGGCGAGGGCCCGCAGCAGCGGCGGGCCGGGCGGCAGGACGGCGGCGTGCAGCGGGCGATCCATGATCTGATCAGGGTAGACGACCCCGCTGAACGCGTTCAAACCCGGGGGCGGTTGAATGGGACCCGGAGCGCCGCGCCCCCCGGGGCGGCGCGGGCGGCAGGACGGCGTTGTCCCCCGACGGGAGAGGAAGACATGGTCTCGGAGCTGTTCGACGCGGACGCGTGGAAAGAGGTCGAGGGGTTCGGCTTCACCGACATCACCTACCACCGCGCGGTGGGCCACGGGACGGTCCGGGTGGCGTTCGACCGGCCCGAGGTGCGCAACGCGTTCCGCCCGCACACGGTGGACGAGCTGTACCGGGCGCTGGACCACGCGCGGATGTCCAGCGACATCGGGTGCGTGCTGCTGACGGGGAACGGCCCGTCCCCGCGCGACGGCGGGTGGGCGTTCTGCTCGGGCGGCGACCAGCGGATCCGGGGCAAGGACGGCTACAAGTACGCCGAGGGGGACACCTCCGACACGATCGACCCGGCGCGGGCGGGGCGGCTGCACATCCTGGAGGTGCAGCGGCTGATCCGGTTCATGGGCAAGGTCGTGATCTGCGTGGTGCCTGGCTGGGCGGCGGGCGGCGGGCACAGCCTGCACGTTGTGTGCGATCTCACCCTCGCGAGCCGGGAGCACGCGCGGTTCAAGCAGACCGACGCGGACGTGGCGAGCTTCGACGGCGGGTTCGGGTCGGCGTACCTGGCGCGTCAGGTCGGGCAGAAGTTCGCCCGCGAGATCTTCTTCCTGGGCGACGACTACGACGCGGAGGCGGCGCACCGGATGGGGATGGTGAACGCGGTCGTCCCGCACGCGGAGCTGGAGGCGACGGCGCTGGAGTGGGCGCGAAAGGTCAACGGCAAGAGCCCGACGGCGCAGCGGATGCTGAAGTACGCGTTCAACCTGGTCGACGACGGGCTCGTCGGGCAGCAGGTGTTCGCGGGGGAGGCGACGCGGCTGGCGTACGGGACCGACGAGGCCGCCGAGGGGCGCGACTCGTTCCTGGAGAAGCGCGACCCCGATTGGTCGCGTTTCCCGTGGTACTACTAATGGTCGAACTTACGGTGTGGTCACGAATACGGTGATTGGGCGGGCAGTCAGGGGGTTCGGCGGGTGCGGGTGTACTCCATCCCGATGCGGGCGCGGTTCCGCGGTGTGACGCGGCGGGAGGGCGTCCTGGTCCAGGGGCCCGCCGGGTGGGGGGAGTTCTCGCCGTTCGCCGAGTACGGCCCCGCCGAGTGCGCGCGGTGGCTGGCCGCGGCGCGCGAGGCCGCCTATGAGGGCTGGCCGGCGCCGGTGCGCGACCGGGTCCCGGTGAACGTGACGATCCCCGCGGTCGCGCCGCGGCGGGCGTATGAGATGGCGAAGGAGTCCGGCTGCCGGACCGCGAAGGTGAAGGTCGCCGAGCGCGGCCAGACCGACGGCGACGACCTGGCGCGGGTGGAGGCGGTCCGCGCCGCGCTCGGGCCTGAGGGCCGGGTCCGCATCGACGTGAACGGGGCGTGGGACGTCGACCACGCCGCCCGGATGATCCGGACGCTGGACCGGTGGGAGCTGGAGTACGCCGAGCAGCCGTGCGCGACGCTGGAGGAGCTGGCGCTGGTGCGGCGGCGGGTGGACGTCCCGATCGCCGCGGACGAGTCGATCCGCCGCGCCGAGGACCCGCTGAAGGTCCGGGCGGCGGAGGCGGCGGACGTGGCGGTGCTGAAGGTGCAGCCGCTGGGCGGTGTGGCGGCGGCGCTGCGGGTCGCGGAGGCGTGCGGGCTGCCGGTGGTGGTGTCGAGCGCGGTGGAGACGTCGGTGGGTCTGGCCGCCGGGCTGGCGCTGGCGGCGGCGCTGCCGGAGCTGCCGTTCGCGTGCGGGCTGGGGACGCTGTCGCTGCTGGAGGGCGACGTCGTCGGCGATCCGCTGGCGCCGGTGGCGGGCGAGATCGCGGTGCGGCGGCCGGTGGTGGACGAGGAGGCGCTGCGCCGCTGGGAGGCGCCGGCGGACGGGTGGCGCGACCGGGCCGCCGAGGCGCAGTCGCACCTGGGTGGTCCCGCGGTGATCGAGGCGGCGCCGTGAACCCGGCGACCGCGCTGGCGACCGTCCTGGTGGACGAGCTGCTGCGGTGCGGGATGACCGACGCGGTGCTCGCGCCTGGGTCGCGGTCGGCGCCGCTGGCGCTGGCGCTGCAGTCGGCCGAGGACGCGGGGCGGATCCGGCTGCACGTGCGGATCGACGAGCGGTCGGCGTCGTTCCTCGGGCTGGGCCTGGCGAAGCGGTCGGGGCGCCCGGTGGCGCTGGTGTGCACGTCGGGGACGGCGGCGGCGAACTTCCATCCGGCGGTGATCGAGGCGCACGAGTCGGGCGTGCCGCTGATCGTGATCACCGCGGATCGTCCGCCGGAGCTGCGCGACACCGGCGCGAACCAGACGATCGACCAGGTGAAGCTGTACGGGACGGCCGTTCGGTGGTGCACCGAGATCGGCGTGCCGGAGAACCGTCCGGGGATGGTGGCGTACTGGCGGTCGCTGGTGAGCCGCGCGTGGGGGCTGGCGCAGGCGCCGGTGCCGGGCCCGGTGCATCTGAACGCGGCGTTCCGCGAGCCGCTGATCCCGGACGGCGACGACACGTGGTGCGAGCCGCTGGACGGCGACGTCACCGGTGCGTGGACGAAGGTGCGGGCGGCGACTCCGGGGTCGGTGCTGCACGTCCCGCCGACGCGGCGGGGCGTGCTGGTGGTGGGGGACGGCGCGTCCAACGTCAAGCGGTACGTGGCGGCGGCGTCGATGGCCGGGTGGCCCGTGCTGGCCGAGCCGAACGGGAACGCCCGCTACGGCGACCACGCGCTGTCGTCGCACCATTTCCTGCTGGGCGTCCCGGAGTTCGTGGAGCGGCACCGTCCCGAGGTGGTGGTGACGCTGGGCAAGCCCGGGTTGTCGCGTCCGCTGCTGTCGCTGCTGCGCCGCGCCGAGGAGCACATCGTGCTGGCGCCGGACCTGGCGCACTGGCCCGACCCGGTCCGGTCGGCGACGCAGGTCGCGCCGGAGGTGGAGATCCCGGTGGTGTCGGGCGACGACGCGTGGCTGAAGTCGTGGCGGACCGCCGACCTCGCCGCCGCCGCGGCCGTCGACGGGGTCCTGGACGCGGTGCCGGAGGTGAGCGAGCCGCGCCTGGCCCGCGACCTGGTCGCGGGGCTGCCGGGCGGGTCGCTGCTGTTCACGGCCGCGAGCATGCCGATCCGCGATCTGGACCAGGTGATGCGGCCGCGCCGCGGCATCCGGATCATGGCCAACCGCGGCGCCAGCGGGATCGACGGCCTGGTCTCGACGGCGATGGGCGCCGCGCTGGCGCACAGCGGACGGTCGTTCGCGCTGCTCGGCGACCTGGCGTTCCTGCACGACCAGAACGGCCTGATCGTCGGCCCGCGGGACCAGCGTCCCGACCTGACGATCATCGTGGTGAACAACCGGGGCGGCGGGATCTTCTCGCTGCTGCCGCAGGCCGCGCTGCAGGGCCCGTTCGAGCGGGTCTTCGGCACCCCGCACCAGGTCGACCTGGAGGCGGTCGCGGCCGCGCACGGCATCCCGTACCGGCTGCTGGACGCCCCGGCGGACCTGTCCAAGGCGATGGCGGGGGAGGGGCTGCGGATCGTGGAGGCCCGGACCGACCGGGACGCGAACGCCGTGCTGCACGCCGAGATGCGCAAGGCCGCCCACGCCGCCGTCCGCACCACCCTCACCTGACCCGCGTGCCCGCCCGCACCGTCAGTTACTTCAGCCTTCAATTTACAACGTAAAGGCCGCAGGCGGGAGCACTACTTTTCAAGCAACTAACAACAATTACAGCTAGGCGAGGAACCGGGTGCGGAGGGCGTCGGTGTCGTCGGGGGTCCAGCCGTGGGTGGACAGCCAGCTGATCGTCCCGCCGAACTCCTCGTCGACGCGGGCGAGGAACTTCTCCATGAGGGCCGCGTTGGGCCGGTGGCTGTCGGCCGGACGGGAGTCGAGGTCGGCGGCGTAGGTGTCGCTGGTGCGCAGGCGGCGCAGGACGGTCTCCAGCCGTTCGCCGGTCTGGGCGTAGTCGGCGACGACCGCCTCGCGGGTGACGCCGGCGACGTCCAGGGCGAGGGCGCAGACGACGCCGGTGCGGTCCTTGCCCGCGGCGCAGTGCACGAGCGACGAGCCGTCGGTGCGGGTCATGACGCGGAGGGCGGCGACGATGGAGTCGCCGCGGTCGGTGAGGTAGCCCAGGTAGAGGCCGAGCGAGCGGTCCTGCTCCGGGCCGTCGCTGGAACGCTCCTGCCAGGGCAGCGCCCGATTGACGTCAACGGTGTCGGCGGCGACGTCGGTGTGGCGTCCGCCTTCGGGGAACAGCGACAGCTGGTGGACGGTCACGGACGGTACACGCGTCAGCGGCCCGGGGCCTTCGAGGCGGACCTCGGCGTCGCTGCGCAGGTCGATGACGTTCTTCAGGCCGTAGTCGTCGAGCAGGAGGCGGACGTCGGCGACGGAGAGGTCCTGGAGGTTGTCGGAGCGCAGGACGCGCCCGCGGCGTGTGGTCCGTCCGTCTGCTGTAGGGAGGCCGCCCAGGTCACGGGCGTTGACAGCGCCGTCCAGCTCGATCCACCGCGTGCCGTCGTCCATGACTTGTGACCCTATATGGCCGATGTGTCCAGGCCGGTGCTCAGGGTAGGAGGCGATGGTCCCGGGGAGCGGTGGCCTCGTGCGGCGACCGGGACCTGGGAGCCAGATCGGGGATGGCTCCGTAGCGGGTTACTGACGCGGGTTCACGCTCCGTAGCCTTTCGGGGGAGTTGTCCGATTCTCTTCCGTCCCATGGAGGTTTCATGGCCGTGACCTTGCCCGCCCCGCCCGTCCCGTCCGTTCCGCGATCGGAGGAGTCCGACCGCGGCGGGAGCGACTTCACGCCGCTGGCGCGGCGCGTGCGCGCCAGCGGGCTGCTGGAGCGGCGTCCCGGCTACTACGCGCGGGCCATCGGGCTGAACGTGGCCGCCACGGCCGCGCTGTGGGCCGCGGTCGCGTGGGCGGGGGACGGCTGGTGGACGGTCCTGCTCGGCGTCCCGCTCGCCGTGATCGCGGTCCGGACCGGGTTCCTGGGCCATGACGCGGGACACCGGCAGATCGCGCGGACCGCGCGGGGGAACCGGCTGCTGGGGCTGCTGCTCGGCAACCTGCTGCTGGGCATGGGGCACGGCTGGTGGAGCGACAAGCACAACCGGCATCACGCCAACCCGAACCATGTCGGAAAGGACCCCGATGTGGGGGAGGGGATCCTGGCGTGGACGGAGGAGCAGGCCGGGCGGCAGCGGGGTGTGCTGCGGTGGGTGGCGCGGCATCAGGCGTGGCTGTTCTTTCCGCTGCTGACGCTGGAGGGGCTGAACCTCAAGGTCGGGAGCCTGATGTTCCTGCGGGGCCGGAAGCGCCGTGACCAGGTCGTGGAGGGCGGGCTGCTGCTGGCTCACGCGGTGGGGTATCTGTCGCTGGCGTTCGCGTTGCTGCCGGTGGGGCAGGCGCTGGCGCTGATCGCGCTGCAGCATGCGGTGTTCGGTGTGCATCTGGGGTCGGTGTTCGCGCCGAATCACAAGGGGATGGCGATGCCGGAGCCGGGTGAGCGGTGGGATCATCTGCGGCGGCAGGTGCTGACGTCCCGGAACGTGCGGGGCGGTGTGGTGACGGACTGGGCGTTCGGGGGGCTGAACTACCAGATCGAGCATCACCTGTTCCCGAGTGTTCCGCGGTGCAATCTGCGGCGCGTGCGGCCGTTGGTGCGTGCGCATTGTGCGGAGGTGGGCGTGTCGTATGCGGAGACGGGGGTGGTCGGGTCGTACCGGCTGGCTCTGCGGCATATGCGTGAGGTGGGGGAGCCGCTGCGGT